>NC_007765.1:0-300000 GCF_000092045.1 Rhizobium etli CFN 42 | reverse complement strand
CCGGCGCTGGCGCTCGGCCCCGTCGTCGAGCACCTCGTCGGCCTCGCCGGCCAGACTTTCTGAGGCGATGCCGTGATCCTGCGTCATAGGTTTCGTTCGCCATCCTCGTTTCAAAGCTGGAGTCTCTTATGAGCCAGGCAAAATCCGCGAGCATCATCGATTCTCGCATTCTCGTTCCGGCCGTCGGCGCCGCCTTGAAAAAGCTCGCCCCGCGCGCGCTGGCCAGAAATCCTGTTATGTTTGTCGTAGCCACGGTCTCGGTGCTGACCACCGTGCTCTTCCTGCGCGACCTCGCAGTCGGCAACGGCAATCTCGGCTTCTCCTTCCAGATCAATCTCTGGCTCTGGTTCACCGTGCTCTTCGCCAATTTCGCCGAGGCGGTCGCCGAAGGCCGCGGCAAGGCGCAGGCGGATTCGCTGCGCAAGGCGCGCACCGAAACCCAGGCCAAGCTGCTGACCGGCAATAATGGCAACGACTATCGCATGGTGCCAGGCACCAGCCTCAAGGTCGGCGATATCGTGCTTGTCGAGGCCGGAGACATCATCCCGTCGGACGGCGAAGTGATCGAAGGTGTCGCCTCCGTCAACGAGGCGGCGATCACGGGCGAATCCGCCCCGGTCATTCGCGAATCCGGCGGCGACCGCTCGGCCGTCACCGGCGGCACGCAGGTGCTCTCCGATTGGATCCGCGTGCGCATCACGGCGGCGGCCGGCTCGACCTTCCTCGACCGGATGATTTCGCTCGTCGAGGGCGCGGAGCGCCAGAAGACGCCGAACGAGATCGCGCTCAATATCCTGCTTGCCGGCATGACACTGATCTTCGTGCTTGCCACCGCGACGATCCCAAGCTTTGCCATCTATGCCGGCGGCTCGATCCCGATCATCGTGCTCGTCGCCCTCTTCGTCACCCTGATCCCGACGACGATCGGCGCGCTACTATCGGCAATCGGCATTGCCGGCATGGACCGCCTCGTCCGCTTCAACGTGCTCGCCATGTCCGGCCGCGCGGTCGAGGCCGCCGGCGACGTCGACACGCTGCTGCTCGACAAGACCGGCACGATCACGCTCGGCAATCGCCAGGCGACGAGCTTCCGCCCGGTGCGCAGCGTTTCCGAACAGGAACTCGCCGATGCCGCCCAGCTTGCCTCACTTGCCGACGAAACGCCGGAAGGCCGTTCCATCGTCGTGCTCGCCAAGGAGAAATATGCGATCCGCGGCCGCGACATGGCGAGCCTCAAGGCGACCTTCGTCCCCTTCACCGCCCAGACCCGCATGAGCGGCGTCGATCTCGAAGGCGCCTCTATCCGCAAGGGCGCGGTCGAGACCGTGCTTGCCTACGTCGCCGGTGACAGCCCCTCGAAAAACGGCAGCGAGGTCGTGCGCGAGCTGCAGTCGATCGCCGACGAGGTCGCCAAATCGGGCGGCACACCGCTCGCTGTCGCCCGCGACGGCCGGCTGCTCGGCATCATCCAGCTGAAGGATATCGTCAAGGGCGGCATCCGCGAACGCTTCACGGAGCTGCGCCGCATGGGCATCCGCACGGTGATGATCACGGGCGACAACCCGCTGACGGCAGCCGCCATCGCCGCCGAAGCCGGCGTCGACGATTTCCTCGCCCAGGCAACGCCGGAGATGAAACTGGCGCTGATGCGCGAAGAACAGGCCAAGGGCAAGCTGGTCGCCATGTGCGGCGACGGCACCAACGATGCCCCTGCGCTTGCCCAGGCCGATGTCGGCGTCGCCATGAACACCGGCACGGTCGCCGCCCGCGAGGCCGGCAACATGGTCGATCTCGACAGCGATCCGACCAAGCTCATCGAGATCGTCGAGATCGGCAAGCAGCTGCTGATGACACGCGGTGCGCTGACGACCTTTTCGATCGCCAACGACATCGCCAAATATTTCGCCATCATCCCGGCGATGTTCCTGACCTTCTACCCGCAGCTCGGCGTGCTAAACGTCATGGGACTGTCGACGCCGCAAAGCGCCATCCTCTCGGCGATCATCTTCAATGCGCTGATCATCATTGCGCTGATCCCGCTGTCCTTGAAGGGCGTGCGCTACCGCCCGATCGGCGCCGGCGCGCTGCTGTCGCGCAACCTGCTGATCTACGGCCTCGGCGGCATCATCGTCCCCTTCATCGGCATCAAGGCGATCGACATGGCCGTCGCCGCCCTCGGCCTCGCTTAAGGAATAGGAACAATGTTGAAAGATCTTCGCCCGGCGTTCGTCATGATCGTCGCCACCACCGTCATCACCGGTCTTCTCTACCCTCTCGCCATGACGGGTGCGGCCCAGGCCCTCTTCCCCGCCCAGGCGAACGGCAGCCTGGTCGAGAAGAACGGCCAGGTGATCGGCTCGACGCTGATCGGCCAGCCCTTTACGAGCGACAAATATTTCCACGGCCGACCCTCGGCTGCCGGCGACGGCTACGATGCCGCCGCCTCCAGCGGTTCCAACCTCGGCCCGACCAGCCAGAAACTGATCGGTCGGGTCAAGGGCGACTACGAGGCCGCCAAGGCGGAGAACCCGAATGCGGCGGTTCCCGCCGACCTCGTCACCGCCTCGGGCAGCGGTCTCGATCCCGATATTTCGCCGGAGGCCGCCTATTTCCAGGTTGCCCGTGTCGCCAAGGCGCGGAGCCTTGACGAGGCCAAAGTGAAAGCGCTGGTCGACGGCGCCGTTCATCACCGCGAACTCGGCCTTCTCGGCGAACCCACGGTCAATGTTCTAGCGTTGAATCAGAGCCTTGATGCTTCTATGACAGAGTGATGTTCGTTGGCTGGGTGCCGCCTTCTCCTTCTCCCTCCTCCCTGTGCTCTCAGGGCTTCGCCCAAGGGATGTCACAGGGATCCAGCAGCGCCGCGTCGGCGGCGCGGGAGACTCACGCGAAGGACTTCGCGTGGCTGGATTCCTGTGACGAGCACAGGAATGAGGAAGGAGGCGTAGCGCCCATCCTCAAGCACAGGCATTTGCAGAAAGACCACACGCATGCCAGACGACAATCGCGACCAGGCCGGCAGGCCCTCGCCCGATGCGCTTCTCGAAAAAGCCCGGGCGGAGATGCGCGGCCGTCTGAAGATTTTCCTGGGGGCCGCCCCCGGTGTCGGCAAGACCTATGAAATGCTGATCTCCGGCCGCGCCAAGATCGCCGACGGGCACGATGTCGTCATCGGCGTCGTCGAAACCCACGGCCGCAAGGAGACGGAGGCGCTCGTCGCCGGTTTCGAGATCATCCCCCGCGTCGAAATCGACTACAAGGGCCGGCTGCTCGAGGAAATGGATCTCGACGGCATCCTCGCCCGCCGGCCGGATCTGGTGCTGGTCGACGAGCTAGCCCATACCAATGCCGAGGGCAGCCGCCATCCGAAACGTTACCTCGACGTCAAGGAATTGCTCGATCGCGGCATCGATGTCTATACGACCCTGAACATCCAGCATGTCGAAAGCCTCAACGACGTCGTCTCGCAGATCACCCGCGTCCGCGTGCGCGAGACGGTGCCGGATTCGATCATCGACCTGGCCGACGATGTCGAAATCATCGATCTGACGCCGGACGATCTCATCAAGCGGCTGCATGACGGCAAGGTATACATGCCGAAAACGGCGGAGCGGGCGCTGACTAATTATTTCACGCCGGGCAATCTGACGGCGCTCAGGGAACTGGCGCTGCGCAAGACCGCCCAGCGCGTCGACGACCAGCTGCTGACCCATATGCAGGCTCATGCCATCGCCGGCCCCTGGGCGGCGGGCGAACGCGTCCTCGTTTCCATCGACCATCACCCACGCTCCGCCTCGCTGGTACGCTACGCCGCCCGCATGGCTTCGCGGCTGCGGGCACCCTGGGCCGCCGTCTATATCGAGACCAACCGCTCGATCAACCTTAGCGAAGCCGAGCGCGATACGATCGCCTCCACACTGCGGCTTGCCGAACAGCTCGGCGGCGAGGCGATCACCATTCCCGGCCGCGAGGTGGCCGAAGAACTCGTTCGCCACGCCAGCGCCAACAACGTCACCCATATCGTCATCGGCGCGCCGAAGAAGCCGACCTGGCGCGACTGGTGGGGCCGCTCGGTCACCGATGAGCTGATCCGCAAGACCGGCGAGATCAGCGTCCATGTCATATCGGGCACCGAGAAGGACGGCACCACCGCGCGTGGCATCAAGGCCGCCGCCGTCGCGCCGCAACTGGATATCAGGGCCTATCTGCTGGCGACCGTCTATGTCGCCATCGCGCTCGGCGTCAGCATCGTGCTCGACCAGGTGCTCGATGTGCGTAACCTCGCCCTGGTCTTTCTGATGGCGGTGCTGACCTCCGCCGTCCTCCACGGCCTGCGGCCGGCGCTTTACAGCTGCATTCTCGGCGCGCTGTCCTTCAACTTCTTCTTCTTGCCGCCGCGCTACACGCTGACGATCAGCGATCCGGAAAGCGTGCTCGCTTTCTTCTTCTTCCTCGGCGTCGCCATCATCGCCAGCAACCTGACCGCGACCGTGCAGCGCCAGGCTGCCGCCGCCCGGCAGCGGGCGCGCACAACGGAAGATCTTTATCTCTTCTCGAAAAAACTCGCCGGCACCGGTACGCTGGACGACGTGCTCTGGGCGACCGCCTTCCAGCTCGCCTCGATGCTGAAGGTTCGCGTCGTGTTGCTGCTGCCCGAGGAAGGCAGCATCGCCGTCAAGGCCGGCTATCCGCCCGACGACACGCTCGACGATGCCGATATCGCCGCCGCGGGCTGGGCCTGGGAGCACAATCACGCCGCCGGCCGCGGCGCCGATACCCTGCCAGGCGCCAAGCGGCTTTATGTGCCGCTCCGAACCGGGCGCACCGCCGTCGGCGTCATCGGCCTCGATAGCGACCGCCGCGACGGGCCGCTGCTGACGCCCGAGCAGCAGCGGCTGCTCGATGCGCTGGCCGACCAGGCCGCCCTTGCCATCGAACGCGTCCAGCTCGTGGCCGATGTCGATCGGGCAAGGCTTGCGGCCGAGGCGGACCGGCTGCGCTCGGCCCTGCTCACCTCGATCTCCCATGATCTGAAGACGCCGCTTGCTGCCATCCTCGGCGCCGCCGGCACGCTGCGCGACTATTTCGCCTCGATGCCGGAGGAGGACCGCAGCGACCTGCTGTCCACCGTCGTCGACGAATCCGAGCGTCTCAACCGTTTCATCGCCAATCTGCTCGACATGACCAAGATCGAGTCCGGCGCGATGGAGCCGAACTCTGCGCTGCACTATGCCGGCGATATCGTCGGCACGGCGCTGGCCCGCGCCGCAAAGATCCTCGAGCACCACAAGACCGAGATGAGCATTCCCGCCGAGCTGCCGATGGTGCGGGTCGATCCGGTGCTGTTCGAGCAGGTGATCTTCAACCTGCTCGACAATGCCGCCAAATACGCGCCCGAGGGATCGGTGATCCAAATCGAAGGCTGGGCCGATGCCGACAATGTCGTCGTGCAGATTTCGGACGAGGGCCCGGGCATCCCGCCGGCCGACCTTGCCCGCGTCTTCGACACTTTCTACCGGGTGCGCAAGGGGGACCAGGTGCGCGCCGGCACCGGGCTAGGTCTCTCCATCTGTCGCGGCTTCATCGAGGCGATGGGCGGCACGATCACGGCCGGCAACCGGAGGGGCCGCCCGGGCGCCGTCTTTACCATCCGGCTGCCGAAACCCAACGACATTCCGAAACTGGATGAACTCAAATGACAGGTTCAGCCGTCAAAATCCTCGTCGTCGACGACGAGCCGCCGATCCGCAAGCTGCTCCGCGTCGGCCTGACCGCGCAGGGCTACGAGGTGCGGGAGGCGCCGAACGCCGAAAGCGCCCGCCAGTCGGTCGCCGACGACATGCCCGACCTCGTCGTGCTCGACCTTGGCCTGCCCGACACGCCGGGCCATGACCTCTTGCAGGAATGGCGCGACGGAGGGCTTTCCGTGCCGGTCGTCATCCTCTCCAGCCGCACCGACGAGGCCGGCATCGTCAAGGCGCTGGAAAGCGGCGCCGACGACTACGTCACCAAGCCTTTCGGAATCAACGAGCTCGGCGCCCGTATCCGCGTGGCGTTGCGCCACCGGCTGCAGCAGCAGGGAGAAAGGGCGATCTTCCAGACCGGCGGGCTGTCGATCGACCTCGTCAAGCGCATCGTCAAGGTCGACGGCGAGGAACTAAAACTGTCGCCGAAGGAATACGACATTCTGCGCGTGCTCGTCCAGCATGCGGGCAAGGTGCTGACACACCAGTTTCTTTTGAAGCAGGTATGGGGGCCGGCGGCTGATGTGCAATATCTGCGCGTCTACATCAGACAGATCAGGCAAAAGGTCGAGAAAATTCCGGATCAGCCGCACTATATTACCACCGAAACTGGCGTCGGCTACCGGCTCAGAGAACCGGACTGACATCCCTCCCCTTCCCCGTTGCCGACCTTCGAGCCGACTATATAGAGAATCACATGAACCTTCCCAACATCATCCGGCCGGAACACACTTTCATCGGCGTGTCGGCTCCGACGAAATGGCGGGCGCTGCAGACCATTGCGGACAAGGCGGCCATGGCCTTTTCTGTCGACGCGCGGATCATCCTGAAGGCGCTCGAAGCCCGCGAAAAGCTTGGTTCCACCGGGATCGGCAACGGCATCGCCATTCCGCATGCGGCGATCGACGGCATGAGCACCCCGCGCGGTCTGCTCCTCCGCTTTTCCCGGCCGCTGGATTTCGAGGCGATCGACGATATCCCGGCCGACATCGCCGTGGTGCTGCTTTTCGGAGAGAACAACCGCGGCGAATATCTGAACGTGCTGTCAGCCCATCGCGCGGCGGCTGCAATCGGACGGCGTACTCGCCGCCATGCGCAGGGCAAGGACGGCCGAAGAATTCTATTCCGATTTCATCGCCGATTGACAGGTGTAACAAAGGCGCGGCCCGAAGGCCGCGCCCGCTCGTCTGCAATGAGACGATCTTAGAAATCGCGCTGGAAGCGCAGGAAGCCGAAGACTTCGTCGTCGCCTTCGTCCTCATCGTGATACTGCACGCTCAGCTTCGAACGCAGGTCTTCGACGATCTGGTAGTCGATCGTGACGCCTGTTGTGTAGGCGCTGCCGCCGGTGAAGCCATTGCCGTCAGCCTCGAGAGCGATGTTTTCGAAGTACTGGAAGCCGGGAGTGATCTTCCACTTGTCGTTGATCTTCAAGGCGTATTCTGCTGCGATCGTCCACTCGGACTCTTCGTAGTAGTAGTTGGCGCCGCTGGCCCACACACCGGCGATGCCGAGGGTGCCGGGGCCGATGTCGGCATAGACGATGCCACGGACGGCGACTTCGCTGGTGTCGGTGTCATAGCCGGCAAGCAGGTAAGCGCTGATGGCGCCGGCCTTGTAGGAGACCTGGCCTGCGACGCCGAAATTGTTCGGGCCTTCGCCCGGCTTGGTGGCATAGTCTTCTTCCAGCTCGTCGACCGAGAGACCGGCGGCGAAAGCGCCATTCTCGTACTGATAACGGATCGAGTTATGGGTGGTCTCGTTGCTGGCGAGCGTATCGGTTTCGCCGCTCATGTCGTCATCCCACCAGCTATAGAGTTTACCGACGCGGAAGCCGGCAATGTCGATATAGCCTTCATCGAGCAGCGCTTCCTGATCGGAGGCGTTGTCGACATTGTAACGCAGCGTCAGGACGCCGGTGAGCGTGCCGTACTCGGTATCGTTCTTGGCCTGGAAGGTGACCTGACCGCGAGTCCAGAAGTTTACGTCGGAATCGCCGGCAATATTGTCACCGAAGCGCACTTCGGTACGGATATAACCGCCGATCGAAAGGCATGTTTCCGTTCCCGGAATATAAAAATAGCCGGTCCCGTAAGCGTCGCAAACGCGAACATATTCCACGGGCTCGGGTTCTGCCGCCACGATGGCGTCGGCAGCGCGTGCTCCGGAGGCCGCGGCAAGGGCGGCAACGGAGGCAAAAAGGATAGTCCTGATATTCATTTTGAATGGCCCTAACAGGTTTGAATTGTGAGGCGCATTTCAAGGGATGCCCCCACGTAGCGGCCGGTGAACACGACCGCACGGATGCCATATAGGAATCCGCAAGTGTCATCGCGGCAAAACCATCGCAAAAATCGGCATCACCATGGCGCTTTCGTGGAAGAACTGTGGCCAAAAAAACACGGTCTGCGACATGGTCGGGGCCAAACCAATTGGCCGCGGCCAACTTCGGCACGCCCATTTCCAAATCAGCCTCGAAATGGAATGACATTCTAACGCCAAGGCCGGAACCGGAAGAACCTTTGTTTCATTATACGACTGACTTGATAGAGTTATGACACAAACAGGAGAGGGTTCCTCAATGCAGACACGACGGTTCACCCGGCTCATCGCAGCCGCGGTCATGGCAGGCAGCTTCGCGATCGGGGGCATCGCTCCGGCATTCGCCGATCAAACGCTTCTCAACGTTTCCTATGATCCGACTCGCGAATTGTATAAGGATTTCAACGCTGCCTTTGCCGCCAAGTGGCAGAAGGATACGGGTGAAACCGTGACGATCCAGGCCTCGCATGGCGGCTCCGGCGCTCAGGCCCGCTCGGTCATCGACGGTCTCGACGCAGACGTGGTCACCCTGGCCCTCGAAGGCGATATCGACGCCATCGCCAAGAAAACCGGCAAGATCCCGGCCGACTGGAAGACCAAGTTGCCCAACAATTCGACGCCCTATACGTCGACGGTCGTCTTCCTCGTCCGCAAGGGCAATCCGAAAGGCATCAAGGACTGGGGCGACCTAGTCAAGGATGACGTGCAGGTCATCACGCCGAACCCGAAGACCTCGGGCGGCGCACGGTGGAACTTCCTGGCAGCCTGGGCATGGGCCAAGCAGGCCAATGGCGGTGACGATGCCAAAGCGCAGGAATATGTGACGAAACTGCTGCAGCATGTTCCTGTTCTCGACACGGGCGCCCGCGGCGCCACGACCACCTTCGTCCAGCGCGGCCTCGGCGACGTGCTGCTCGCCTGGGAAAACGAAGCCTATCTTTCGCTCGAAGAACTCGGTCCTGACCAGTTCGAGATCGTGACGCCGAGCTTCTCAATCCGCGCCGACCCGCCGGTCGCCGTCGTCGACGGCAATGTCGACAAGAAGGGCACGCGCAAGGTCGCCGAAGCCTATCTCAACTACCTCTATTCGGATGAAGGCCAGAAGATCGCCGCAAAGCACTACTACCGGCCGATCAAGCCTGAAGCCGCCGATCCGGCCGATATCGCCCGCTTCCCGAAGCTGACGCTCGCCACCATCGACGACTTCGGCGGCTGGAAGCAAGCCCAGCCGAAATTCTTCGGCGATGGCGGGGTATTTGACCAAATCTACAAGCCGGCCCAATAATAGACTTCATGAAAGCACATAGCCCCACGCGGTGGCGGTTCAAGCGGCCGAGCGTCATTCCGGGTTTCGGAATGGCGCTCGGTCTTACATTGACCTGGCTCACCCTTCTGATCCTCATCCCGCTCTCCGGCCTTGCCGTCCGGTCGAGCGCGCTCGGCTGGGAGAAATTCTGGTCGATCGCGTTCGATCCGCGCATATTGAACGCGCTGCGCATCAGCTTCGGCAGCGCCTTCATCGCTGCGATCATCAACGCCGTCTTCGGCATCATCCTCGCCTGGGTGCTTGTACGCTACCGT
The DNA here is from genome assembly GCF_000092045.1 of Rhizobium etli CFN 42. Lineage (NCBI taxonomy): Bacteria > Pseudomonadati > Pseudomonadota > Alphaproteobacteria > Hyphomicrobiales > Rhizobiaceae > Rhizobium > Rhizobium etli. The sequence continues at coordinate 290,353 of NC_007765.1, read as the reverse complement.
TTCCCCGGCAAGCGCGTCATCGACGCCATGGTCGACCTGCCCTTCGCGCTGCCGACGGCCGTCGCCGGCATTGCATTGGCGGCGCTCTACGCGCCGAACGGCTGGGTTGGCCAGTTGCTGACACCGCTCGGCATCAAGATTGCCTTCACCCCGGCCGGCATCGTCGTGGCGCTGATCTTCGTCGGCCTGCCCTTCGTGGTGCGCACCGTGCAGCCTGTCATGGAGGAAATCGACAAGGAGGTAGAGGAGGCCGCGGCAACGCTCGGCGCCAACCGCTTCCAGACGATTTTCCGCGTGCTGCTGCCGGGGCTGGCGCCGGCCGTGCTCACCGGCTTCGCGCTCGCCTTTGCCCGCGGCGTCGGCGAATACGGCTCGGTCATCTTCATCGCCGGCAACCTGCCGTTCAAATCGGAAATCGCACCGCTGCTGATCGTCATCAAACTCGAAGAGTATAATTATGCGGCAGCGACCGGCATCGCGGCGATCATGCTGGTGATCTCGTTCGCCCTGTTGCTCGTCATCAATCTCATCCAGAGCTGGAGCAGGCGGAGGTACGGCTATGGCGCTTGATGCGACTGTTCAACCCGCGAAACTGCGTTCGGTGACCACCGAACACAGAATGGCGCGCTACACGCTGATCGCCATTTCGCTGCTCTTCTTGCTGCTAATCCTGCTGTTGCCGCTCGCCGCCGTCTTCGTCGAGGCTTTTCGCAAAGGTGCCGGCCCCTTCCTCGAGGCGCTTGGCGATGCAGAGACCTTCTCGGCGATCCGCCTGACGCTCGTCGTCGCCGGCATCAGCGTACCACTGAACCTCGCCTTCGGGGTCGCCGCCGCCTGGGCGATCGCCAAGTTCGAGTTCAAGGGCAAGGCATTCCTGACGACGCTGATCGACCTGCCCTTCTCGGTTTCACCCGTGATATCAGGCTTGGTCTTCGTGCTCTTGTTCGGCGCCAACACGTGGCTCGGCCATTGGCTCAGCGCAAACAACATCAAGATCCTCTTCGCCGTGCCGGGGCTGATCCTGGCGACGATGTTCGTCACCTTCCCCTTCGTCGCCCGCGAGCTGATCCCGCTGATGCAGGAGCAGGGAACGGCCGACGAGGAGGCAGCCCTGTCGCTCGGCGCCAGCGGCTGGCAGACCTTCTGGCACGTGACGCTGCCGAACATCAAATGGGGCCTGCTCTACGGCGTGCTGCTCTGCAACGCCCGCGCCATGGGCGAATTCGGCGCCGTCTCTGTCGTCTCCGGCCACATCCGCGGCCAGACGAACACCATGCCGCTGCAGGTCGAAATTCTTTATAACGAATATAATTTCACCGGCGCTTTTGCCGTCGCCACACTTTTGGCCTTGCTCGCACTCGTAACTCTTGTTTTGAAGACGCTGCTGGAAATGCGCTACAGCGCTGAAATCTCCGCCAGCCGGCGGCACTGAAGGATCTGGAATGGAAGTACGCGTTCAAAACATCCGCAAGGAATTCGATCGTTTTCCGGCGCTCCACGATGTCTCGCTCGACATCCGCTCCGGCGAGCTGATCGCACTGCTCGGCCCTTCGGGCTCCGGCAAGACGACATTGCTGCGGCTGATTGCCGGCCTGGAAAGCCCGACCGAGGGACAGATCTTCTTCGGTGAAGAGGATGCCTCGAAAAAATCGGTGCAGCAGCGCAATATCGGCTTCGTCTTCCAGCATTACGCCCTCTTCCGCTACATGACGGTGCTCGACAACGTCTCCTTCGGCCTGAGGGTCAGAAAGGGCGCGCGGCGGCCTGCGAAGCCTGATATCCGCCGACGGGCGCTGGAACTGCTTGACCTCGTCCAATTGTCCGGCCTTGAAAAGCGTTATCCTGCCCAGCTTTCCGGCGGCCAGCGTCAGCGCGTGGCGCTCGCCCGCGCCATGGCCGTCGAGCCGAATGTGCTCTTGCTCGACGAACCCTTCGGGGCGCTGGATGCTCAGGTGCGCAAAGATCTGCGCAAATGGCTGCGCGAGATCCACGACCGTACCGGCCACACCACCGTTTTCGTCACCCACGACCAAGACGAGGCGCTGGAACTCGCCGACCGGGTTGTCGTCATGAGCCAGGGCGCGATCGAGCAGGTCGGCACGCCCGACGAAGTCTACGATTATCCGAATTCTCCCTTCGTCTTCGGCTTCATCGGGCAATCAAACTGCCTGCAGGTCGAAATCGCCGACGGCGACATCCGCTTCGATAGCCGCTCGCTCGGCCTGAATGCCGAGGGCGAGCCGGACGGACCGGCGCAGCTCTACTTCCGCCCACATGACGTCAGGCTCTGCGAATCAGCGGAAAACTGTATTGCCGGCCAACCGGTCTCCAGCCGCCGCGTGGCCGGCACCCGTCATATCGAGCTCGATATCGGCAGTGACCGCCCGCACATCGAAATCGAATTGCCGCCGAGCGAGGCCGACAGGCTCGACCGGAACCGGGTGGCATTCAAGCCCACTCGCTGGAAGCTGTTTCGCAGCTGATTCGAATTTCAGCGTCCTTTCCGACGGGCAGCAGGCTCTCTAACAGCTTGACTTGGTGCATAATTCCTTAATTTTTGGGGATTATGCAGCAGACGGCCGCAGGCTAATCGCCGGAATCGCACCCGGCGAGAGTCTCTAAGGCCTTTTGTGATCTCTGGTTGTTTGTATTTCAGTCATATGACGAGTAAAAGATTTTTCGCGTTAATCATAAAGGGCTGGACTAATCCCATAGGAGGCACCTGGCGTTGAGGGCGGAGATTTCCTTTGGAAAATCCCTGGTCGGGATTTTATTCGTAGGACTGGCGGCCGCAGGCTGCACCACAACACCAAAGCCGGCGACGACGCCGGCAAAGACAAAACAAGCTCAAGCGGCGAAAGTCACTTTCAATTATACCGCGAAGGATCGCGACTGCCTGAAGCGCGCGATGTATTTCGAATCGCAGCATTCCGACGAGGATGGTTATCTGGCCGTCGGCACCGTCGTCATGAACAGGCTGACGTCGGGCGCCTACCCACCGTCGATCTGCGGTGTTGTCGCTCAGGAGAAGCAGTTTGCGCCTGGGGTCATGACGCGGGAAGTCAAGCCGCAGGCCGAGCCAGAACTCGCCACCGCGGCCGATGCGATCCTCCTGAAGGGTGCGCGCCATCCGGCCGTGAAGGACGCGATGTTCTTCCACACCGACGGTCTGAAATTTCCCTACGACAACATGCACTATGTGACGGTCGCCGGCGGCAACGCCTTCTACGAGAAGCGCGATTCCAACGGCATGCTCGAAACGCCGCCGCCGCTGCCTTCCTATGAGGTGGCGATGAATTATGTGCCCGGCGAAAGCATGCTGCCGCCGCAGTTCGAGGCGCTGATACCCTCGGCCGTTCCTGTTCCTCTGCCGGCGCCCGATCCGATGGCGACGGCGAGCACGGCGCCAATGCTGATAACGGCTCCGGTGACCCAGCCGGAAACCGCGCCTGCGCCCGAGCCGGCAATGCGGATCGCGATCCCGACGCCCCGTCCCGCCTATGACAGCGTGATGCTGCGCGGCGAGATCCCGGTAAATGGCGGATAACCTGTATTTCGTTCAAGTGGGAAGAGCGCCTTAGGCGCGCTCCTCCCAGATCTTCGCAACCTCCACGATCGTTGCGACCGCTTTTTCCATATCCTGGCGGCTCACCCATTCTAGCGGCGAGTGGAAGGCATGGCCGCCGGCAAAAATGTTCGGGCACGGCAGCCCCATGAAGGACAGCCGCGATCCGTCCGTGCCGCCGCGAATGCTGCCGCGCACCGGCGTCATGCCGGCACGGCGCACGGCTTCAAGCGCGTTCTCGACAATCTCGGGATGGCGGTCGAGCACCGTCTTCATGTTGCGATATTGTTCCGTCACCTGGAAATGGTAGCTTGAGCCGGGATAGGCTGACATCACCTGCTTGACGATGGTTTCGAGCATTGCCTCCTTTTGCACGAGGCCCTCGTCGGTAAAGTCGCGAATGATGAAGCTCAGCGACGCCTTTTCCATCGAGCCGGTGACGCCGACAGGATGGATGAAGCCCTGCTTGCCTTCCGTCGTCTCCGGCGCCACGTCCCTCGGCAGCCGGTCGATGATGGCGCCGGCGATCTTGATGGCGTTCTCCATGCGGTCCTTGGCGAAGCCCGGATGGATCGCAACGCCTGTTATGCCGATCTCGACGCCGTCTGCCGAGAAGGTTTCGTCCTCGATGTGACCCGCCGTCTCGCCGTCCATCGTATAGGCGAAGTTCGCGCCGAGTTTATCCAGGTCGACCTTGTTGACGCCGCGTCCGACTTCCTCGTCGGGCGTGAACAGGATCTTGATCGTTCCGTGCCGGATATCGGGATTGTCGACCAGAATCTGGGCCGCAGTCATGATTTCCGCCAATCCCGCTTTGTCGTCGGCGCCGAGCAATGTCGTTCCGTCGGTCGTGACGATGTCGTTGCCGATCTGGTTGCTGAGCTCGGGATGCTCGGCGACACGGATCACCCGGCTAGAATCGCCGACAAGCCTGATATCGCCGCCCGCATAATTCCTGACGATCTGAGGCTTGACGTCGGTGCCGCTGAAATCGGGCGCCGTGTCCATATGCGAGCAGAAACAGATGACCGGCACCGTCTTGTCGCTATTGGCCGGAATGGTCGCATAGACATAGCCATGCTCATCGAGATGGGCGTCGGAGAGCCCAATCTGCAGCAGCTCACCGACGAGCAGCCGCCCGAGATCCTTCTGCTTCTCGGTGGTCGGCTGCGTCGATGAAGAGGGATCGGATTGGGTGTCGATAACGATATAACGGAGAAAACGGTCGAGAACGGTGTCGGTCATTTCAATCCAGTCCAGTGAGATCACCAGAGGATATAGCCCTCCCGGGCGAAGCGGCAAAAGATTTTTCCGCTCGGCGATGGTGCTGTGACGGCTTTTCACTGAGGAGCCGGGATGACCTGGCTCCCCGAGCGTCCAGCCGCGGAGCTGTAGCAATCTTTCTCTTGCATCCGACGGCGGCAGGCGGAATTTGTCCTCTAGGCAGCATCCGACACACCGCCATTAACGGAATATCGCGGCGATCTTGAACAGCCGGAGGCCATTTCCAATATTCTTGGGGATCAAGCTGGCATCGAAAGGAGGAAGAAAATGCCGCTGAACGATGTGCTCTGGACTCGTCCAGTGACGGTCCGGCTGCAATGCGGCCTGGAACGAACTTTTACCGGCGTCTATGATGCCTTGGATTTCCTGGAAAACGAATGGCCATTAGGCCACGGGGAGCGCCACCAGCGCGCGGTCAAGACCTGCCGCGGCGCTCTAAACCGGGTTATTGCCCCGTTGATCGCGCGGGAGGCTTTCATGGCTGCGTGCGTCGAAGCCGGCATGCAGGCAGTCGTGGCTCCCTGGCAGGTGCAGGCCACCCGCCGCCCGGTGCGGCCCACGCGTGTCGCTGCACTCCGCTAAGGGCCAAGCGTGCGGAGGTCACGTCGGGATCCGGACTTCGAGATATCTATCGCGCGGCCCCGGGAGGAGCCGCGCCAGCTCAAAAGCCGAGGCACCTCGATCTTCTTCGCCTTCTGCGGCTGGAACAACGATCGCCGCTATTTCGTTTGAGGACCGAATATCCGGGAACAGCCATGGCCAGCGACAAGCTATCAAGCTATCGATCAAAACGCGATTTTCAGAAGACCGCTGAGCCCAGCGGCGAGCGGTCCCTCAAACAGAGCAACCGCCGTCGCTTTGTCATCCAGAAGCACGATGCGACACGCCTGCACTACGACCTGCGGCTCGAGCTCGATGGCGTGTTCAAGAGCTGGGCCGTCACCAAAGGGCCATCGCTCGATCCGCACGACAAGCGGCTGGCGGTCGAGGTCGAGGATCATCCCCTCGATTATGGCGACTTCGAAGGCACTATTCCGAAAGGCCAGTATGGCGGTGGCACGGTCATGCTGTGGGATCGCGGCTATTGGGAGCCGGAGGGCAGGAAGAGCCCGGAGCAGGCGCTTTCCAAGGGTGATTTCAAGTTCACGCTCGAAGGCGAGCGCCTGCACGGGAGCTTCGTGCTGGTGCGCATGCGCAACGATCGCGAGCGCAGCAAGCGTACCAATTGGCTGTTGATCAAGCATCACGACGAGTTCTCCGTGGACGAGAACGGTGCTTCCATCCTCGAAGAAAACGTCACCTCCGTGGCCTCAGGCCGCAGCATGGAAATGATCGCAGCCGGCAAGGGGCGCAAGCCGAAACCCTTCATGGTGGAGGGCGGCAAGGTCCAGGCGGACGCCGTCTGGGACAGCAATCACGGACTGGCCGCCGAGGAGCGGCAGTCGGAGGCGAGCGCGGGAAAGCGCGCCGGTACTGCGACGGCGGTTGATCTTCCGGATTTCATCGCGCCGCAACTCTGCGAGAAGGTCGAGCGACCGCCTGGCGGGGACGGTTGGATCCATGAGATCAAGTTCGATGGATATCGCATTCAGATGCGCGTGCTCGATGGCGAAGTCACCTTGAAGACCAGGAAAGGCCTCGACTGGACGGCCAAGTACCCCGAAATCGCCGAGGCGGCGTCTGGGCTTCCGGATTGTATCCTCGACGGCGAGATTTGCGCTCTCGACGAGCAAGGTGCGCCTAACTTCGCGGCACTCCAGGCGGCGCTATCGGAGGGCAAGACCGCCAGCCTCGTCTACTTCGCCTTCGACCTGCTCTATGACGGCGGCGAGGATCTCCGCTCGAAGCCCCTGATCGAGCGAAAGAGGCGATTGCAGGAGCTCCTCACCGAGGCCGGCAACGATCCTCGGATCCGCTACGTCGAACACTTCGAGACCGGCGGTGACGCCGTCCTCAGATCGGCATGCAAGCTCTCGCTGGAAGGCATCATCTCAAAACAGACAGATGCCCCCTATCAATCCGGACGAACGGAAAGCTGGGCGAAGTCGAAATGCCGGGCGGGGCACGAGGTGGTGATCGGCGCCTACGCCAAAACCAACGGCAGGTTTCGTTCCCTTCTCGCCGGTGTTTTTCGCGGCGATCATTTTGTCTATGTCGGCCGTGTCGGAACCGGCTACGGCGCCAAGAAAGTCGAAACGTTGCTTCCGAAACTGAAGGCGCTGGAGACGGCGAGATCGCCCTTCACGGGTATCGGTGCTCCGAAGAAGCAGGCCGAGGTCGTCTGGGTAAAGCCGGAACTTGTCGCCGAAATCGAATTCGAGGGGTGGACCGCGGACGGTCTCGTCCGCCAAGCAGCCTTCAAAGGATTGCGCGAAGATAAGCCTGCTCGGGAAGTCGAGGCGGAGCCACCAGTAAGACCCGCCAAAGCGGACATCGCGGAGCCGGTTCCGAGAGCCAGGCAAACACCGGCGCGCCGCAAGGGTGCGAAGGCTGATGTCATGGGAGTGCTCATCTCAAACCCGGACAAACCATTGTGGCCGGATGCCAACGGCAGCGAACCGGTCACGAAGGAAGAATTGGCGGGCTATTACGAGGCAGTCGGCGACTGGATGATCGACCACATCAAGGGCAGGCCCTGCTCTATCATCCGCGCCCCGGATGGAATTGGCGGCGAGCAGTTCTTTCAGCGCCATGCGATGCCGGGACAATCGAACCTGCTCGACCTGGTCAAGGTGTTCGGGGACAAAAAGCCATACCTGCAGATCGATCGCATCGAAGGCCTTGCCGCGGTCGCCCAGATCGCAGCGGTCGAACTCCATCCGTGGAACTGCGAACCCGGTCAACCGGAAGTTCCTGGTCGTCTGGTATTCGACCTCGATCCCGGGCCTGACGTTCCCTTTGCCACGGTCGTTGCCGCTGCCCGCGAAATGCGCGATCGGCTGGAAGACCTCGGACTGATCAGCTTTTGCAAGACGACGGGCGGCAAGGGCCTGCATGTCGTGACCCCGCTTGCGGTCAATAAGCGCAAGCCGCTGTCATGGCCCGAGGCAAAGGCTTTCGCGCATGACGTCTGCCAGCAGATGGCCCGAAACAACCCCGATCTCTACCTTATCAAGATGACGAAGAGCCTGAGGGGCGGTCGCATTTTCCTCGATTACCTGCGCAATGATCGCATGGCGACGGCCGTAGCGCCGCTTTCTCCTCGAGCCCGCCCCGGTGCGACGGTATCAATGCCTCTGACGTGGACGCAGGTGAAATCAGACCTCGACCCTAAAAGGTTCACGATCCGAACCGTACCTGCCTTGCTATCGAAGTCGTCCGCCTGGAAGGATTATTGTGAGGGGCAGCGTCCCTTGGAGCAGGCGATTAAGAAGCTCGGCCGCGCCGGCAAGCATGCCGCGTGACCAGGAGCGGGCGCAGCTCGCGGCCCTGAACGACTTCATCTGATCGCAGCCGGGCCATCAGCCATATCGAAGACGGCAGCATTATCCTGGATCTCGCGCAGCCCCTTATATGAGGGGTGGCGTAGGCTGCCCTCACGCGTCCAGCCGCGAAACTCGATTTCAGCGATGAGGGTCGGCTGGGAAAAGACAAGCCGCTTCCCTTTCAGCGGCACGATCGGTTTTTTCGTTTGGAGGCGGTTCAACGTCTTGCGCAAATATTCCGCCTCGGTTCGATTGAACCCCGTGCCGACGGACCCGACATAGATCCAGTCGTGACCCTTTCGACCCGCAAGCAACAGACTGCCGAGCCCGCCGCGGGTGCTGGCGGATTCCTCGTAACCGACGATCATGAAGCTTTCGCTCTGAACACATTTGATCTTCTGCCAATCCCCGAGGCGGCCACTGCGGTAAGGACTGTCCGTGCGCTTTGCGATGATGCCTTCCATGCCCAGACGACATGCGTGCTCGAGCAGTTCCTCGCCACCCAAATCCAGTTCTTGCGAGAACCGAATGGCGCCACCGTCGGCCGCGGGGATCAGATCTTCCAGTAAATGACGGCGCACCGACAGTTCCGTGCGCGTCAGGTCGTGACCGTCGAGATACAACAGATCGAAGGCGTAGAATATGGATTCGGTCGAGATCCGCTTGCCGCCCCTGCCGCCGAGCGAGCGCTGCAACGCTCCGAAGTCCGAGCGACCCTCTTCATCGAGGACGACGGCTTCTCCGTCGAGAATGCAGCTCGACACACCGAGTTCTCTTGCCCGCGCGGCGATCGTCGGAAATCGACGGGTCCAGTCATGGCCGCCACGAGTGAGAATGCGAATGCCCTTTGGCTCGATGTGGAGCGCCAATCGGTAGCCGTCCCACTTCACCTCATAAAGCCAATCCGGCCCTTGTGGCACCGTCTGCTTCAGCAGCGCCAGGCAGGGCTCCACTCTGGACGGCATTGCATCGAACGGCAGGTTTGGCTGGTCCGGATCACGCCGACGGACAGGTCGCGATTGTATCGAAGAACTGGAGTCGCGAAGGAGGGGGGCGGAGGGGCGCCGTGATCTGGTCATCACTCAATGCCTGTCGGATCGGTTTTCGGCATCGACGGATTTGCGCAGCGCCTCCATGATATTGATGACGTTGCTGGGAGCCGGCTCTGCCTTCTCCCTGCCCTTGGGTTTCGCTTTAACAGGCTTTTTCATCTGTTTCTTCTTGGCCTCGATGAGGTGGAGCAGCCTATCCTGCACCGGGTCGGAGGCCATCTTCGGATTCCAGTGCTGCGTCTGCTTCTTGATGAGTTGCTGCACCAGCGGCATCATCTGGCTGTCCGCCGGCTGATCGTCCACCCTATCGAAATAGTTTTCAGCGTCGCGCACTTCGTCGCCGTAGCGCAGGGTCCAAAGAACGATGCCCTTGCCGCGAGGCTCCAGCATCACGGCGCGCTCGCGGCGCGCGATCACCAGCCGCGAGATGCCGACCATGTCCTCAGCCGCCATCGCGTCGCGGATCACCGAGAATGCTTCCTGGCCGACCGGATCGTCGGGTGAGAGATAGTAGGGCGTGTCGAGCCAGATCCATTCGACACTGTTGCGCGGCGTAAAGACTTCGATATCGATCGTCTTGGTGCTTTCAAGCGCAACATTCTCCAATTCCTCGTCTTCGAGCAAGACATACTCGTCCTCGCCGCGCTGATAGGCTTTCACTTCGTCTTCGTCTTTCACGTCCTTGCCGGTGACGGCGTCCACATAGTGGCTAACGACGCGGTTTTGGGTGGCGCGATTGAGTGTGTGAAAGCGCACCTTCTCATTTTCGGAGGTGGCCGGCATCATCTGCACCGGACAGGTGACGAGCGATAGTTTGAGGTAACCTTTCCAGTAAGGCCGGATCGCCATGGAAGCCTCCGATCACCCGGCGCGGCGTTGGTGAGCGCCGCCCGAGCTGCGCGATTTCGGCGCCGACGCGCGCGCGGCCTTCTGCCTGTTCTTCCCGGCATTGGCATTTGCAGCGGTGCGCTTCGCCCTTGCCGGCGCCGCCATGCCGGCGCTTTCGCGCAGGGCCTGTAGCAGGTCGCTCGGTTTCGGAGGCGGCGGCGCCTTTTTCTTCGGAAGGGTGCGGCCTTCAATCTTGGCCTTCACCAGTTCGGCGACGGCGGCTTCATAGCGGTCGTCGAACTGCTTCGGGTCGAACTCACCCTTCTTGGTGTTGATGATGTGCTTGGCGAGCTCCAGCATCTCGCCTTCGATCTTGAGATCCGGCATCTCCTCGAATGCCGCTTCGGAGGAGCGAACTTCATAATCGAAGTTCAAGGTTGAGCCAACCAGCCCCTTTCCATGGGGGCGGATGAGAAGCGTTCGCAGGCGCCGGAAAAGCACCGTCCGGGCGATGGCCGCGACCTTGGCTTTCTCCATACCATCCCTCAGGAGTTTGAAAGCGTCGCTACCCATCTTGTCGGGAGCCAGATAATAAGGCTTGTCGAAATAGACGTCGTCTACCTCCTCAAAAGGAATAAAGGCCTCCACCTTCAGCGTCTTGTCGCTTTCCGGAATGGCAGCCGCGACCTCTTCGGGCTCGAGCACGACATAGCGACCGTCCTCGATCTCAAAACCCTTGACCTGGTCCTCGCGCTCGACCGGATCGCCAGTCTCGCCGTCCACGAATTCTCGACGCACACGGTTGCCGGTCTTCCTGTTCAGGGTGTGAAACGCGATCCGCTCGGATGTGGAGGCGGCGGTGTAAAGCGCCACCGGGAAAGCCACTTCCCCGAACTTGATAAAGCCTTTCCAATTCGCTCTCGGGGCAACCATTTCGCACGCGCTCCTGCCGCAACCAGTGCGAGTCAACCGAATCACTTTACGATTGGTTCCGAATCAAAACGAATCAAATTTCAATAGCTTAGCGAAAATGATTCACGCGTTTTCCGAGTCTCGATCATCCCCTTGAATCTGATTGATCTTTTTCACGCCGGATGCTTTCTGCGATGGGAACGAACCAGGAGATAGGCCCCCTGAGGAGTAGTTTTGATCCTCGACCGCTCAACCGACGCGTTGTCCTTCGCCATCGAACACATGCAGATATTGCGGCGGGAAGGCGACATTGACCTTCGGCCCCGCCTTCAGAGCTTCGCGGTCGAGCGTGAATATCTTGAACGGCAGGCCGTGAAGCGCGAGGTGCAGGATGATGCCGAATCCGGTGGGTTCGACGAGCTCCACAGCGGTTGCAAGCCCGGTTCCGTCATTTGTCATCAGCACATGCTCGGGCCGGATGCCGAGCGTGACCTTCGCGCCGTCTTCAAGCGGCAGCGGCTTTGCCAGCGGCACGATCGTTCCGTCCTTCAGCCGCACGCCGCCCGCCTCATAATTCGCCTCGAGGAAATTCATCCCCGGCGAGCCGATGAAACCGGCGACAAAGAGATTGGCTGGCCGGTCGTAGAGTTCCAGTGGACTGCCGACCTGCTGGACGACGCCGCCATGCATGGCGACGATCCGATCGGCCAGCGTCATCGCTTCGATCTGGTCGTGGGTGACGTAGATCGAGGTTGCCTTCAGTTCGCCGTGCAGCTTCTTGATTTCGGCGCGCATCTGCTCGCGCAGGCGCGCATCGAGGTTGGAGAGCGGCTCGTCGAACAGGAAGGCCTTCGGCTGGCGCACGATGGCGCGGCCCATCGCGACACGCTGGCGCTGACCGCCGGAGAGCGCCTTCGGCCGCCGTTCGAGCAGCGGGTCGAGGCCGAGCTTGGCGGCGGCCGCCGCCACCGCGCTGGTAATCTTTTCCTTCGCCGTCTTCCGCAGCCTCAGGCTGTAGCTCATATTGCCGGCGACATTCATATGCGGATAGAGCGCATAGGACTGGAACACCATGGCGATGTCGCGGTCCTTGGGATGCAGTTCGTTCACTCGGGCGCCGGCAATACGGATCTCACCTGATGTGACTTCCTCCAGCCCGGCAATCATCCGCAACAGCGTTGACTTGCCGCAGCCGGAGGGACCGACGAGCACGACGAATTCGCCATCCCTGATGTCGAGATCGACACCGTGCAGCACCTGCACGTGGCCATAGGCTTTGCGGATGTTCTGGATATCGATCGATGCCATTCTGTTTAACCCTTGACCGCGCCGGCCGTCAGGCCCTGGACGAGATAACGCTGGATGAGCAGGAAGAAGAGGCCGGCCGGAATGAGCGCCATGACGCCCGCCGCCATCATCTGCCCGAAATCAACCGAGAATTTCGAAACGAAGGTGAGAAGCCCCACAGGGAAGGTCGCGGCGTCATTGCCGTTGATCAGCATCAGTGCGAAAAGCAGTTCGCTCCAGGCTGCGGTGAAGACGAAGCCGAGTGTCGCCGCGATTCCGGGCAGCGTCAGCGGCAGGATGATCTGGCGAAACGCGGTGAATTGCGTCGCCCCGTCGATCATCGCCGCCTCTTCGAGATCCTTGGGAATGCCGTCGAAGAAGGACTGCATCAGGAAAGTGGCGAAGGGCACGTTGAAAGCGGTGTAGACGATGACAAGCCCGGTCAGGCTGTTGGTCAGATGCAGGGGCGACAGGATTTTGAAGATCGGCGCCACCAGCATGACGAGCGGAAACATCTGGGTCAGCAGCATCAGCGCGACAATCCAGTATTTCGCCCGAAAATTGAAGCGCGACAGCGCGTAGCCCGAGAGCGAGGCGCAGATCGTCACGGTCACCGCCGTCGAAGCCGAAACGATCAGGCTGTTCTTGAAGAAGGTCGGGAAGGCGCTGTGCTGCAGCACGAAGGCATAATGATCCCAGCTCGTGCGCGACGGCCACATGCGCACGCCTTCGGTGTAGAGCAGGTCGTTCGGCGTCACCGAGACCTTCAGCAGCCAGAACAGTGGGAAGAGCGCAAAGGCAATGTAGCAGAGGATCGCTAAGCGATGCGCGATGGTGGGAAGGATTGATCGTCTCATGGTGTCAATCCTTGTTCAGCAGCGTCTGCCGCAGCAGGATGATCAGCATCGAATAGGCAAGCAGCAGCGCGAGCAGCACCAGTGCGATCGCCGAGGCATAACCGAAATCGAGCCGCTTGAACGCCGTGGTGAAGATATAGCTCGCGACGATCTGGGTGCGGTCGGCGGGTCCGCCATTGGTCATGACGACGATGAGATCGGCGAAATTGGAAATCCAGACGGTGCGCAAGAGCACGGTGATGGCGATCGTCGGCGCCAGAAACGGCAGGGTGATCGAGCGGAAACGCTGGAACCAGCCGGCGCCGTCGATCGAGGCCGCCTCGTAGAGATCGCGCGGAATCGCCTGCAGCGCCGCAAGCAGGGTGATGGCAAAAAACGGAATGCCCCACCAGACATTGGCGACGATCGGCCCCCACATCGCATGATCGGGATCGGATAGAATGTTGCCCGGCTCATGCATCAGCCCGAGCGCGAAGAGCCAGTGCGGGATCGGCCCGATGACCGGATTGAACAGCCAGGCCCAGTTCAGACCGGCGAGAAAGGACGGCACCGCCCAGGGCAGGAAGACCAGCGCCTGCGCGATCGCCCGGCCCGGGAACGGCTTGTCGAGCAGTAACGCCAGGATGAGGCCGAAGATGAATTGCAAGACGACCGAGGCGCCGGTCCACCAGAGCGTATTCCTCAACGCGCCGTAAAAAGCCGCGTCGCTCGACAACTCGCGGAAATGCTCGAGCCCGATGAAGCCGCCGGAAAAGGGATTGAGCAGCTGGATATCGCGGAAGGCATAGGACAGCCCGAGTGTCAGCGGCACCAGCATCACCGCAATGATCAGGATCAACGATGGAGCACTGTAGAGATAGGGCTCCGAACCATCGGCAAGACGACGCAGCCACGGCCTGCGGTCGCGTCGCATGTCGAGCATATCGGCGGAAATGGTCATCGGATTGCGGTTTCCAAATGTGTGGATCAAGGCTGCGCATACGGCCCCTCATCCGACCCTTCGGGCCCCCTTCTCCCCGGTGGGGAGAAGGGAAATGAGGCGCCGCCACGAGTCTGTTCTCCCCAACGGGGAGAAGGTGCCGGCAGGCGGATGAGGGGGCTTCTGTCTCGAAGCCCCCTTATCCAGCTACTTCTTGCTCAAGAATTTCTGCTGCGCCTTGGTTAGATAATCCGCCCACTGATCGGCCAGATCCTTCGCCGAAATATCGCCAAGCAAGGCCTGCTGCGAGGTCTTGATCGCGAGCGAGTCCTTGAAGAAGGCGAACTCTTCCAGATAGGTCGGCATGACGGTCGGCACAGTATTCGGGTCCGCTAGTTCCTCGAACCAGCCCTTGAACTGATCACCGGCATAGAAGGGATCCTTTTCGGCCGCGGTATAGGCCGGCAGCGCGCCGATGCGCTTGTTCCACTCGATATTGCCTTCCGGCCCTTCGAGAGTGGCGATCAGCTTCCAGGAAAGATCCTTATTGGCGCTCGTCGAAAACATCGACCAGCCGCCGTAACCGATGGTCGGGAAGGACTTGCCGTCAGGACCCTTCGGCAGCGGCGCAACACCGAAGTCGTCCTTCTTCATGCGTTCGGCGATGGCGATCAGCGCATCCGGATCCTGGTCGAGGAAGGCGCAGGTACCGGAATAGAAGCCGGCGACGACTTCGTTGAAGCCCCAGTTGACGCTGTCCTTCGGCGCATAGCCCTTCTTGTAGAGATCGACCATCCATTCGATGCCCTTTGCCCAGCCTTCGCTGTTCATGGTCGAGGTACCGTCTTCCTTGAAGTACTTGTTGTCGCCGGCCATCGTGGCGGCAAAGATCATCCAGCCGTTCAGACCGCCCGGTCCGCCGCGCATGCAGTAACCGTATTTGCCGGGCAGCTTGGAGACCTTTTCCGAGGCGGCGGTAAACTCCTCCAGCGTCTTCGGCGGCGCGGCGACCCCGGCTTCGGAAAGCAGCTTCTTGTTGTAGAACATCGCCCTGAGATAGAAGCCGTAGGGCAGCATATAGGCGGTGTCCTTGACGTCGCGGCCGAGCTCGAGCGCACGCGGCGTCAGCTCCTTGGTGTGCTCCCACTTTTCGAGATAGGGCTCCAGGCTTTCGAGCATGCCGTTATTGGCATAGAGCGACAGCCAGGTATCGGGCATCTCCATCACATCGGGGACGTCGCCGGCCGACACCATGGTCGCAAACTTCTGGAAGGCTTCGTTCCAGGGCAGCGAGATGATGTCGACCTTGGTGCCGGGATTGGCGGCCTCGAACTTGCCGACGATCGATTTCAGCGTTTCGGTGCGCTCCGGGCTGGTGATGACTTCGACAAGCTTCAGCGTCGTATCGGCAAACGCCGTACCCGCCATCATCGAAGCAAAGAGCGTCGAGATTATTAGTTTTTTCATGCTCAGTTCCCCCTTGTTAGGTTCTCTCGGTTTCAAGATTGCGAGGCGGCGGCGAGCGCCTCCTCGATGTCTCTCCACAGCGCCTCGGTTCCTTCGAGGCCGACATGGAGACGTACGGATCGCGCATGGATGCCAAAGGTTTGCGCGGAATTCGGCTGTGCCTTCTGCTGCAGCACCACCTCGCCCGGTACGATCAGGCTTTCGTGCCCACCCCAGCTCACACCCAGTTTGAAAAGCTTGAGGTGATCAGCGAAGCGGCGGATATCGACGCCTTCGCGGAAGATGAAGGAAAACAGGCCCGACGTGCCGTTGAGCCCCGCGGGCAGACGGTTGGCGAGGCCTGGATGGCAGACGGTTTCCACCACCTCCAGCCGCTGCAGGCGCCTCGCAATTTCCAGAGCCGAGGCCTCATGCGCCTTCATGCGCAGCGGCAGGGTGCGCAGGCCGCGGATCAGCAGCCAGGCGTCGAAGGGCGAAAGCTTGCCGCCGAGATAGGGATAGGCCTCGGCCTTGACGCGGGCGATCATCTCCTTCGAGCCGGCGACGACGCCTGCCACGACATCGCTGTGACCGCCGAGATATTTCGAGGCCGAATGGATGACGAGATCGACGCCGAGTGTCAGCGGCCGCTGGAAGAACGGGCTCGCCCAGCTGTTGTCGATCATCGAGACGGCGCCGTGGCGCTTGGCCAGCGCTGCGAGCGCGCCAACGTCATGCGCCTCCATCACCCAGCTCGTTGGGCTTTCCAAGTACAAGAGCTTGGCGCCCGGCAACGCTCTGGCGACGGCCTCC
Source organism: Rhizobium etli CFN 42 (assembly GCF_000092045.1). NCBI lineage: Bacteria > Pseudomonadati > Pseudomonadota > Alphaproteobacteria > Hyphomicrobiales > Rhizobiaceae > Rhizobium > Rhizobium etli. The sequence continues at coordinate 273,965 of NC_007765.1, read as the reverse complement.
TCGTCACGCCCGTCGACATAGGTCACCTCGATCTTCATCCGTTTCAGAATGGTGCCGAACAGGCGGAAGGCATCGGGATAGACGTGCTTGACGGCGACGATGCGGTCGCCCGGCTCGACGAAGCTTAGGACGGCCGAAGAGATCGCCGCCATGCCGCTGGCAAAACCCAGCGCATCCTCGCCGCCTTCGAGCTTGGCTAGCATGTCCTCGAAGGCCCGCACCGTCGGGTTCAGCCCTCGCGTATAGGTCGGCCGCACCTTCTCGCCGCGATAGACAGTGATCATCTCGTCATAATCGGAAAAGGTGAAAAGCGAGGTCTGGAAGATCGGCGGCACGACGGCGTCGGCGAAATTGCCGTCGTCATGGGCGGTGATGATGGAAGCAAGATCGAACGGGTCTGCGCCGCTGCTCATTTGGACATTTCCTTGATGTCTTCCTCGACGATATCGAGAATTTTCAACGTTTCGGCGCGCGCCGCCTCGGCATCTCCGGCGGCGATCGCGTTGAAAAGGGTGCGGTGAAAGGGAAAGGACCGGCGGGCAAAATCCTGCCGGTCGAAGGGATGCTCCCAGAAGCGCTCGAAGGTCTCGCGCATCTGTTCAAGCAACTGGCGAAACAGCGGATTATGGGTGGCGTCGTAGACGGCGAGATGGAAGGCCAGATCCTCCGGGCCCGATGTGCCCTTTTCCAGATGCACCCGCTCCATCTCGTTCAACTTCTCCTCGATGACGACGAGGTCCTTGGCGGTACGCCGCCGCGCCGCGACCATGCCCGCCTCGCATTCGATGCCGCGGCGCACTTCGAGCGTCTGCAGCAGCGCGTCGCGCAGATGCGCCGCGTCGAACGACAGCGGCATATGGATCGTTGCCCTCGAAACCGGTTTCAGCAGATAGGTGCCGCTGCCCTTGCGCGTCTCGATGACGCCGAGCGCCTGAAAATGGCGGATCGCTTCGCGAATGGTCGAACGCCCGACGGCAAGGGCGGCCATCAGCTCCCGCTCCGGCGGCAACCGATCCCCGGCCTGCAGGCGCGCGTCTTCGACATAATCCGCCAACGCATCGGTCACCTGACGCGCGCGGTCGATAACAGGAAGCGGCCGGATCACCGGCCTGTCGCTGCTGTTTGCCTTCATGGTTCCCCATTTTCTTATCAGGCAGTCAGAAATGAAATTGGTCTGACATCTTAGCATTTCGCAAAGTTGGGAAGGCGTCAAGCGCTGTTTGCACTCAGGAGCCGATCGCACCGAACCACATTGCCAAGTTCAGACATTGCGGCGTCGATTCTGCCGTGAGATGTTCCAGACGTTGCGGCCGAAAGCGGAGGCTCCGAACCATGCGCGACTATGTGAAAAGCAAAGATTTTCACCGACATATGCGCTCGCTGCTGGTCGCGAGATTTCAGGAGCTCGGCTGGCAATCGCAAGCGGCTGGCAAGTGCAGCTTTGTCCAAGGCAGACGAGTTTTCTGGCTACAGGTATCGCAATATTCGAACAGCCTTACCGGCGGCAAGTTTACGCTCAACCTTTCGGAAGGTGTGGGCGCCGCTGGCGATACGAGAATATTGCGCCATCTGGACGAGGCTGACCGAGCCATCGGCAAGGCTTTGGAAGAGCACATCATCGCCCGCCTTCCCCGGCCGGATCCCGATCCGGACGTCGAGGTTGTCGGAGACGACGGCGGACTTGTCTTGGTGAAACTCGGCGATCTGGCGAAAGCAAATCCAAGACAATGGGATGGTCCTTCCGACGTCTGGCTGCCCTACTTCACCAAGAGCGACCTCGACGACTGGGCCGCGTTTCTTCTGCCTCGGCTCGACCGGCTCACGCGGCTGTCCACGCCTGAAATCATCGATCCGATGATCTGGGCTAGGTGGTTTAATTGCCTCATGGGTTTGTTTCGCCGGCGATGAGCCGGACGCCGCCTGCGTGCAGGCTCCTCGCGTCAGCGCTCCATCCTGAACCGCGCATGGCAGGTCGTGCAGGTCTGCAGCATCAGGTGGAAAATGTGTTCGGCGGGAAGCGACGACAGGCTCGACGCGTTGGCGACATGGGTTCCGAGCGGTCCGCCGCCGATCGGCTCATCCGGCCGCATCCGCATGCTATCGGTCATCGCCCCGGGATTGGCTTTCGCCGCCGCGTCGAGTGCACGCGCATAGGCCCGAAGATCCCCGGCAAGACGATCGAAGCGATCACGCTCCTCGGCGATGTCAGGCTTCGCTTCCGATCTCGCATCCACAATGCCATCCGCGAAATGCCCTGGCAAGCACCTCGCCCGACTTCTCGGCGATGGTGCCGGCGGCGGCCGCGAATTCCTTCGACGAATAGGTGTTGGGGTTCCGGAACATCTCAGCCACGGTCTTCGCCGCCGCGGCCATGGGTTTCATATCGGCCTGACGGTCGCTGATGCTATCCGCACTCGCCGGTGCAACCAGCGTGGACACGGCGATGACGGCGCCGGAAGCATCGAGAACCTCGCATGTGGTTGTCCCGCCGGTCGCGCCAACGGAGAGGCAAACTGACCGACCAAAAAAGGGCGGAATGTCGGCACGCGGCGGGCGACGATCCTACAGTGCCTGAAGCGACGAAGCATTAACTGCGGCAGGATAGTTGTGGAGCATGTCCGGAGGGGATGATGAAAGGCAGCTATTCTACGACACAGATAGGCCTTCACTGGCTGATCGCTCTGCTTCTTCCCGTCCAGTATTTCACCGGCGGCAGCATCGAACGCACGCATCATGCCGCCCATATGGCCGTGACGCCATCATCCTTCGATCTCTTCCAGCACAACGTTCACAAATATGCAGGGATGTTGATCGGAGTTCTGATGGGCCTCCGTCTGCTTCTGCGCATCTTGAGTCCGCCGGCGCCGCAATGGCCGGCTTGACGGTCTGGATACAGAGCCAGGCCCGCTCGGCAGCCGCGCAGGTAAAACGCCTGCTAGCGAAAAACAAGGTCATTGATGTCGAGACTGCCGTTCAGATCACCCTGCTCAACAACAAGGGCCTGCAGGCCGCCTACGCCGATCTCGGCGACAGCGCGGCCAATGCTTGGCAGTCGGCGATGTTCATCAACCCGACCGTTGCCATCGGCATGACGGGCATAGGGACGCCGGAACTTCAGGCGTTCAAGACCATCGAGGCGATGATCACGACGAACATGCTGGCGCTCGAGACGAGGAACCGGGACGTAGCGATCGCCGACACCCGGTTCCGCCAAGCGCAACTGACCGCGGCCGTCAGGACGCTCCAGGTCGCCGCCGATACGCGACGTGCCTGGATTGGGGCGGTGGCGGCTTGGGAGACGGTCGGCCAGCTCCAGCGCGCCCAGGCAGCGGCGGACGCCGCTTCCGAACTGGCGGAGAAGCTCGGCGAGACAGGCGCGATGACCAAGGGCGCCCAGGCCCGCGAGCACGTGTTCGTCGCCGAACTTGCCGGCGAGACGGCGAAGGCCCGACTGGCGGCGCGGCTTGCCAAGGTGGAACTGACCCGGCTCATGGGCGTGTGGGGCTCGGACCTTGATTACCAGGTTCCGAACGGCCTGCCGCCGCTACCGAAATCCGTTGTTACACGGGACACTATCGAGGCCGAGAAGGAGATATGAAGATGAAATCCGCAATGATCAAAATCGGCATCGCCGCTTTGCTCTCGGCCTCAGCAGCCTTCGGTGCACTGGCTGAGGAATTCCCCAAGGGCGTCGTCAACAAGGTCGATGCCAAGGCTAAGAAGGTCACCATCAAGCATGAAGACCTGAAGAACCTCGACATGCCGGCGATGACGATGGTCTTTCGGGTCGAAGACCAGGCGCTGCTCGAAAAGCTGAAGGAAGGTTCGAGCATCGAGTTCGTTGCCGAACGCGTGAATGGCAAGCTGACTGTCACCGAGGTAAAATAACGTGCCACTGCCGCCCGGTTCAAAGCCGGGCGGCAGCACATCAAGGAGTGGAGACCATGCGCAGGAGAAGCTTCATCGCGATGGCAGCGTCCGTCCTCGCGCTCCCCGGCCGGGCAACCCTCGCCGGCCCGGCGAAGATGACGGTCTACAAGGACCCGAACTGCGGCTGCTGCCACGAATGGTCAAAGGCGATGGCCGCGGCGGGATTTTCCGTCGATGCCCGCGACACCGACGACCTCGCCGCCGTCAAGGCGCGGCGGGGTGTGCCCGCCGATCTGGAGGGCTGCCACACCGCCGTCGTCGAGAAATACTACCTCGAGGGACACGTGCCGCTCGAGGCCGTCCAGCGATTGCTGCGCGAGCGGCCGCGGCTTCGGGGGCTGGCCGTGCCGGGCATGCCGTCCGGTTCATTGGGGATGGGTGACGATCCGACGGCCTCATATGACGTTTATGCGATCCCCTCGGAGACCGGAGCGCCATACGTGTTCATGGAGGTGCGCCCTTCGAAAGGCTGAGGTCTGGGCCGATCGAGCCGCGTCGTACTGCGCTTATGAAACTGGAGCGTTGCAGAGCGCTGCCCAGAGATCGTGCTTCCAGTCGGCCCCAGGCCGCGCCGACACGTCGACCGCATAGTCGGCGGAATTGATCCGCACCATCGCGGGCGAAACGCAGCGAACGCTTGCCTGGTGTTTCCCTGCATCCCGATAGAGCACTGTCCCACCACCATCGAATTCCGACAGTATGATCACGACGTCGAAATCGAAGGTCGGGTTGCGGGCTGGTCTGCCCTCCGCCAGGCTGAGGCTCACCGAGCGGCTACTGCCGAACGAAGCGGTATGGAAAACCGAAAGCTCGGACGCCGCAGACATCGATGCGGACTGCGAGCAAAGGATCAAAGTCAAAAGGACGCGGCGCATTTACCCCTCCCGCGGTGAAATGCAGCCCGATCCTATCACATCGTCGGAGGCGGCGCGACCATTCGCACGGTTCCGAGCTACTCATCCGGGTTGACTAAGGTCGCCAGAATGCCTGCATCTCCTCGATCGTTACCTTTCCATCCTTGTTGGCGTCCACGCTGCCGAAAATCCGTTTGTGGATAGCGGTCACTTCATCGAACGAAAGCGCACCGTCGCCATCGGTATCAGCAATCGCGAACATGATCTTCATCATGGGTCCGCGCATGCCCATCATCGGCATGCCGCCCATGCCGGATCGCATCATGTTCCGGCCCATCATTCCGCCGGGCATCATGTCGGCGCCGGGCATTTCTCCCGGGCTTCCGGTCATTCCCTCCACGTCCGAAGGCGAGGTGGTCTGCGGCGCGTCTTCAGGATGGTGTGGATCCGGTCCATTAGCCTGAGCAAAGGTCATACCTGCCGTGCCGGCCGTTATAGCCCCGGCCAGCAGAACAGCGTTGCTAATCGGCACTCTCATAGGTCTTCTCCTTCGGCTGGTCACAGTTCACGCTTCCGCTGACGCGGCGGCGGGACGACTTCGAATTATGTGCTTCGCGTGCACGCCGCCGGCCCATTGACGGACGCAGCGCTTGGGCGACAGAGCCGAACGGCGCGTCGCCAATCAGCCAAACCGGCGGCTGATGACGTTGAAGATGGCTCCGAGCAATGCGCCCGCATAGCCGCCGAAAACGACGCTTTGAACCGTGCCGAGCACCACGCTCCAAAGGTCGAAGCCGGTGAGCCCGAGGTAGAACTGCAGCCACGGCCTATGGAGGCCCCACTCGGGAGCTATGAAGCCAAGAAGCATGCAAAGCAGGAACGATACGGCTGCAAAAACTGCCACCGTCGCGCTGAGAACAGGAACGGAAATTTGCGCAGGGGTCGTCGTCGGCGCATCGGAACGGGTGTGGAAGATTGTGTTCGCCATTGTGGTTCTCCTTCGGAGTTGTTGATGCCGCAAGAGTACTAGAGGACAGTAGATTCACCCTTTCGCGATGACCTTGATCCAGATCAAGAACGACACCCGGCTCGTCGAGACTACATGGCGGGTTTGCCGGAACTCCCACGAAATTGCTCGCCGCTGCGGCTCTATAGTGCGTCAGCCGCCAACCAGCTCCGCGGTTCAGACCGCAGGCCTCTGCGCGATTTTCTGGAGCTGATCTATCGGCCAGCCTGTTTCAAGTTGACAAGCGCCTTGATCGGCAAATGATCCGAAGCGGTGCGGGCGAGCGGCGTGTCATGCGCTTCCACCTCGGAGATAATCCCCTTGCGATTGGCGATGATGCGGTCGAGGGCGAGCAGCGGCAAGCCGGCGGGAAAGCTCGGGACTGCAGGCGGTAGCTCTCCGAAGGCGGATTGGAAGGTATTGAGCGAGGAGCGGTCGCCCAGCCGCCATTCGTTGAGGTCGCCGAGCAGGATGGTCGGCATCTCGTGCCTGTTGTTGATGAGTTCTACCAGTGTGCGGGCCTGCTGGGCTCTGTTATGGCGCAGCAGGCCAAAGTGTGCGGCGATGACGCGCAGCACACCGCCCTCTTCCAGCTCGATTTCGGCGACGAGCGCGCCGCGCGGCTCCAACCCCGGCAGCTTGACCTGGTGCACATCATGCACCAGCCCCTTCTTGAACAGCACGACATTGCCGTGCCAGCCATGCGCCTTGGCCATGCCGGCGACCGGCACCGGGATCAGCCCCGTCTCCCGCTCCAGTCGGCCGAGATCGAGGATGCCGGTGCGCTCGCCAAAACGCGTATCGGCCTCCTGCAGCGCGATCACATCGGCACCGATTTCATGGATCACCCGACTGGTCCGTTCAGGATCGAAGCGGCGGTCGGTGCCGACGCATTTGTGCACATTGTAGGAGGCGATCAACGTTCCGGCGCTGCGCGGCCGTGTCTCCGTATAGGCTGGATCAAGCCGCTTTTTCCTATTCCTGATCGAGGCGAGAATACTGGCCGGAAGATTTTCTTTTTTGGCGTGCATCGGAGGGCGCACTTGTTTCGTTGATCGAAAGGCTTCTCTCTCGCCAGTATAGGCAGGCAGGCTGAACTTGCCATGTCCGGGCACAAAAAATCAAAGGTAGGGCGAACCCAACCACAGCATCTTCTCGAGCAGCCGCACCGGAAAAGGTCGGGCGCGCAAGCCCTCAAGCGTCACCAGCGTTGCCGATTTCAGGGTTTCCTCGATATGCTCGTCGATCTCGGCGGCAAAGCCCTCGTTCAGCACTTCGAGATCGACCTCGAAATTCAGCCTGAGCGAACGTGGATCGAGGTTGGAAGAGCCGACATAGGCCCAGGTGCCGTCGATCGTCAAAAGCTTCGAATGGCTGAAGCTGCCGGTCGAGCGCCAGATGCGGCAGTAATTTTTGAGGATCTGATCGAATTGCGCCGTCATCGCCCGGTCGACCAGCATGAGATTGTTGAGAGCCGGCACGACGATATCGACTTCGACGCCGCGCCGCGCCGCCGTCACCAGCGCGCTGATGAGTTCGCGGTCCGGCAGGAAATAGGGCGACATGATGCGGATCGATTGACGCGCAACGGAAAAGGCGCCCATCAGCATCTTATGGTTGGTCTCGAGGCTGCGGTCCGGCCCTGAGGCGACGATGCGCATCAGGATGGGGTCGCCGGGGCTGCGCTGCGGTGGCTCGATGCGCCAGGCCTCGTCGTTCAACAGTTCGTCGGTGGTGAAACGCCAGTCTTCGGCGGCAAGATCGAAGAGATCGGCGACGACGGGGCCGGTGACGCTGAAATGCGTATCACGGGCAAAGGTCTCGCCCGTCGCCTCCTCACTGAAACCCGCCCTGATATTCATGCCGCCTGTCAGCGCAATGCGTCCGTCGACGATCAGGATCTTGCGGTGGGTGCGCAGATTGGCATAGGGCAGCCGCAAACCCATGATGACATTGCCGTTGAAGACGGCGACGGTGACGCCGCCCTCCTTTAGATGGCCGAGAATGCTCGGCACCGAATAACGCGCGCCGACGGCATCGATCAGCACCCGGACCGTCACACCCCGCTTCACCGCGGCAATCAGCGCGTCGGCGATGCGCAGGCCGATGACATCACGGTCGAAAATGTAGGTTTCGAGCAGGATGCTGCGCCTCGCTTCATCGATGGCGGATTTCATCGCGGCATAGGCCTCGTCGCCGGTCTCCAGCATGTCGATCGTATTGCCCGATGTCAGCGGGTTGCGTGTCACGCGATCGCCAAGCGTCTGCAGCGCGGCAAAGCGGCGGCCGAACTGGCTGATCACGGTCTCGGCGTCGGCATCGAACGTCTCCAGCTCATCGATCCCGGGAGCAAGCAGCAGGGCATCGCGGCGAATGCTTAGCGATTTGCGGCGGATGCGATTGATGCCGGCAATTGCATAAAACAGCGCACCGACAACAGGCGAGAGGATGATGACGCCAACCCAGCCGATTGCCGCGCGCACCTCCTCCTTGGTCATGGCGGCATGGATCGCCGCCGCGGCTCCCATGGCGATCGAAACGACAAAGAGGATATGCGGCCAGTATGTCGACAGGAGATAGAACATCGCTGGCCAATATAGCCGCGAAACGACGGCGTTCAATTATGTCGCCGCTCCCCCATGGCGCGAAATTTTTCCTCGGGATTGTTTTGCCGGGAATCCCCGTTCGATCGCGGGAACAATCCCGGTTGAGATCGATTCCTCCTCAGGAGATGAGGATCGTCATCATGAACATCGCCGCAAACATCGGCCCCGCCTTGGCGCTCGAAGTCGCGGATGCAGAAAGCATTGCCGAACTCCGGCATCAGGCCGAGGACTGCACCCGCTGTGACCTCTATCGCAATGCGACGCAAATCGTCTTCGGTGAAGGTCCGGGAAAGGCCGAGATCGTCCTAGTCGGTGAGCAGCCGGGTGACCGGGAGGATATCACCGGCCGGCCCTTTGTCGGCCCGGCAGGCCATCTGCTCGACCTCTGTCTCAATGAGGCCGGCTTGGACCGTCAACGCTGCTACGTCACTAATGCCGTCAAGCACTTCAAGTTCACGCCGCGCGGCAAACGGCGGCTGCATGCGAAACCCAATGCCGGCGAGATAAGGCGTTGCGCTTGGTGGCTCGGCGCGGAACTCAACATCCTGCAGCCGAAACTCGTGGTGGCGCTTGGCGCAAGCGCCCTCTATGCGCTGCTCGGGCCGAAGGCGAAATTGACGCCCGAGCGCGGTCATATCCTGCAGCCTGCAAACCATCCGCCGGTTCTGGTGACCATCCACCCCTCCTATCTCCTGAGAATCCGCGATGAGGCCGAGCAGGACAGGCAGCACCAGGCATTCGTGTCAGATCTGCACAGGGCGGCGGAATTTCAGCTTCGGTGAATGCCGATTCTCAACCTTGATATGCTGCAATGCGAAATATTTGCGGTTGCAGTTCGATTTCGCTTGAAACCGCGCTGCTCCTCTGGAACCATCCTGACAGTATCGCGTTCGAACGACGGCAAAATGTGACTGGAGATCAGCGATGGCAGAAACTCGGGAAGAGTGGATCAAAAAACGTGCATACGCCCTCTGGGAAGAAGAGGGCTATCCGACGGGGCGGGATTCCATCCATTGGGAACAGGCACGCCACGAGCGCGACGCGCTCGAAGGCTCTCCTGCCTCTTCCAACGGCAAAGAGGCTAAACCCAGGGCCAAGCGCGCCGCAACGACCACGAAGGCCGCCCCAGGCGCCAAGACGAACGGCGTCGTCACGCCGGCGCCCAAGCGGACTGCAAGCCGCAAGACGGCGACCTGAATATTGAAAACCGATGACATTGTTGAAAGGGCGTCGCCGTGGCGCCCTTCGGCCTCTCTTTGTCATACGTTTGAATTAGTTGTGTTATATGGAAGCTTGCAGGCGGGTTTCCGCGCGGGGGGTGAACAAGGGCCGGATGACGCTGCAACCTATGACGCTTCCAAAAATTTTGAGCCTTCGCCCGCAACGCGGGAACAAGACCATACAAAATCTGTTTATGGCGACACGAGGGAAGCAGCCATGAACGAACGTACCAAAATGCTCTTGATCACGCCTCTGCAACTCGCGCTTCCAAGGTAGTCGTGTGAGCCATGGAAATATCGCTCCTGCTCATTGCCGCTCTGCTTTATCTCGGTCTGGCGCTCGGCTTCGTCCTCATCGTAGACAACCTCGTCGGACTGGTTTTCCGTGATCCCCGTACGCCCCTGCAACTTCCTTCCTTCGACATCGGCCGCGCGCTCGCAGCGTCGCAGAAATTTTACCGGAAATAACGGCACTCAGCCGCCCCCTGCATGAAAGGCGGATGGATAGCGGATCGGCCCCGAAAATCGGAATCGATTTTCGGAAGCACGATGCATAGTTTCAGAGTGCTGGAACGTCCTTTCTGCTTCCGAGGGACCTATGGCGCTTTAGAGACAAGGGCTCGACGCAGGATGAGATCGAGGACAATGGGACAGGGGCGAAGCGTTCAGCCGGCGACATGGCTTTTTGCGGCGCGCTCCTTGCGAGACTTCGGCGACGGCTTCGTGGCCATCCTGTTGCCAGTCTATCTCCTTGCTCTTGGATATTCGCCCCTGCAGGTCGGCTTCATTGCGACGGCATCCCTCTTCGGATCCGCACTTTTGACGATCATCATCGGATTTCTCGGCGCGCATCATGATCTCCGCCGCCTGCTTTTGGCAGCCGTCGGCCTGATGGTCGCCACCGGTGTCGCCATGCCCATGATCAACGACTATGCGCTGCTGCTCGCCGTCGCCTTTGCCGGCACGATCAATCCGTCGGCAGGCAGCGTGAGCATCTTCGTGCCACTTGAACATGCGGTCCTTGCCCGGGAGGTGACCAACGCCGATCGAACGAGAATGTTTGCGCGCTACAGCCTGGTCGGGGCGCTCGCAAGCGCCGGCGGCGCGCTTGCTGCGGCGCTGCCTGACGTCATGACGCGGCTCGGGATGACGCAACTGAGTTCGATCAGGCTGATGTTCGTTCTCTACGCGTTCGTTGGCATTCTCGGCGGCCTTCTTTATGCCCGCATACCGCCTCGCCCGGTGACGCACGAAGACCACAAGCCTGCGGCGCTCGGACCTTCGCGCGCCATCGTCCTGAAGCTCGCAGCCCTCTTCAGTCTCGATGCCTTCGCTGGAGGTTTCGTTGTCCAATCCTTGCTCGCGCTGTGGCTGTTCGAACGATTCGATCTTTCGCTGTCCGAAGCTGGGGTGTTTTTCTTCTGGACGGGCGTGCTGTCGGCGTTTTCGTTTCCTGTCGCCGCCCGGCTATCGAAGCAAATTGGACTCGTGAACACCATGGTGTTCACCCACATTCCATCAAGCATAGCTCTCGGCCTTGCCGCATTCGCACCCACCTTGCCGTTGGTGCTTGCCTTGCTGCTGGTTCGGGCGGCGCTTTCGCAGATGGACGTGCCAACCCGTTCTTCCTACGTGATGGCGGTTGTCACCGAGGCAGAGCGAGCCGCTGCCGCTAGCTTCACATCCGTGCCGCGCAGCCTCGCATCGGCGGCCAGCCCTGCGCTGGCCGGTGCTCTTTTCGCCGCCTCTTATCGGGCTTGGCCCCTTGTCATCTGTGCCGGCCTAAAGATCATATACGACCTCCTGTTGTTGCTGCAGTTCCGTCACCTCAAGCCGCCTGAGGAATCCTGAGGTGCACTGCCTACCGCGGGTGGGAAGTACATCGTCCGCTGCAGCGGCGCATGCCCCATCAGGTCCGTACTCTGAGAGCTCGCTCCGTTCTGTCGGCGATTTGGGTCACGGCATAGGCGATCACCATGTAGATCACCACCGCGACCAGGAAGGCTTCGAGATAGTAGAAGTTCAGCGCCGCGGTCAGCTGCGACTGTGCGAAGATGTCGACTACTTCGATAGCGAAGCCTAGCGACAGCGCCTTCATGATCACCATGAAGGAGTTGGCGAGATCCGGGATTGCCGCGACGATGACCTGCGGCAGCATGACCCGGCGGAAGAGCTGCCTCTTCTTGTAGCCGAGCGAATAGGCGGCGTCCGCCTGCCCCGTGTCGAACGAGTTCAGCGCGCCCTTGACCACCTCCGCCTGGAAGGCCGCGACACAGGCCGTCAGGGCGACGATGAGCGTCACCCAGTTCGGCGTCGAGTGACCATTGTACTCCACACCGACGAGCGACGTCAGGAACTGCAGCGCCGACGGAAGTCCATAATAGGCAAGGAAGATCACCACCACCATCGGGACCCCCTTGAACGCCACCTTGTAGGCGACGACGAGCTGGCGAAGGACGGGGACCCGACGGTACTCGACCATGGCGAAGAGGCTGCCGATGATCGTCGAAAGCACGAAGATTGCGAGCGCCATGGCAAGCGTCAGGGGCACTGCGCCCAGGATGTCCCGGAGGTCGGGAAGAAGAACTTCGATATCGAACATGGTGTGCTCCTTCCTTGGATCAGACGCTTGCCATCAGCGCGGGCCGGGCGGGCGCAGCACTCGGAGCGAACTTCGCGGAACGAAGCTCGAAGAAACGGACGATCAGCCAGGCGGCCAGACAGAGGACCGAATAGAGCACCGCCAATACGAGGTAGGTTTCGAACTGATACTGGTTGTAGTCTCGCTCCATGACGAGGTGGGCGGTCGCCATCACGTCGGCCGCGCCGATGTACATGACCAGGGCCACGTTATGGATGAGGTAGATGATCGAGTTTCCGTAGCCGGGAAGCGCAATATGCACCGCCTGCGGCGCGACGACGCGCACCAGCTTCTGTCGGAACGTATAACCGAGGCTGTCGGCCGCGTCATGCTGCCCGCGCTCGACGGCAAGAAAGGCCGGACGCATGACTTCCGACAGATAGCCGCCGTGATAGAGGCTGAGGCCCAGGATGGCAGCGATCGTCGGCGAGACGAAGTCGTCGATGCCGAAAAGGCCGACAAGCACCGGAAGACCATAAAAGGCCACGAACAGCTGCAGAACCACAGGAACGCTCCGCGCGTAGGACACATAGAGGTCGGCCAGCTGGCTGATCACTGCAATCCTGCGCACGCGGAACGTCGTCGTAATCAAGGCCAGCACGAAGCCGGCGATCATCGCCGTGAACGTGATCGCAAGCGTCAGAGGCAGCGCCGAGAGCAGCTCCGGGATCATGATGGATAGGTCCACTTGGGAACACTCCTTCTGTCAGTCAGTGGCCTGGTCGCCGGCTTCGAAGCCGTTACTTCATGTAGGTGGTGATGTCCTCGCCGAACCATTTCTGCGAGAGCTTGGCGAGTGTGCCGTCGGCCTTGAGCTCCTTCAAAGCCTTGTCGATGCCGTCGGCGAGCGCCTTGTTTTCTTCCGAGCGGTGGATGAGCACGAAGGTGTTGTTGATCGCGACCGGCTCACTTGCCTGGACGTTCAGCTTCTGCTGGTCGATCACCGTCTGCTCGCCGAGATTCGATGGCAGGACGAGCGCATCATACTTGCCGTTCTCGACCTCCTTCAGGCGATCCGGATAGGGAATGCCGGCGCTCGAAGCGGTGATCTCGATCTTGTAGTCGGGGTTCTGTTCCTGCCATGCGGTCGCGAACTTGTAGATGCCACCGCCGGCCGTCACCGGCACGATCTTCTTACCGACGAGATCCTTCATCTCTTTGATGCCGCTGTCCTTGCGGCTGTAGATCTTGATCAGGCTGGCGCCGATCGGCGCTTCCGGAATGAGGAACTGCTTCTCGCGGGCGGGCGCACGGTAGTAGCCGCCGGTAGCGATATCGTATTTGCCGGTCGCAAGACCCGTCTCCTGGGCGATATCGGCAGCGCCTTCCATCACGAACTTGTACTGCGGCAGCTTGGCGTTGATCGCCTTCAGGACGTCGGGCTCGTAGCCCTGCGGTTCGACGCCGATCGCGCCCCAGGAGAGGGGCTTGGATTCCGCCGCGGTGGCGATCTTGATCGTCCGAACATCTTCGGCGAAGGAGGCGGTTGCGAACGCGATCGCGACGCCTGCTACGGCGAGACCGAGACCACGGCGCGAGATTGAACTCATGGAAGTCATTTCAGGCATCCTTTCTTACTGGATCGCGCGTTCGGAATTGAGAAACTGGGCGAGGCGCGGGTTGGAAGGCGAATCGAAGATTTCAGACGGACTGCCGTCGGCTGCGACGACACCCCGGTCCATGAAGACGATGCGGTTTGAAATGTTCTTGGCGAACTGCATCTCGTGCGTGACGAGAAGCGAGGTGATGCCCGAGGTGGTGACATCCTTGATCACCTTGAGGACCTCGTTTACGAGTTCGGGATCGAGCGACGAGGTCGGCTCGTCGAACAACATCACGTCCGGTTTGACCGCGAGCGCTCTGGCGATGCCCGTTCTCTGGAGCTGGCCGCCGGAAAGCTGCGACGGATAGTTGTCGAGTTTGTCTGAAAGCCCTACCCGCTCGAGCTCCTGCAGCGCGATGGCGCGGGCTTCGTCCCTCGCCTTGCCCTGTACGACCACCAGCGGATCCATGACGTTCTGGATGACCGTCATGTTCTTGAAGACGTTGAACTGCTGGAACACCATCGCGGTGCGCAGACGGATCGCCCGAACGGCAGCCTTGTCCGGCCGCGCGAAGTCCATCCTGATATCGTCAAGGGCAATCGTTCCGGATACCGGCTTCGCAAGGTGGTTGATGCACTTCAACAGCGTCGTCTTGCCGGTTCCGCTGGGACCGATGATCGAAACCACGTCACCTCGTTTCACCGAGAGATCGACGCCATTCAGGATCTGGGTGCGACCGTAAGACAGCTTCAGGTTCTTGATCTCAAGCATTGCGGGTCTCAGGTCCTTTCGGAAGATAGTTCGGGAAGCGCTTCGGTATTGTCATCGGCCCATTCGTCTCCGAGAAGTTCCGGCGTGTCGAAGGCCTGCAGGTTTGCGAAGTGCCTTTCACGGTCGGCAACGAAGAGCGATCTGACGATGCCGCGCGCCAGGCGGTCCGCGCCCTCGCTGATTGCGGGAATGTCACCTGTGAGCTTGCCGTGGCTGAGCGTCGCCGGGAAATTGAAGCAATGGATCTTCGCCAGAGCCGGGCACGAGCCCGGTTCCCGCTCACGAAATTCGAAAGCCTCTCCGAGATCGGGCGAACCTTCAAGTTCCGCATTCGCCATCCCGGCCGGCGTCGGAAAGCGGTCTCGCCAGAAACGGATGCATGGTTCCAAAGCGGCCAGTTCCGGCCGATTGCTCAGGTCGATCTTGAAGCCCGTGCCGAAGATCAGGAAGTCGACCGGGTAGCTTGCGCGACGGGTGGTCACAACGACATGGTCGTCTTCCTGGCGCAGCCCGCCGATTGGGCTTTCGAGATGAAGGTGAGCCTGCTCGAATGAACTGACGCGCAGCACGCTCGGGCGTGGCGGCGGCGTCTGCTGGCCCATGGCATAGTTCAGGAAGCGCCACTTCCACTCGTCGGGAAGGCCTGCAAATCCATGCACGACCCCTTGGCTGCCGATGCCGGTGAACTTGTTGATCCGCGGCAGCGCCTTCCGGCGGACGAACATATCGAGACGGGCGGCTCCGGCTTCGAGCGCGGACGCCGCGTTGTCCATCGCCGAGGCGCCGGCGCCGATCACGCCAACCCGCTTGCCGCGGAGCGCCCCAAAATCGATCTCGTCGGCGGTGTGCGCCCAGAATTTTCTGTCGATATGTTCGGCGATGTCGGGCACGTAGGGGCCACCGAGGCCGTCGCGCCCGGTTGCCAACACGACGTGGCGGCAGATAACCGTTTCCTTGGCGTCGCCCTGGCTGCAGAGGAGGTCGAGCATGCCGTCCTCGCGCGGGAGGATCGCATCGACCGTCACGCCGTTGCGCACCGGCAGCTCCAGCACCTTTCGATACCAGATCAGATATTCCATCCACGTCTCGCGCGGCGCACGCTCGAGCGCGTCCCACGCATCACGGCCGAAGCGCGCTTCGTAATAGGCCCGAAAGGTCAGCGCTGGCAGGCCCATGGCAGGGCCGGTAAGCTGTTTTGGCGAACGAAGCGTACGCATCCGGGCGAAGGTGGCCCACGGACCTTCGCGGCCAGCAATTGCCTTGTCGAGGACGACATGGTTGGCAACGCCGAGACGCTTCAGCATTCCGGAGGCAACGAGACCCGCCATGCCGCCGCCGATGATGACGACGTCGGTGACGGGCTGGCCATCGACTTCACGGGCGGGAACCCAAGCCTTGGCAGGCAGCTCCAGCCAGGCGAGGTCCTGACGCAGACGCGCTTCGAGGGCGTCAAGATTGTCAGGATGTGTGGCAAGCTCGCTCATGCAGGCGCTCCTTCGGGAATTGCCGCCTGCCCGTAAACCGTGTCCGCCAAGGTTTCGATACCATTTGCCTCCAGCAGGCGGCAGCCGGGCATCTTCAGCGCTTCCGTCCGCGCGGCATCGATTGCGGCGGCGACTGTCGGCGCGAGCGGCAACGCCGCCGCGGAGATCGCACCGAACAGGAACGGGATGGCCTGGTCGAGCGCGCGCATGACGATGCCATCGAGGGGCACGCCGCAGACGGTCGCCGGCTCGACGATGGCAATGCCAAGTCCTGCGCGCACCAACGAGAGGGCAGTCAGCGAGGCGTTGACGTCGATGATGCGATCCGGCGCCACCCCTGCCCGTTCCATCGCCTCGTCGACGCGATGACGAAGCCGATAGGGGTTTGCGAGCGTGATGATGCGATGCTCCGCGAGATCGGCCAGGCGAACGACGTCATTCGCAGCGAGAGGATCGTCGGCGCCGATGGCGATCACGCACGGTGCTTCCGCGATCCAGTGGATGTCGAGACCGGGATGTTCGAGCGGCAGGCTTGATATGCCAAGATCGGCCGACCGGGCGAGAACCGCCTGCACGACGTTTTCGGCGGCGAGCGCCTGGACGTGGAGATGACGCGGGATCAGGCCGGGCGAGAGGGCCGCCAAAGCCTGCGGCAGGATTCCTGCAGCAAGGGATGGCGTTGCGGCGATGGTCAGGGTCGCGGGCTCGTCGAGACCGATTGCCTCGGCCCGTTCGCGGATGTGCGTCAGGCTGGCGAGATGACGTTCGACCTCGGCATGGAAGCGTAAACCGCGCGACGTCGGCTGGATGCGCGGACCGCTTCGGTGGAGGAGCGCATAGCCCAGATCGGCCTCCAGATCCTGGATCTGCCGGGTCACGGCCGGCTGCGAACGGCCGAGCAGCCGGGCTGCACCGGTGACGCTGCCAGCCGACATCACTGCCGCAAAGGCTTCGAGCTGCCGGATGTCGATCGGGTTTTTATTCATATGCAACATGAACCACCCCCATCCATGCTTTGGAAGCATGAGCCTTCCATAACTTGAGCGGATAGTAGATTATTATTTCGCATTGATTGCAAGCCTCAATGCTATTTTGACATAATGAACTTTTCACCTATCTAATACTCTCCCGCGAGATGCAAAGGAGCCTGCCTTGACGCTTATCGAAACTCTTACCGCCGTCAGACCCGGCTCGGCCCTTGCCGAGGCCATGGAAAAGCGCGCGGAGATCCTGCGTCTCAGCGAAGCCGCCCACGACGCAGTCCTCCTTCCGCGTGATCCCGGTGGCCTGTCGCATGGCCTCAGGGCGGCGCTTGCCGCCCGTATGGCCCGTCATAACCACAATGAAAAACTGGCGAAGCACTACGACGAACTGGTAAAACGTGCCGCCGAGACATCGACAGCGCCGCTCGCCACGCCAGGTACTAGCGCAACCGATGAGCGCATCGCAGAGATCGTCCGCCATGCGGACCGACTGACGGTGGCGCCGCGGGAAGCGACCCGCGACCACATAGAACGATTGCGCAGTGCGGGAATGACCGACGCCGACATCGTCCGGCTGTCGGAGCTTGCGGCCTTCGTAAATTATCAGGCTCGCGTCATTGCAGGGCTGGCGCTGATCGGAGGAAGACAATGAGCGAAGTCGTCCATACCTTCACCACTCAGGTTCCGCGCTGGCAGCCTTATGTCATTCCAGTCGATCTTGAAACTGCGACCTCCGAGCAGCGGGAGGCAATGCAGGTCACGCCCTCCAACAAGGGCATCTCCCCCTACGTCCTGACGCTTGCGCATGACCCGGAATCCCTCGCCGTCCGCTCACCCCTGTTCAACCTGATTATGTACGGGAAGGACGGGCTTTCTCCGGGAGAACGCGAACTAGGCGCCACTGCTGCTTCCGTGGTCAATCGCTGCGTCTACTGCGCCGCCGTGCATGCCTCCCGCTTCATCAGCCATACCAAGCGGGCTGACGTGATCGACGCCATTTTCGCCGATGGGCTCGACGCCGAACTCGATGAGCACCTTCAAGCCATCTTCGATTTCTCCGCACATCTGTCGACGACGCCGCCGGAAGCAACGCAAGCTGACGCGCAGGCGCTGACGGACGTCGGTCTTTCCGAGCTTGAAGCCCTGGACCTCGTACTGTCGTCCGCCATATTCGGCTGGGCGAACCGGCTGATGCATACGCTCGGCGAACCAGTAATGGACTAGGTGCCTCGGCAGGCAGAAGGCCCGCATCGCGTCGCGGTCTGGAGTTGATCCGTCGCGCCCGGACGTGAACTCGTCGTAGCCAACGACGACACGGCGGTGCGACGGGGCAGTGTGGCCGCTGGCATTCGTACCTAACCCCGGAATTGTGCGGTCAGGTTTGAGTGCCACGCCGCTCGGGGGTGCACCGCGGAACCGGCGCAGGCGTTACCGCATGCGCATCAGGTCCACAGCGCGATTGCTTATGATTGCTTCCATCGAAAAATAGCCAGTCACTGTCGCAAGATCGAAATTCGTTATCAGCTTCTGGTAGAAAGCGTCATAGCCCGACATTCCTTTGGTGATGACCTTGATCAGGTAGTCCCAGTCGCCGCCTATTCGGTAAAAATCGACGACTTCCGGCATCCGGTCGACGTGCTTGCGAAAATTTTCCGACCATTCCTTTGAATGATGGCGAGTTCGGATCATGACGATCACCGTGAGATCAAAACCGAGCACCTCGAAATCGATGGAGGCGCGCGATCCTTTGATGACACCTGTCGCGTAAAGGCGCTGAAGCCGGCGCCAGCAAGCATTCTGCGACAGTCCGACCTGCTCGGCCAAGTCACGTTGAGAAAGCGAAGAATCCCGCTGCATGCACGTCAGAATTCTCAGATCAATTTCGTCAATTTTCAAACTGTTATCGATCATATGACCCAATTCTGCCGTGGTCTTCCAAAAAATCGGTGAAGTTTTCAACGGTGATGCAGATTAGAATCGTTGTCAAATCCTTCGCGGAGAATGACGATGCACGAACTGGCTGCGCGCTATCCATCAAAAGAACTCTCCACTGTTCTCGGCAAGTTCAAGAGTGATCTCAACCGAGATGACCCCATCGGAAGGTTCAGGGCGGGGCTGATAGGCTCAAAGGCGAAGGTCGACGGCCCGTTCGGTCCCAAGGACCTCGTCTATGCCGACTATGTGGCTTCGGGACGCGCCCTCAGACAGATCGAAGAATTCATCCTCGAAGACGTCCTTCCCTACTACGCGAACAGCCATACGGAGGCGTCCTACTGCGGAGGGATGATGACCCGCCTTCGACGGGAAGCCCGCTCAATCATTGGAGAGCTTTGCGGAGCTGATCGACAGCATGCCGTCGTCTTTGCCGGATCCGGCGCGACGGCGGGCCTCAATCGCCTGGTGAACCTGCTGGGCGTCACCGACGCGATCGCGGCCGGCAAAAGCGTACGCGTCGTCCTTGGCCCATATGAACACCACTCCAACATCCTGCCTTGGCGCGAGAGCGGAGCGGAGGTCATCGTAATTGCCGAGGGCAACGACGGTGGTCCCGATCCGGTCATGTTGCAGAAGGCACTTGAGAGCGCGCCCGCAGATCTGACCGTTTGCTCGTTCTCTGCGGCATCGAACGTCACCGGCATCCTGACCGACGTCGGGGCTTTCACAAAGATTGCAAAGGCCGCCGGCGCCAAAGTCGTCTGGGACTATGCGGGGGCCGGACCATACGTGCCGATTGCGATGACGCCCGAGCTTGGCGCCGAAATCGACGCAATCGTCGTGTCTCCTCACAAGTTCCTGGGCGGCCCAGGAGCCTCCGGGATATTGGTCGTGCGGCAGGACGCGGTAGTGACGAGCAAGCCATCCTGGCCCGGGGGCGGCACGGTGAAATTCGTTTCCCCCACGGGGCACGATTACAGCGACAGTCTGGAGTCTCGGGAGGAAGCGGGAACACCCAACGTCATCGGCGACATCCGTGCGGCGCTCGCCTTCCTCGTCAAGGATGCGATCGGACTTGATGCAATCAAGCGGCTGAATGACGAGTATACGCGGCGCGCCTTCACCGCGTGGAAGGAGGTTTCGGAGATCGAACTGCTTGGCTCCACCTCGATCGCACGCTTGCCGATCTTTTCGTTTCGCGTGCGCGATGGCAAGGGTGGCTACATCCACCAGCAATTGGTCACCCGCATGCTCAGCGACCGGTTTGGCATTCAGGCCCGTGGCGGCTGCGCCTGCGCTGGTCCCTACGTGCATCGGCTGCTTTCGATAGACACCCGGACGTCGGAGCGCATGCGGCAGGCGATCTTGGCTGGCAACGAGATCGAGAAACCCGGATTCACGCGGCTCAACTTGAGCGTCCTGGCATCGGACGAAACGGTTGCCTTTATTCTGGGTTCGGTCGCGCAACTCGCGCGGGATGCATCGGCGTATGTCGGGCACTACACCTTCGATCCGGCGCGGGCGATTTTCTCACCGGTGGCGCCCGGTCGACAGGAGGCGGTCTGTGCGTAGACCTGATGTCGCCGCCTTCTTCGACCCGCGTACCTCCTCGATCCAATACGTGGTCAGCGATCCGCAAACCAAGGCCTGTGCAATCATCGATCCGGTTCTCGACTTCGATGAGAAGTCAGGATCGACGACGACCCACAACGCCGAGATGCTGTTGGACCACATCAGGGACCAGGACCTGCGCCTGCACTGGATCCTCGACACGCATCCGCATGCCGATCACCTTTCGGCCGCCGCCTATCTGAAGGAGCTGACCGGCGCGCCGACGGCCATCGGAAGCCGCATCACGGATGTTCAGAAAATCTGGTCGAAGATCTACAACTGGCCAGCATTGCGCGTCGACGGCAGTCAGTGGGATCGGCTCTTCTTCGATGGAGAGACCTTCTCTATTGGGAACATCGAAGTCGGCGTCATGTATTCGCCCGGCCACACCCTTGCCTCGATCACCTACACGGCGGGCGACGCGGTGTTCGTTCACGACACTGTCTTCATGCCGGACAGCGGCACTGCCCGTGCGGACTTTCCAGGCGGTAGCGCCAGGTCTCTCTGGTCGAGTATTCAGAACATCCTGACGTTACCCGGCGATACGCGCGTCTTCGTGGGACACGACTATCAGCCCGGCGGCCGGGCGCCGCTCTGGGAAAGCACAGTGGAACGTCAGAGAGCGGAAAACATCCATGTCGCGCAATGTGCTTGCGCCGACGCGTTCGTCGCCCTTCGAGAGGCACGTGATCGGACGCTGCCAATGCCGAAGCTCATACTTCACGCGCTGCAGGTCAACATCAACGGCGGCCGGCTACCGGAACCCGAAGGGAACGGCCTTCGCTACCTCAAGCTCCCGATAGGTGCCTTTCAAGGTTCCGTCTGGTCCTGAGCAACCCGATTACGGCACCTCGTCCGCTGACTGAACATTCTGTCCTCAAGCAGGATCCTGAAAAATGGCGCTAGATCTTTTTCAATATAGCATGGGGACCCTCAGCGGCGCCTTGGTTGGTTTCACCCTCGCCCTTTTGGGCGGTGGCGGCTCCATCCTTGCAGTCCCGCTTCTTGTTCATGCCGTAGGACTGACCGACGCCCATACCGCCATTGCCACCAGCGCCGTTGCCGTTGCTTCGAATGCGTTGATCAGCCTGGTCATGCACGCGCGCCGAGGAACGGTGATATGGCGGTATGCGGGACTTTACTGCGCGACTGGGATCGTTGGGGCGCTGCTCGGCGCATCGATCGGAAAGATGCTCGATGGGAAGCATCTGCTTTTGTATTTCTCGGGGCTGATGATCGCCATCGCCATCTTGATGCTGCGTCGAATAAGCGCCGGCAGCGAAAATAGCTGCGTCTTCGAACGTCGGAACACCACCAAGGTTCTTGCGATCGGTGGTGGGTGCGGCGTCGTCTCCGGCTTTTTCGGAATAGGCGGTGGCTTCCTGATCGTCCCCGGCCTGGTGTTTTCCACCGGAATGCCGACGATCAATGCGGTGTCGACCTCTTTGGTCGCGATCGTGGCGTTCGGTTCGACGACGGCTGCCACCTATTCCATCTCAGGCCTCGTCGACTGGCCGCTGGCCGCGGTCTTCATCGCGGGAGGCGCGTTCGGCGCCGTCCTTGGCTGCAACCTTGTGCACCACCTTAGGCCCTATCAATCTGCGCTCAACAGTGTTTTTGCAGGCGCCATCCTCACGTTCGGCATCGCCATGGCGTGGAGCACCCTCCTCGGATAGCTTGCCGTTAGCCCGGGTCGATGCTTGTGCTTCCACATCCTCTTCAGATTGCCGAGCAGCGGCTCGAGATGGAGTGACGTCTCGCCGACAAGGAGGAAGGGGTTTTCGAACCAGATGAGAGAAGCCACGATACCATCGCCTGGAAGTACATAAACCGCCGGCACCTGCATGTAACGGATTACGAGTCGGCTGCGGTGTTCGAACTTGATTTATCCCCTCCAGGAGGATAGGATTGGCAAATTTTGAACCTGGAGCAGGCAAATGCTTTCGACTATCAAGGAATTGTTCGACTTCGGCCAGGCGGGCCAGGCGCATTCGCGCGTCCACGGGGCGCATGGGCACTCGCATGGTGAGGGCGGACACGGCCACACGCACGGCGTCGTCGACCCGAGCATCGCCTCGTCGGAGCGCGGCATCTGGGCCATCAAATGGTCATTCGTCATTCTGGCGATCACCGCAGCGCTGCAGTTGGTCGTCGTCTTCTATTCGGGCAGCGTCGCGCTTCTTGCGGACACCATCCACAATGTCGGCGACGCCGCGACGGCCATTCCGCTGTGGATCGCCTTCTCGCTCGTCCGTCGGGCGGCGACGAAGACTTTCAACTATGGCCTCGGCCGCGTCGAGGACTACGCCGGCCTGATTATCGTTCTCATCATCCTCTTTAGCGCGCTCGTCGCCGGCTATGAAGCGATTGACCGTCTGTTGAATCCGCAGCCAATCACCCAACTCGCGGCGGTCGCAATCGCAGGCGTCGTCGGCTTCGTTGGCAATGAGGCAGTTGCGGTGTTCCGCATCAGGGTGGGTCGCGAGATGAGCAGCGCAGCGCTGATTGCCGACGGTTACCATGCCCGCACCGACGGCCTGACGAGCCTAGCGGTCGTGCTCGGCGCGCTTGGCGTCTGGCTGGGCTTCCCGCTTGCCGACCCCATCATCGGTTTGCTGATCACGCTGGCGATCTTCGGGATCGTCTGGCAATCCGGGAGGGCCGTCGTCACCCGCAGCCTCGACGGCGTCGAACCGTGGATCACGGACGAGATCCGTCATGCAGCCGAACACGTCAGGGGTATCGACGAGGTCGTCGACGTAAAGGCCCGCTGGCTTGGCCACAAGCTCTTTACCGACGTGGTCAT
Organism: Rhizobium etli CFN 42; assembly: GCF_000092045.1. Lineage (NCBI taxonomy): Bacteria > Pseudomonadati > Pseudomonadota > Alphaproteobacteria > Hyphomicrobiales > Rhizobiaceae > Rhizobium > Rhizobium etli. The sequence goes on along the minus strand of NC_007765.1, from coordinate 250,574 downwards.
CGCAGTCGATCGGTCGAAGAACGTTTCGGAGGCGAACGCCATCGCGTCCGCCCTGCGCCGCGAGTTGCAGGGACATCTGCCCTCGCTTGGAAACGCCACCATCCAGTTCGACGACGGCGGCGCGACCCCGGCTGCGTCTTCCGCGGCGCGCGAGCATCATCACCGGCCGACACATGCCGCAGGCGGCCATCATTACGCGCCCGCTCCGTTCACGGTGAGTTCCCGATTGGCGACCGGACTGCTGGAGATGGTCGACACGCCGCACGGCGAGCGTATGCGCCTTTCGATTTCCAAGCACGTCAAGGGACTCGAGGCCGTGGTGGAGATCGCCCGCGACGGCAGCGTCGAACGGCTGCCGCTTCTTCCTTCGCCGACTGATCATCATGCTCTGATGAGCGCCGTCGCCCCGGCCGAACCGCACGAGTTCGACGCAGTGTTGAAGCTGATGGCGGGCGTCGAGATCGACGATCTTCCCTTCCAGATGAAAGAGCCTGAAGGCCCTCATCATTGACTTGTCCCGGGGTGGGTCGTCGGCGTAAGGTCGAGCCGCCTTCCCCTTGGAAGGATCGGGAACATGGACACGATGAGCGAACCGCACACCCACGCCACCCACCCGGAGATCGTCAAGCGCCTGAAGCGGGCCGAAGGCCATCTCCGAAGCGTCATCGCGATGATCGAGGGTGGCAAGCCGTGCCTCGACATCGCGCAGCAACTCTCCGCCGTCGAGAAGGCAATCGTCAACGCCAAGCGCATTCTGATCCAGGACCATCTCGACCATTGCCTCGAAGAGACCGTCGGCGCCCTCCCCCGTGACAAGCGGCAGTCGATCGACGAGTTCAAGACGATCACGAAATATCTTTGACGGCATGGCGGACCTGCTGGCCTATCTGGGATTGTTCGCCACCGCCTTCGGGGCTGCGACGATCATGCCGATGCAGTCGGAAGCCGTTCTGGTCGGCCTCCTCCTGTCCAAGAAGTTCCCTATCTTCTGGCTGCTCGTCGTCGCCAGTCTCGGCAATGTACTCGGTGCGCTGGGGAACTGGCTGCTCGGTTGCGGCATCGAACGCTTTCGGGAGAAAGGGTGGTTTCCAGTCGGACCGACGGCCCTCGACCGGGCGCAGCTATGGTATCGTCGCTTCGGCAAATGGTCGCTGCTCGCAAGCTGGCTGCCAATCGTCGGCGACCCGATTACGGTCGTAGCCGGTCTCTTGCGGGAGCCCCTGCCGACCTTCCTGCTGTTGGTGAGTGTCGCCAAAGTGGGGCGATACCTGGTGCTTGCAGCGGTGACAACGGGGCTGGCCTGATGTTTCAGCAGATCATCGACATCCAGCGGGAAATCTACCTGGGCTTTGCGGTCCATATGAAGGACTTCGCTGCGGGTGGCGGCTGGGCATCGTTTCTGGCATTCCTGCCGATGGGAGTGGTCTTCGGGGCCGTCCATGCGATGACCCCCGGCCACAGCAAATCGGTGCTCGCCACCTATCTGGCGGGCTCGTCCGCAAAAGCGCATCGGGCGCTCCTGGTGTCGCTCGCGCTGTCATTCACCCATGTCACGATGGCCGTGGTGATCGCGCTGCTCGCCCTTCCCTTGGTATCGCGCTCCTTCATCGACGCCGGCTCGTCTCCGGCACTCGAGGCCGTCAGCCGCGGGCTGCTGGGCGTCATCGGTCTCTGGATGGTGCTGACCGCGCTCCTCCGGCATAGCCACTCGCACGCTCAGGGTGAAGGCCTGCTGATGGGATTTGCCGCCGGCCTGGTGCCATGCCCGCTTACCTTGTTCGTGATGACCTTCGCGATGATCCACCAAGTCGTCGTCACCGGCTTGCTGTTCGCCGCCACGATGGTGATGGGCGTCGCCCTGACCTTGTCGGCGGTCGCCCTGCTCGCCATGGTCTTCCGGGACAGCATCTCCTATCTGATGAGAAGGCATCCGCAATTGCTTGCCTCCTTCTCGCGCGCGACGTCCGGTGTGGCTGGCCTCGTGCTCATCGCCGTTGCCGCGGGCGAGATAGCGAACTGGCTGAACGCGCGATGAGGATCAGAGCGATGCGAAGACTTCAGACTATACTCGTCTCGGCGGCGATTGCCTTCGGGCCTCTCACCGAGGGCCTGGCCGACGATGGTCTGTCTTCGTTCGACCGCTTCGCCGACCGCTGCCTGGACCGCGGGCCGCAGTACGATCGCTCGGCCGCTCTCGCGCACCGAAACGAGTGGCCGTCGCTTGCTGCCGACATGGTGTTGAGCATTTTGCCTCTTTCGGAGCCCGTGTCATTCGACGGCTGGATCACCGGGACGGGCAGCGCGGCGCCCTTCGAAGCCCTGGTCGTTGGAAGGGGTATGGTCGGCGAGAAGGCCGTCGAGAGCTGCACGATGGCCTTCGCCGGGATCGACGCCGCGGGCTTTGAGCGCAGTCTGGTTTCGACGAGAGCGGCAAAACCGTCCGGCGAGCAGAACGGTGAAGGGCGTATTCGGAAGTTCTTCACGATCGAGCGCGACGGGTTGAAAGAGGCGGTGACGCTCGATCTTCCCATCTACCCTAACGGCAGCGACGAGGTGCTCGCGAGCGTCGTCGCCGAGCAGCAAACAGAGCACTGAACTTGGCCTGATGACAAAGCACTGAATACCGGGCGGGGAGGTTTGGGCGGATATCTGGGAACAGTTCTCGCCCATCGTCGCCAGCACGCTCAAAGGCAGGCCGCGGCTCTTCAAAGAGCTGCTCATCCCGATGCGCCGGGACGGCCGCACCGAGGATACTTGGTTCACCTTCTCCTATACGCCGCTGCGCGACGATGACGGCGCCATCGCCGGCATCCTCTGCGCGACCCTCGACGTCACCGACCAGGTAGCCGCCAAGCGCGGCGAGAAGCTGGCGCTGGAAGAACTGCGCGCCAAATCGGAGGCGCTTGCAGTGGTCAACCAGGCGGGCGCCGCTATCACCATCGAGCCCGATGTCGAACGTCTCACCCAGATGTCGTCGATGCCGGCGTTACGCTGACGGGCGCCGAATTCGGCGCCTTCGCTCTTTAATCTACGCACCGGACTTACAGGCAATGATCGCGATTGTCGGGCCGATGCTGTAGGGAACTTTTCCTCTCGGCACCGGTTGGATTCTCTTACAAACCGCGTTCGATCGCTTTGCAACGACAGGAGGCGAAGATGCCGCGAGGAGACAAATCCGACTATACCGACAAGCAGAAACGCAAGGCCGAACACATCGAGGAGAGCTACGAGGAGCGTGGCGTCTCCGAAAAGGAAGCCGAACGGCGCGCCTGGGCGACGGTCAACAAGGAAAGCGGGGGCGGCAACAAATCCGGTTCCGGCCGCGGCAACAAGGATACGCATGAATCCTCCAGAAAGGGAGGTCGGGCCGGCGGTGCTGCATCCGCCGCACGCTCGAAGGAGGAACGTTCCGCTTCCGCTAAGAAGGCGGCCGCGACACGCAAACGCAACGAGCACCATAGCCACCACTAAGCATGTGCCGAAGGGTGTAAGCGTCTCGCCCGGCATCATGCTTCAACTCTGGAATCGAGGATCGGCAGGCGTCAGCCTATCGCCAGCCCGTCCGGCAAAAGGAATTTTCGCCATGACCAAATCGAAAAAGAAATGGTCGCAGGACGTAACCGAACACAGCAACGCGATGGATCTCAAGGAAGGCGTGTTCAAATCGGACGATCCGAAGAAAATTGCCCGGTCGATCAAGCACTCCGCCGAGCATAGCGATCGCCGCAGGTCGAGCCCGTTTCGCGCTGCCATGTCGATGCTGACTTTCTACATCAACCGCGCCGGCGAGCAGCTGTCGAAAAAGCGGCGCGGCACCCTTGAAAAGACCAAGGACGAACTGCGAAAAGACTTCGGTCGTCAACCGAGGCATTGAGCATGGCATATGAGCTTTATTATTGGGACGGCATTCAGGGCCGCGGCGAATTCGTGCGCTTGGCGCTGGAGGAAGCCGGCGCCGACTACGTCGACGTCACGCGTCAGCCAGGCCGGGGAACAGGCGCCATGCTCGAGATCATGAAGAGCGAAGGCGAGCCGCACATTCCCTTCGCTCCGCCCTTCCTGAAGGACGGCGACCTCCTCATCCCGCACGTCGCCAACATCCTGTTTTACCTTGGACCGAAGCTCGGCCTTGCGCCGGAGGACGAAAGCCTTCGCTTTGTCGCCAACGGCCTGCAGCTCACCATCACCGATTTCGTCGCCGAAGCGCACGATACGCACCACCCGATCGACCTATCGCTTTATTACGAAGACCAGAAGCAGGAAGCCAAAGCCCGCTCGTCTGCCTTCATCCGGGACCGCATTCCTAAATTCCTGGGTTATTTCGAGCGCGTGCTGACGCGAAATCCGCAAGGCCCCAATCACATGGTGGGCAATGCGCTCACCTATGTCGACCTTTCGCTTTTCCAAATGATCGAGGGCCTCACCTACGCCTTTCCCAAAGCCATGAAGAAGAGCAAGGCCGAATATCCCGCTCTCCTTGCCCTGCATGATGCGGTGGCGAAGCGCCCGAACATCGCCCGTTATCTCGCCTCCCCTCGCCGCCTCGCCTTCAACGAGGAAGGGATTTTCAGACGCTATCCGGAGCTAGACGCCGGGAGCTGAAGAGTTCAGTTCGGTCTCGCGTATGAGGAAATCAAGCAGCCTGTTTTCTTCAGCCCGCAGGCCCCGCAGCGGCTCGCTGCCGCCCTCGATCAAAGGATGATCATTGCCGGCGAGCGCGATGATTGCCGGATGGATATAGCTCGAGCGTGAGATCGCCGGCGTATTGTGCAGCGCCTCGGCCGCAGCCTCCGACATTTCCTTCACCGTCGGCCGGCCGCCGCCGACGATCCTTTCGCGGGCCAGACCGAAGGCCGCCAGCGATCCAGCCCAAGTGCGGAAGGTCTTGGCGGAAATCGGAACCCCCGATATTTCGGCCAGATAGGCATTCAGCCGGCCAGAATCGACCGGTTTCAGCGCGCCGCTGTCATCCTTCCAGACGAAGAGCTGGCGGCCGGGAAGGTCGGAAATTTCTTCCAGGATTTTCTGTAGCCTCGGATGCTTGAGGCTGCGCTGCACGCGCTTGCCGCCCTTGGCCCGGAATTTGAGCTCGATCCGCCCGTCGACGATTTTCAGATGTCGCTTCAGCAGGGTCGTTGCGCCATAGGTGCCGTTCTCCCTAACATAGGCCTGATTGCCGACCCGCAGATGCGCCTCGTCGAGCAGTGTCGTCAGAGCCGCCAGCACGCCGTTGACATCCTCGGCACCGGTGTCGAGATGCCGCAGGACGGTGCGGCGGATCTTGGGCAGTGCCTGACCGAATTCGATAAGCTGGTAGAACTTCCCGGCGCTGCGGAACGATTGCCAGTCCTTGTGATAGCGGTATTGTTTTCGCCCGCGCGCGTCTATGCCGGTCGCCTGCAGATGACCGTTCTCGTAGAGACAGATCCAGACATTCTCGTAGGCTGGCGGAAGTCCGAGCGCGCCGATGCGCGCCCGCTGTGATTCATCGGAAAGCGTTGTACCGTCAGGCATCACATAGCTGAAGCCCTTGCCTTTCCTTCGCCTGCGGATGCCCGGTTCGGTATCGCTGACATAGATCAGGCCAAGTTCGGTAATTGTTTCGGCATTCATGCTGTTGACGACCTGCTATTTGCCCCAGCGGCCGAGCTGAAACCACCGGCGCCGCTGGGCTTTGGTCGCCCCTTCCGGCGGTTGGGTCTGGCCTGTCGGCGCGAAGACGGCCACGCTCTGGGTATAGACCATGACGGGATTGACCTCGTCGTGCACGTCGAAAGCACCGGTCTCAGCCCCGGTGTCGAGAACCCGTGACCACTGTTTCAGTCCGTTCACGATGGGCAGATGAACTTCGCAATCACCGCCGGCGTTGAAGACGAGGAAGAGGTCATCCATCTTCTCCGTATCGAGTGCGTGCACGCTCTTCGAGAAGTACACGCCGAGGACCTGCAATCCATCGTCGTTCCAGGCCGCATCGTCCATGAAATTGCCGTCCGGCTTGTACCAGGCGATCTCGATCCGCCCGTCCTCGCTGGTCTCACCGGTCAGGAACCGCTCCTGGCGCAGGACGGGATGGGCTTTGCGGAAGGCGACCGCCTGCCTGCAGAAATCGAGGAAGGGATCCTCGAGCCCATCCCAACCCGTCCAGCCGGTCTCATTGTCCTGGCAATAGGCGTTGTTGTTGCCGCCCTGGCTGTTGCCAAGCTCGTCGCCGGCCAGGATCATCGGCACACCCTGGGAGAGCATCAGCGTCGCCATCATGTTGCGGCGGCGGCGTGCACGCGCCGCGTTGATGTCAGCATTATCGGTGGCGCCCTCGACGCCCATATTGTCGGAATGATTGTCCGAATGACCGTCCCGATTATCCTCGCCGTTCGCCTCGTTGTGCTTGCCGTCGAAGGAAACCGTATCCATCAGCGTGAAGCCGTCATGGGCCGACAGAAGATTGATCGAGGAGGTCGCGCCCCGATCGGAGTGATTGAATTGCGGCGCCGAGCCGGTGATGCGCGCCGCCAGCTCCGACACCATGCCGCCGTCGCCCTTCCAGAAACGGCGCACGTCGTCGCGGAACTTGTCGTTCCACTCGCGGAAGGGATGGGGGAAACCGCCGACCTGATACCCGCCCGCGCCGATATCCCAGGGCTCGGCGATCAGCTTGACGCCGGCAAGGATCGGATCCTGGCGAATGGCGCCAAAGAACAGCCCCTGGCGGTCGAATTCCAGATCCTGTCGCCCGAGTGTGCTGGCAAGATCGAAACGGAAACCGTCGATATGCATGACGCCGACCCAATAGCGCAGGCTGTCGAGCACCATGCGCATCACCATGGGATTGGCGACATTCAGCGTGTTGCCGGTTCCCGTCGTATCGAAGGTATGGCGGGGATCATCGGGAGAGAGGATGTAATAACTCGCATTGTCGAGCCCGCGGAAGGAGAGCGTCGGCCCTTTCTCGCTGCCTTCGGCCGTATGGTTGTAGACCACGTCCATGATGACCTCAATGCCGGCCGCATGGAACCTCTTTACCATGGTCTTGATTTCGGTGATCTTGTCACTCGAGAGATAGCGCGATTGCGGCGCGAAGAAGCCGAGCGTCTGATAGCCCCAATAGTTCCTTAGCCTTTTTTCCAGGAGATAGCGGTCGTCGACGAAATACTGGATCGGCAGCAGCTCGATCGCCGAGACACCGAGCTTGATGAGGTGGTCGATGATCGGATCGCTGCACATGCCGAGAAAGGTGCCGCGCAGCCGGTCGGGCACTTTCGGATGCGTCATCGTCAGGCCGCGCACATGCGCCTCGTAGATAATGGTATCCGGCCAGGGCCGCCGGATCGCCTCTTCACCCGCCCAGTCGAAATCCGGATCCTGCACGACGCCCTTGACCATGAAGGGCGCGCTGTCACGGTCGTCGAAGGAAAGATCGTCCTCGCCGATCCGATAGCCGAACAGCGCATCATGCCATTGCAGCTCGCCCGTCACCTGCTTGGCATAGGGGTCGAGCAGCAGCTTGTTCGGGTTGAAGCGATGGCCGGCACTGGGATCATAGGGGCCATGGGCGCGATAGCCGTATACGGTGCCCGGTCCGATACCGGCTATATAGCCCGACCAGATGTCGCCCTCGCGTTTGGGCAAGGGCAGCCGGGCGATCTCATCCTTTCCGTCAGGGGAAAACAGGCAGAGCTCGATCTGTTCGGCATGCGCAGAGAAGACGGCAAAATGAGTACCGGAACCCGTATACTCCGCCCCCAGCTCCGGCTTGAGGAAGTCGAGTTCCGAAAATGAAAAGCTCATGGCGCCCCGCTTGATGAAAAGACCAAGCGGGAAACGTGAAGGTGGTTCGAAAGTTCCGTAGGGGAAAAGCGAACGCCGTCGTTTGCCGATCGAAGCGTTTACGGCATCAGCTGGCCGCCGTTGACCTCGATGACCTGGCCGGTGATGTAGCCCGAGAGCGTCGGCGAAGCGAGGAAGAGATAGGCCCCAACGCAATCCTCCGATGTGCCGACGAAGCCCATCGGGATCGACCTGCGTTGCAGCTCCATCTGCTCGTCATTGGTATAACGCTCGTGGAAGGGCGTGGCGATCACACCCGGAGCCACGGCGTTGACGCGGATCCTGTCGGCGATGAACTCCTTGGCATGGCCGCGCGTGATCGTCGAGACGAAGCCCTTGGAGGCGGCGTAGAGGACCGCGCCATTGCCGCCGCCGTTGCGTGCGGCGATCGAGGTGGTGTTGATGATGAAGCCGCCCTGCTTCTTCAACCAGGGATGGGCGGCACGCGTCGCCGCCAGCACCGAGCGGGCATTGAGGTCCATGACGGCGGCATAATGGGCGTCGGTATATTCCGAGGTCGGCTTGCGCCCCAGCATGCCGCCGGCATTGTTGATCAGCCCGTCGAGATGGCCGAAGGTCTTGGCCGTCTCCTCGACGACACGCTCGGTCTCCCCTTCCCGCGACACGTCGCCCTGGATCAGATGCACCGTGCCGCCAGCAGCCCGGATCTCTTCGCCGAGCTTCTCCGCCGGCTCGCGGCTGGCGTTGTAATGCACGCCCACCTTGGCGCCTTGCGCCGCAAAGGCGCGGGCAACCGCCGCCCCAATCCCAGTCGAGGCGCCCGTGATCAGCACCGCCTTGCCTGATAGATCCGGCAATTTGATGGATGAGAGCATTTGAGCAAGTTCTGTCATGGCTATGACGCCTCCCGGAAAAACAGAGACATAGGTGATGAAACAGGCAGGGGAAGTCTACCAGCCGAAATCTAAGAAGGGCAATGCACGAAATGGCGAGAGCCGAGGTCCTTGCGACACCTCGAATTTCTCTCAGCGGGCATCATCGCCGATGCCCGCCGGAGGACGTTCACTGGACCTTGGAAGAAATTGTTAGGAAGACACACCGAAAGCCGGCTGCGGCTCCCGCCTGGCAAGAGGCGGAAAAGCAAGCGCGATCGCCGCCGCGCCGAGTCCGACCATGGCCGAGCCGATGAACAGCCAGGAATAATTGGCGAAAGTATCGAATATCCAGCCGCCGATGAGAGGGCCGAAGGCCATGCCGAGGCTGGAGAGCATAGTCGCCGCGCCAAGGACAGTGCCGATGATGCGCTGGCCGAAATATTCCCGCGCCAGCACCGCATAGAGCGGCATCACGCCGCCATAGGCACTCCCGAAGACGACGGCGAGCGCATAGAACTCCGTCAATTCGCTGACCAGGAGATAGGTCGCGAGCGCCGCCGCCTGCACCAGCAGGCCGGCAACGAGCACCGGCTTCACGCCGATCCGGTCGGCGAGGCTGCCATAGAGCAGCCGACCGCCAAGGCCCGCCAGGCCTTCGACACTGTAGATGCTGACGGCCGCCATCGGTGCGACGCCGCAGATCGTCGCATAATTTACCATGTGGAAGATCGGGCCGGAATGCGCCGCACAGCAGGCAAAGAAGGTGAGGCCGAGCACGATGAATTGCGGCGAGCGGAAGACTTTCGACAGCTGCGGCCGGGCGCCCTCCGCGGCAAACTCGGTGCCGGCATCGACGCTCTCGGCAGGCGGGCGCCGGACCAGCAGGGCGGCAGGCACCAGCAGCACCCAGGTGGCAATGCCGATGATCAGCATGGCGGGGCGCCATTCATAGGCCGAGATCAGCCAGCGGGCGAAAGGCGAAATCGTCATCGGCGCCACCCCCATGCCGGCGGAGACGAGCGACACGGCAAGCCCGCGGTTCACATCGAACCAGGCAGTCGTCGCCGCGATCATCGGCGCGAAGAAAGCGCTGGCGGCCAGTCCGACGAGGAGGCCGTAGGTCAGCTGGAATTCTATCAGCGTCCCGGCCCGGCTCGCCAGAACCAGCGCCAAGCCAAGCAGTGCGGAGCCGATCAGCACGACGATGCGGGGGCCGAAGCGGTCGCTGGCCGCCCCCCAGAGAAAGCCGCCGAAGCCCATGACGATGAAATTCAGCGTCATCGCGCTGGCAATGCCGACATGCGACCAGCCGGTCGCAGTCGCGATCGGTTCCTGGAAAATCGCCAGCGAGAACATCGCGCCGATGGCAACACACGACATCAAAGCGCCGACGGCGACGATGACCCAACGATAGGAAACACTCATGGCTTTATAACCTCCCGCGCCGAAAAAGTGATCGGGCACATGCGGCCGGCCTGCCGCGCTCTGCGCCTCGCGATCTAAAGACGTTCGAACCGCTGAGATTTCGACAGCCCCTCCTATCTTTTTTCCGTTGCGCTGTTCAGAGATTGCGGAACATCACCAAGGCGTCGACGTAACCCTGCGTGGGATGAAGGAAAACGCCAGGCAGCCGGCCGACGATGTCGAAGCCGAGGGATTGCCACAGCTCGACGGCGCGGCGATTGCTGCTGACTACGAAGTTGAACTGCATGGCGCGAAAGCCCCGCGCGCGGGCGTGCGCCAGCGAATGCTCATGCATTCGGCGGGCGACGCCGCGGCTAGCCGCGGCGGCATCGGTCATGTAGCCGCAATTGCAGACATGGCGCCCGCCGCCGGCCTGATTGGCCTTGATATAATAGGTGCCGAGGATGACGCCGCCCTCTTCGGCGACGAAGGTCTCGCGGTCCGGCCCCATCCAGTAGGCGAGCGCATCGGCTTCCGAGAGATCGCGGTCGAGCGCATAGGTCTCGCCGGCACGGATCGTCGGGCCGATGATCCGCCAGATGGCACTTCGGTCCTCGTTGTTTGCAGGTCGGATCAGCATGCCCGATTTCTACAGAAGCCTGATCTGGCGCGCAACCGACCCGGATCTGCCGGCACGTGCCGGAACCCCACGCGTAACCAGCCTCAGACCTTTTTCGAATACGCGAGTGCAACTGCTATCGCCTTGCCTGGCACAGATCCACAACGCCACCCGTGACTTTCGCGCGGGCTCCCGAAAGCTCCGGTGCCGTGATGCCGCGATGCTCGCCTGAGAATGCACCGCCGGCGGACGAACCAGCGCTCAAATCTCCGCAACGCGGATCAAACACCCGATTGAACACTGTGGCAGGACAAGTGAACCGGCATCTGGCCCCGAGGAGATTGTAATATGAACGTCGAAATCCTTTCCAACCATCGCGAGCACAACGACCGCGCTCAACATCGCGATCTTCGACATTATGCGAAGCATTCACTCTTCAGCGCGCCCGGGCGCCATTCCGCACTCCTCGATATGCTGCCGTCCGATCCATCGGGGGTCGCCCGCACGGTGCAGGCTCTGCTGATCTACGAACACGCCGCAGACCCACTCTATGGTTACAAGGTTCCCGAAGAGCGCCGCGCCGAAAGCCATATCCGTCCTATCGAGAAGATGGTTGATGCATTGCTGGCGCTTGACGATCGTCCGCTCTCCTGTGCCCGGGCGCCCGGGAAGCGCCTGGTCGGCATTTGCCGCCACTACATGTTGCTGTCCATCGCAATCCTTCGCCACCACGGCGTTCCCGCTCGAGGCCGGGGAGGGTTCGGCGCCTACTTTAATCCCGGCAAATTCGAAGATCACTGGGTTTGTGAATACTGGAGCGCGAGTGATGGACGCTGGGCGCTGCTGGACAGCCAGCTCGACGAGGTTTTCATCCGCAAGCTCGGAATTGGCTTCGACATCCATGACGTTCCACGCGACCAATTCTTGACCGCGTCCGACGCCTGGCGCAGATGCCGCACCGGAGAACTCGATCCGAACTTGTTCGGCATCGAGTTCGCGCAGCTTCGTGGTCTGTGGTTCATCGCCGGAAACCTGATCCGCGACCTCGCCACCCTCAACGGTCGCGAAGTCCTGCCCTGGGACGTTTGGGGTTCACAACCCGCACCCAATTCAACGCTTTCGGACTCCGAACTGGATTTCTTTGACGAGATCGCCTTGCTTACGGCCGATCCGGATGCAGACTTCGACGGGTTGAACCGGCGTTTTTTCGAAGATACGAGATTAAGGCTGCCCGGAAGCGTCTTCAACTCATTGCGCGAGCGTCATGAAAGAGTGTTAGAGGGCTGAGACGCCACGCTGCCCCGGCGAGTACCCTGGCTCTCCTGCGACCACTCTGCCCTGGTGCATCGGCCAAATGAGACATCCGGTCCCAGCATCTGTGCCTGTGATTGGTGGGTATGGCGCTGGAGCGCCGGGAGTTGGGGATGTGGCGGTCTCTCAGGATCTGACGTGCGCGCCCTCAAACCCTTTCCAGTGCGATTGCGATCCCCTGCCCGACGCCAATGCACATCGTCGACAGCGAGTATTTTCCGCGGGCTTCGGCAAGCTCCAGCGCTGCCGTGCCGGTAATGCGGGCGCCCGACATGCCCAAGGGATGGCCGAGGGCAATGGCGCCGCCATTGCGGTTGACCCGCTGATCGTCATCGGCAATGCCGAGCGCGCGCAGCACCGCCAGGCCCTGGCTGGCAAACGCCTCGTTGAGTTCGATGACGTCGAATTGTTCCTGGTTCATGCCGAGCCGGGCCATCAGCTTGCGCGAGGCGGGAATCGGGCCGACGCCCATGACGCGAGGCGGAACGGCGGCGGAGGCGCCGCCGAGGATACGGGCGATCGGCGTCAGGCCGTATTTCCGCGCCGCCGCTTCCGAAGCGACGATCAGCGCGGCCGCGCCGTCATTGACGCCGGAGGCATTGCCTGCGGTGACCGTGCCGCCTTCCTTTTTGAAGGGGGTCGCGAGTTTCGCCAGCGCCTCCATCGTCGTCGCACGCGGATGTTCGTCCCTGTCGACGACGACGGGATCGCCCTTGCGCTGCGGAATGGTGACCGGGGTGATTTCCTTCGCCAATCGTCCGCTCGCCTGGGCGGCGGCGGCCTTGGCCTGGCTGCGCACCGCGAAGGCATCCTGATCCTCGCGGCTGACATGATAATCCTCGGCGACGTTTTCGCCGGTCTCCGGCATGGAATCGACGCCATATTGCTTCTTCATCACAGGGTTGATGAAGCGCCAGCCGATCGTCGTGTCGTGGATTTCGGCCGTCCGCGAAAAGGCGGTCTCGGCCTTCGGCATGACGAAGGGCGCGCGCGACATGCTTTCGACGCCGCCGGCGATCATCAGTTCGGCCTCGCCGGCGCGGATGGCGCGTGCCGCCGTGATCACCGCATCCATCCCGGAACCGCAGAGCCGGTTGATCGTCGTGCCGGGGACGGCGACCGGCAGGCCGGCCAAGAGCACCGACATGCGCGCGACGTTGCGATTGTCCTCGCCCGCCTGGTTGGCGCAGCCGAAGATAACGTCGTCGACGGCGTCCCAGTCGACGGCGCCGTTGCGCTCCATCAGCGCCTTCAGCGGGATGGCGCCGAGATCGTCGGCGCGCACCCCTGAGAGCGAGCCGGCGAAGCGGCCGATCGGCGTCCTGATATAGTCGCAGATAAAGGCTTCGGTCATGGCTTGTCCTTCAGATTTTCGGCACGACGAGGTCGCCGATCGGCTCCTCGACATGCAACCGCGCACCGGTCATTGCCTGCAGCTCCTCCTGCGACATGGCGGCAAGCTTCTCGCGCAGGACGAAGCGCCCGTCGACGATGTCGATGACTGCATGGCTCGTATAGACGCGGGTGATGCAGGCGACACCGGTCAGCGGAAAGGTGCATTTTTCCACGAGCTTCGGCTCGCCCGTCTTGGTGACGTGCTCGGTGATGACGCAGACCTGCTTTGCGCCGTGCACGAGATCCATGGCGCCGCCGACGGCCGGCACGCCCTTGCTGCCCACCCGCCAGTTGGCGAGGTCGCCATTCTCTGCGACCTGATAGGCGCCGAGGATGGCGACATCGAGATGGCCGCCGCGCACCATGGCGAAACTGTCGGCGTGATGGAAGAAGGCGGCACCCGGTTTCAGCGTCACCGCCTTCTTGCCGGCATTGATGAGATCCCAATCCTCCTCGCCTTCGGCCGGCGGCTCGCCGAAATTCAATATGCCGTTTTCGGTGTGGAAGATCGCTTCGCGGCCGGGCGGCTGATAACGGGCGACCATTTCGGGAAAGCCGATGCCGAGGTTCACGTAGGCGCCGTCGGCAATGTCCTGCGCAGCGCGCCAGGCGATCTGCGCATTCGACAGTTTGATGTCTTCGCGAGTGTTGACCGTCATGCGTAAGCCACTCCGGCTCGAATGAGCTCTTCTTCTTGCTGGGGATCGGCAACGGCGACGACACGGTCGACGAAGATGCCGGGTGTCACCACATGCTCGGGATCGATGCCGCCGGCCGGCACGATCGACGAGACCTGGGCGATCGTCTTCGCTGCCGCCATGCACATCAGCGGATTGAAGTTGCGGCCGGCCTTGTTGTAGGTGAGGTTGCCGTGGATATCCCCCACCGCAGCCTTGACGATTGCGAAGTCGGCTTTCAGCCAGCGCTCCTGCACATAATGGCGGCCGTCGAATTCGGCGACGACCTTGCCTTCGGCAAGTTCCGTTCCATAGCCGGTCGGCGTGTAGAAGGCCGGAATGCCGGCGCCGCCGGCGCGGATGCGCTCGGCAAGCGTCCCCTGCGGCACGAGCTCAAGCTCGATTGCCCCGGCGAGATACTTTTCGGTGAAGGCGCGCGGATCGGACGAGCGCGGAAACGAGCAGATCATCTTCCTGACCATTCCGGCATCGATCATCGCAGCAATCCCGATGCGGCCGTTGCCTGCATTGTTGTTGATCACGGTGAGATTTCTAGGGCCTTTGTCGATCAGCGCGTGGATCAATTCGATCGGCGCGCCAGAACCGCCGAAACCACCGATCATGACGATCGCGCCGTCACCGATCTCGGAGACGGCCTCCGCCGTGCTCCCGATTGTCTTGTCCATGCGCGATCTCCCAGTTCTCCATCAGGCAGATAGTCGTGCCGCCCTCCTCCTCAGAGATAAGGCGCAACAGGAGGCCGCCGCAAGCAAATTTGTGCGTTATTTGACATTTGTTCGTATATCGCACATAGCATTACGAGGGAGATCGACATGCGTGAAACTGATTTTGTCAGCGGCTTTGCCCGCGGCCTGAAGGTCATCGAAGCCTTCGGCGAAACGCGCCAGCGGCTTTCGATCGCCGAGGCTTCGAAGCTGACGGCGCTTGATCGCGCCACGGTGCGCCGCTCGCTATTGACGCTCGCCGAGCTCGGCTATGCCGATTATGACGGCAAGTTCTTCACGCTGACGCCGAAGATCCTCAGGCTTGGCCATGCCTATCTCGCAGCGACGCCGCTTCCGGCGCTGTTGCAGCCGCATCTCGATCATCTCTCGGAAAAGGCCGGCCAGAGCGCCTCAGCCTCGGTGCTGGACGGCACCGAAATCGTCTATATCGCCCGCGCCTCGCAACGCCGGGTCATGTCGATCAATCTCACCCCCGGCAGCCGCCTGCCCGCTTATTGCGCCTCGATGGGCCGGGTGCTGCTTGCGGCGCTTCCCGAGAGCGAGGCGCGCGCCGTCCTTGCCCGCAGCGAGCTGAAGCAAAACACCGCGAATACCAAGACCGATCCAGAGGAACTCATCGCCGAATTCCGCCGCGTGCGCGCTGAGGGTTACGCCCTCATCGATCAGGAGCTGGAAATCGGTCTCTGCTCCATTGCCGTGCCTGTTGAAAACGATCGCGGCGAAACGGTCGCGGCAATCAATATCGGCGCGCCGGCCGCCCTCGTCCCGGCATCCGAGATGAAGGAGCGCTATCTCAAGCTGCTAACGGAAACGCAGGCGGCCTTGCGGCCGCTGCTGCGCCGCTGACGGTAGCAGTCGCTGTAGAAATGCGCACCGGCTTTGCCTTGGAATGCGTGCAGAAGGTCGATCTCGATTCGGTCGCCGATGAGGGTTGCGTGAGGATTGCCGCCACCGAAGCGCTCGCGACCTCCGAAGAGAGCAGCTAGCTTTCGCATCGGGCTGCTGCCCTTAGCACGCGATAATCGTAGCGCTCACGGCTGAATGTCATCGCTATACGGCGCGGCGCGCTTGTATAGCCGTTGCTCTGTCTACGAGACGTGCGGTCACATAAGCGAAACACGTGACCGCGCCGAGAAGTACCAGGAATGCGAAAGCGCCATTCAAACCGATCGAACCCGCGAACGGCTTGAAAACACCAATCACACCTCGATGCAAGATGTAGACGGGATAGGAGATATATCCGATCCACGTCGCTAGCCTTTCTGCTTTTGCAGGCATCTCCAGAAAGAGACCGAGCGTTACGATGAGCGGCGCCAAGGCAATCGCGAAGATCAGATCGTAGTATGGCCGCAACGCGACCGGAACCGGGGCTGCGATGCAGATCAGCAAAAGGAGGCATGGCGCCATCGCCGCCCAGCCTCTCCTCCATGCAGATGCGCCGTTGAATAGACGGCAGATGACAACACCTGCGGTAAATGAAAACATCACCCTCGGCAGTCCACCTACTGCTGATGGCCACTCCCAGCCAATATTCAACATACCGTAGTTCGCACCGACCAAAACCAAGAATGCAGCTGAGACGACGGCAACTCCGCAGAGGGCACGGACAGGGAGCCGGAAAAGCCACAGTGCGAAGACTATGTTGACCAGCAATTCCCAAAACATCGACCATGCCGGGCCGTTGATCGGAAACATCCCTTGCATTGGATGCGCTTGCAGGAAATACATCGGACTAGGTAGAAAGAACGTGTTCGTCGCCGTCGACACCAGAAGATCAATGTCGCTCTGAACCCGCAGTCCCCAACTCGTCAGCAAAATGATCTGTGTGAGACCGACGAGGACGCCGATCAAATAGAGCGGATAAAGGCGTTTGATGCGGGCTTTCATGAATGACTGGAATGGCAGACCGTGCGAAAGCCGTCTCCCGTAAATGTCGGCAATGATGAACCCGCTGAGAACGAAGAAAAAGTCGACCGCCAGATAAGCTGATGGTGCGTGTCTCTCCTGGAAGTGTGTGGCAACAACACATATAGCGGCAAACCCGCGCATCGCATCGAGAGTATAGTAGCGGCTGCGGCCAATGATCGAAGTGTCTGCACTGTGGATCGCCGGTGACGAGTAGCCGCGCTCAAGATCAGTCATCTTGTCGATTATCCTACGCTTGCGGCTGAAGGCCGTTTGAGAATGAAATTCGAGCCGCGAACAATTCGCCGCGGTGGACCAGGAAATCACACAGGGGTCGCCACTGCGCCTCTATCGGCCTTGCGTTGCCGAGCTTGCTTGATGCTGCCGATCAAGACATCCAAACGAGCTCTGCACAGAACGAATATCAAGCTGCAGTAAGCGATGCCACCTCCCAGGACTTCTATGGCCAGACGTGGGTACGGCGACCAATGACGCAGCAGTTCGTGGAGGAGCAAAACGACAGCCACCATCGCTGCACTAGCCACGGTAGGCCGCAGGAACTGCGCCAAATATGCCGGGATGCTCAGCTCTATATGTTGCGACACCTTCCAGCTCGTGATCGGCCAAAACAACAAAACTTCCACCATGATGGCAAAGACGATCGTCGTCACGCCATAAGGATAAAGAACTGCGATGGTCACGAGCGTGAGGAGATTGCGTGCCAGCTGGTAGTAAAACCACCAATCCATCTCTCCCTGGCTCTTTATCAAGGATGCCTGTACGTAGCCGATCCCCGCCATCAACCCGATAACGCAGTAGAATCGCACCGGCCAAACGGCCTCGATCCAGTGCGCACCGAAAATGGTCGTGATCGCATCATCCGCAACCGACGCGAGGCCGATGAATACGGGGTACGAAACCAGAGCACAACCAAACGTCGCCATCAGGAATGCTTCCCGGACCTTCTTCGGATCGGACCGCAATGAAGAAAGCAGCACATGCGTCACCGACGTCAGGCCGCCGGCGATGACGTTGTTGATCATGTCAAACAGACGTTTTGAAAAGTTATAGATCCCGAGCGCAGATGGGCTCAAGAGCACGCCGATGAGCAAGTTGTCCAAGCTCATCGTCTGTAAGAAGCGGGTGCCGGATGCAAAGAAACCATAGTGAAGCAGATCGTCGAGGCTTGCTCTCTTGATGTTCAATCCCGGAAACCAACCCGCACCCCAGAATGCGGCGCCACACGATGCTGCCGTGGCGGCGATCTGTGCAATCGCAAGCCCCCACAAGCCGAAACCTGCGAGAACCAGAACAAGGCAGATGCAAGCGGACGTAATGGTCGCGATAACTGTGCGGACGGCAACCAAATGGAACGACATCTTCCTGTTCACAATCGCGTTCGGAACGACGGCCGTGAAATCGAAGAATACCTTCAATCCCATGATGTAGATGAGATAGGTGACTTCCTGATGCCCGACGTAGGCCGCGATCGACGAAGCGGCTAGACATAAAGCGCCGTAAACCAAAAACGAAAAAACCAGCGAAAGCAGGAATATCGTGTCGAGATGGCTCCGCCTTATCTCGGCTCTCTGGATGATCGCCTCGCCAAATGCAGTCGGTCCAAAACTGGCTGCAAACGAGACGATGCTGAATGCCAGCGCGACAAGACCGAAGTCCCGAGGCTGGAGAACGCGAGAAGTGACCACAAAAACAGCGAAGGTGAGGACCGTCGGAATAAGGGTACTTACTGCCGACCAGAAGGCACCCTTCACGGCTGCGGCGGACCGGTTCTCACTGACATGGCTGAAGAGAATATCGTCGTCTTGCAAAACCGACAAACTGAACTCCTACCAATAATCAGACTGTGGAAGGTTGAGGGACTAGATCGGGGGTGGGAATGCTGGGACTCAGGTTCATGGGTCGGCTCGACTTGTACCAGGTTCCGCCGATCTCATAGGGCAGGCGAGACATTGCTGCGAAAATCTCGCTCGCATTCGTCGCTTTCTCGACCAGGGGGGTGTCGCCGGTCTGGCTACTGATGAAAGCGTGCAGACGGCTTCCGTCTCTCGCGACCGCGATATGCGGCTTATTGAGCAAGAGACAGAGAATATGACCGTGTAATTGGTTGGTAATTATCCGTTGCGCGCCGGACAGAATCCTCACGCCATAAGCTACATAACGGGCAGCGACCTCCTCGCGATGCTGGACCATCATCGCTGAGCGGCTGAAGCCATATCGCAGTGCTGCGCTGACCACACTCGACATGCGCATGCGCGACAAACGACCTGAACCGTTAATCCAGTTGGTCAGGGGGCCGTCAACAATCGCTCGCGCCTTGGCGATATCGACATCGTCCTCAAGAGGCTGCATCACATACAACACTCTAAGGGGATCAGCTTCGAAGGGTTTGAGCGTCTCGATACCGAATGCCGTGTCCGGGCCAGACTCGACGTCACAATCAAAGTTTGCTCTTGCCAGCTCAAAGCTCTGGTCATCGCGCGTTATGCAAAAAAAGTTGCGATGTCTTCCAATGCTGCGTTTGGCGTACTCCTTGAGCGCCTCGTTTGCGAAGTGAATCGATTGCGGCATCTGGATGATTGTCCGATCCGGATATTTCCACATCAAACGGCACCGAATATCATCCCTGCCCGCCCGCAAATCTCCAAAATGGCTCCAGCCGCAAATGAATATGGGAGCGTCGCCCGGCGTTGCTTTTATCTCGTCTATATTCTGAGATGCGCTGCACGTAAGGACAGGAATTCGGCCCGTTACTTTTTTCAATACTTCCAGAAGACCGAGCCAACTTGCATGGCGTCCCGGATCTGTTGTTGATGGAAAGTCCATTATTATGTATGGCTGTCCAGGTTTTACAAATTTCCTTACTATCTCAAATAATTTTTGTCTTTGTCTTTGCAGAACGACTTCACCAAGATGATTCATATATTCAGCTTTATCGTGATTCTATCTCGTGACACTTACACACCTCTGATTTGGAGTCAATTCGACTTCAGCGCGACATAGAAGCGCACCAAATTTACATTACATTTTGGTAAGGTTAACTCGGCACGCTCTGGTTTCGGGAGGCGGCGCCTCTAGCGCCCGCTGCGCCGGGATGCCTCCGGGCGCCCTCTCCACCAGGTTGAGGTGGCGTGCTGCGTCGTGTCGTTCCCGCTGATCACATCATTCGGAACTACTCCACTTGATGCATCATAAATTCTGATATACATCAGTACTCCGGAAATTACGGGGAAGTGATGGAACGTTCGTTTTTAACGATTGCCGCCGGCGAAAATAGCGAGGCCATACGGGCCCTGTCGGCGCCGGCGCGAATTGAGATACTCAAGCTGCTTTGCGCCAAGGGGCCTCTCAACATCAACGATATCGCGCAGGCGCTCTCCCTCCCCCAATCCACGGTCGCGACCGGGATCCAGATCCTCGAGGATGCCGGACTGGTCGATTCCAGGCTGGCCAAGGCGCGGAAAGGGAACCAGAAGATCTGCTCGGCGGTCTATAGCGAAATCCTGATCAGCTTCGAGGAAAGTGCCGCCCAGCGCGCCAATAATGTTATCGAAGTCGAGATGCCGGTCGGGCTCTATACCAGTTGCGACGTGCATGCGCCTTGCGGGCTTTGCTCGACCGAGAGCGTCATCGGGCCGCTTGATGTGCCCGATTATTTCCTTGATCCGCAGCGCATGCAGGCCGGACTCGTCTGGTTCGGCCGGGGCTATGTCGAGTACAAATTCCCGAACAATGCCAAGGTGTTGAACAAGGACATTCGCGCCATCGAATTTTCACTGGAGCTGTCGTCGGAGGTGCCCGGCACCAATCCGGACTGGCCGTCCGACATCACGCTCTGGGTCAACGGCATGGCGATCGGCACCTGGACGTCGCCCGGTGATTACGGCGACAAGCGCGGCGCCTTCACGCCGGCCTGGTGGAAGCTCGAAGGGTCGCAATATGGGATGATGAAGACCTGGCGGATCTCGACGCGCGGCACTTTCATCGACGGCGTGGCGGCGTCGAATGTCACGCTCGGCGATCTGGCGCTCGGCCAGCACTCCTCCATCCGCCTG
Source organism: Rhizobium etli CFN 42 (assembly GCF_000092045.1). Lineage (NCBI taxonomy): Bacteria > Pseudomonadati > Pseudomonadota > Alphaproteobacteria > Hyphomicrobiales > Rhizobiaceae > Rhizobium > Rhizobium etli. The sequence goes on along the minus strand of NC_007765.1, from coordinate 229,784 downwards.
CGTGTCGGCATCGCCGAAAATGCTGGCCATACCGGCGGCGTCAACATCTTCGGCCGCGGCTTTGGCAATCACGGCCGCGACATCACCATGCGGCTGCATGTGTGAATTTATAATATCGGATATCCTGATTTAAAAATCGCATTTATTTCGTGCATCAACAGTCGCTAAATTCATTCAAATAGCTGAAACTAAATGATTTTTCTCGATTTTTGCATTAGTATGATTAAATCCGCCTTTCGGTTGACATCACGACATTCCTGATATCAAGTTAAAGGCACGAAAACAAAATTCCTGATACATAAACGGGGAGGATCCGTTGAAGACGAATGTCGTTGCCCACCGCGATTTCCGCATCGCGACCATTGACGCCAGGCTCTACAGCTCGTTTCTCGAGCATCTCGGCAGAGCGATCTACGGCGGCATCTATGAGCCCGGACATCCGACAGCCGATGAAGACGGCTTCCGCCGCGACGTGCTGGATCTGGTGCGTGAGCTCGATACGCGCTACTGCCGTTATCCCGGCGGCAACTTCGTCTCGGCCTATAATTGGGAAGATGGGGTCGGCCCGCGCTCGGAGCGCCCGGTTCGCCTCGACCTCGCCTGGCGCACCCGCGAAGCCAACCAGGTCGGCGTCAACGAATTCGTCGACTGGTGCAAGAAGGCCAATACCAAGCCGATGCTCGCCGTCAATCTCGGCTCGCGCGGCCTCGATGCCGCCCGCAATTTCCTGGAATATTGCAATCATCCCGGCGGCACCTACTGGTCGGACCTGCGCCGCAAGCACGGCTGGTCCAATCCGCATGACGTGAAACTCTGGTGCCTCGGCAACGAGATGGACGGCCCCTGGCAGGTCGGCCACAAATCGGCCTATGAATATGGCCGGCTGGCCGACGAGACGGCGAAGGCCATGCGCGGCTTCGACAAGTCGCTCGAGCTCGTCGTCTGCGGCTCGTCGAACTCCGACATGAAGACCTATCCGCAATGGGAGGCCGAGGTTCTCGACCAGTGCTATGACAGCGCCGACTACATATCGCTGCACATGTATTTCGCCAACCGCGAAAAGAACACGCTGAACTACCTCGCCCGCGCCACAAAGCTCGACCGCTACATCACCACGATCGGCGGCGTGATCGACTACATCAAGGCGAAGAAGCGCTCGAAGAAGACGATCGGCATTTCCTTCGACGAATGGAACGTCTGGTATCATTCCAACCAGCAGGACAAGGAGATCCTGGCGCGCGACGAGTGGCCGGATGCGCCGCATCTGCTCGAGGACGTCTATAATTTCGAGGACGTGCTGCAAGTCGGCGGCATCCTCAACACCTTCATCCGCCGCTCCGACCGGGTGCGCATCGCCTGCATCGCCCAGCTGGTCAACGTCATCGCCCCGATCATGACCGAAGATGGTGGTGCGGCCTGGCGCCAGACGATCTATTATCCCTTCTACTACGCCTCGCGATATGGCCGCGGATCGGCGCTGCAGCTCGTCGTCGACGGCCCGACCTATGACAGCGACGAGGAGAACGAGGTTCCCTATCTCGACGTCTCGGCCGTGCATTCCGAGGATGGCCGGTCGCTGACCTTCTTTGCCGTCAACCGCCATCCGGACACAACGCTCGATCTCGACGTGCGGCTCGAAGGTTTCGGCGGCGCCCGGCTGATCGAGCAGGTGGAGATGACCCATGGCGATCTCGAAGCCGTCAATACGGCGCGGCGGCCGGAGACGGTCGCTCCGGTGCAGGTAGAGAGCGCCAAGATCGAAGACGGACGGGTGCGGGCGGCGCTGAAGCCGCTCTCCTACAACGTCATCCGGCTGTCGGTGTGACAGTCGCCGCCGGGTAAAGACCCGGCTAGAAAATCGGCTCCCTGCGAGGAGGCAGGCAGCCGGAGGATGGTTCTCCGAAGCGCAAGGTCCACAAGCCCGCTTCTGCGAACCGACAACCGCGACATGCCCATGCGTGCCCCAGCGGCCGCCGCATCGTCGCTTACAAGGGAGGAGTTCATGCAAAAGTGGAAGAGGTTTGCATTCGGCTTCGTGCTGGCCACGCTCGGTCTGACCGGTCTGGCCACCGCCGAGGACTACACCTCCTTGCCGCGCAAGGAGACGCTCATCGTTGAAAATCCGGAAGGGACGATCAAGAATCCCGGCTGGTTCAACATCTGGGTCAATGGCGGCGGCGGGGTCTCGACCGGCCTGCAGCAGCTGACCATGGATACGCTCTGGTATATCGACCCCGAACAGGGGCTTGGCGGCGCGGCATGGGACAATTCGCTCGCCGCCGACAAGCCGCAATATAATGCCGACTTCACCGAAATGACCGTGAAACTGCGCAAGGGGCTCTACTGGAGCGACGGTGTGGAATTCACGGCCGACGACGTCGTCTATACCGTCAAGACGCAGATGGACCATCCCGGTATGGTCTGGAGTGCGGCCTTCTCGGTGCAGGTGGCAAGCGTCGAGGCGACCGATCCCCAGACCGTGGTGTTCAAGCTGAAGAAGCCGAATTCGCGCTTCCACGCCATCTTCACCGTGCGCTGGAACGGCGCCTGGATCATGCCGAAGCACGTGTTCGAGAAGGTGGAGGATCCGCTTCGCTACGATTTCGCCAATCCCGTCTCGCTTGGCGCCTACAAGCTGAAGGCCTATGACCCGCAGGGCAAATGGTACACCTGGGAGAAGCGCGACGACTGGCAGCGCACCTCGCTTGCCCGCTTCGGCGAGCCGGCGCCGAAATATGTCACCTACACCGATCCGGGCCCGCCGGATAAGCGGACGATCGCCCAGCTCGAGCACAATCTCGATATCATTCACGACAACACGCCTGAGGGCATGTTCACCCTCAAGGAGAAGTCGAAGACCATCGACACCTGGTTCCCGGGCTTCCCCTTCGCCCATCCGGATCCGACGCTGCCGGCCGTCATCTTCAACACCCAGGAAGCGCCATTCGACAATGCCGACGTGCGCTGGGCGCTGGCGCTGCTGATCGACATCAAGGCCGTCGACATGGCGAGCTACCGTGGGGCGGCGACGCTTTCCGCACTCGGCGTGCCGCCGACGGCGGCCACGATGAAAGACTATCAGGCGCCGATGCAGGATTGGCTGAAGGACTTCGAGATCGATACCGGCAAGAGCAAGATCAAGCCCTATGACCCGACGGTCGGGCAACAGATCGCCGATATCCTGCGCAAGCAGCCGAAGTTCAAGGACCAGATCCCGACCGATCCGGAGGCGATCAGCGGTGCCTTCGGCTACGGCTGGTGGAAGCCCAATCCGAAAGCGGCCGGCGAACTTCTGGAAAAGGCAGGCTTCAAGAAATCCGGCGGCAAATGGCTGACCCCCGATGGACAGCCCTTCAAGATCCGGATGACGGTCGAAGGCGACACGCGATCGGTCTTCACCCGCGCCGGCACTCTGATTGCGCAGCAATGGGCGGCCTTCGGTATCGACGCCAAAGCCGTGCCCGCCGCGAAACTTTGGCAGACGGCGCTGCAGCCCGGCGATTTCCAGGTAGCGATCGCCTGGAGCGTCGAAACCTGGGGCGGCGATCCCGACCTCTCCTTCTTCCTCGACAGCTGGCATTCGCAGTTCGTGGCCAAGAAGGGTGACGTTCAGCCGCCGCGCAACTGGCAGCGCTGGTCCAATCCGGAGCTCGACAAGATCATCGAGAGCATCCGCGGCATCAGCGCCGATGACCCCAAGGGCATGGAGCTCGGCAAGGATTATCTGAAGCTGGTCGCCAAAGAAATGCCGACTATCCCGCTGATGTCCTACAACGTCTTCACATCGATGGATACGACCTATTGGACCGGCTATCCGACGATCAAGGACCCCTATACGGATCCGGTGCCGAACTGGGCGAACTCGAGGCTGATGATGGTCAAGCTGAAGCCGGCTCAACCGAAATAACCCTCCCAACGCCGGCGCGGGAGCCATCGCGCCGGCCCCCTCATCGACGGGCATGAGCCCCAGCTGCCATGCTCGTCGATCCTTTCAAGAAGGGAAGCAGAGAGGAAGCTCCGCCTTATGACGCCTTACCTGATCTTTGTGCTGAAGCGGTTTGGTCAGTTCCTGCTCGTCGTCTTTCTCGGCGTGACGATCACCTTCTTCGTCACCCACCTGACCCCGATCGATCCGGTCGAAGAAAGCATAGGCGCCATCACGCAGATGGGTCAGTCCGACCCGAACGCGATCGAGCTGATGCGCCAGTCGCTGCGCGAGCTCTATGGAATGCAGGGTTCGATCTGGCAGCAATATCTGCATTTCTGGCTGCGGCTTGCGACCGGCGATCTCGGCCCCTCGCTCTCGGCCTTTCCCACCCCCGTTTCGACCATCATCCTGCGGTCGCTGCCCTGGACGATCGGGCTGATGACGGTGTCGACGCTGATCACCTTCGTGCTCGGCAATGCGATCGGCGCGCTTGCCGGCTATTACCGCAAGGACATGGTGCTGAAGGCCGTCAGCCTCGTCTTCATCGCGATGCTGCCCATTCCCTATTACATCCTCGCCTTCGTGCTGCTCATCGTCTTCGGCTTCATCTGGCCGGTGCTGCCGATCAATGGCGGCTATGAGATGAACGCCAATCTCGACCTCTCCTTTGCTCTGGTCACCGACATCCTCAAACACTCCATCCTGCCGGCCCTTTCGCTCATCCTCGTCGGCGCCGGCAGCTGGCTGATCGGCATGCGGGCACTGGTTTCCAACATCATCACCGACGATTACGTCGTCTTTGCCGAGCTCGGCGGCGTGCCGAAGGGCAAGATCCTGCGCTCCTACATCGCCCGCAATGCCATGGTGCCGCAATTCACCGGGCTTGCCATGTCGCTCGGCGCGATTTTCAACGGCACTGTCATCACCGAGATCGTCTTCGGCTATCCCGGCATCGGCAATCTGCTGATCGAAGCGGTGCATGCCGGCGACTACAGCCTGGTGCTCGGCCTCAGCGCGCTGTCGATCGTCGGCGTCGCCGCCGCCGTCTTCATCATCGACGTGCTGAGCCCGCTGATCGATCCGCGCATCAAGGTGGAATAGCCATGTTTACCATCATCCGTGACCTCTCGCGCCACAACATGGAATTCCTCTGTGGCCTGCTGCTCTTCGCCGTGATCGTCGGCCTGGTGATCCTGTCCTATTTCTCGCCCTACGGCGCGACCGACATCTATCTGCTGCCGCCCGATATGCCGCCGGACGGCGAATATTGGCTGGGCACCACATCGCGCGGCCAGGATGTGTTCTGGCAGCTGACGATCGGGCTGCGCAACACGCTCTATTTCGGCATCGGCGTCGCCTTTCTCTCGCGCATCATCTCGCTGGTCGTCGGCCTCGTCGCCGGTTATGCCGGCGGGGCGGTCGACCGGGTGCTGATGGCGATCAACGACAGCGTCATGGTCATCCCGCAATTTCCGCTGCTGATCCTTTTCTATTTCGTGCTGAAGGACAACATGACCTGGATGGCGCTGATAGTCATCATGGCCTCGCTCGGCTGGTCCTATGATGCGCGGCTGATCCGCTCGGTGGCGCTCGGCCTGAAGACCAGGCCGTTCACCACCCAGAGCGTCTATTCCGGCATGACGATGCGCAAGATCCTGGTGGAGGAGCACCTGCCCTATGTGCTGCCGATCGTCTTTGCCACGACGATGAACAACATGATCTGGTCGATCGGCATGGAGATCACGCTTTCGGTGCTCGGCTTCACCGATATCGAGACGCCGACCATGGGCATGATGATCTATTGGGCCAATGCGCATTCGGCGCTGATTTCGGGCATATGGTGGTGGGTGGCCGCCCCCGTCGCCGTCATCGTCATTCTCTTCCTGGCGCTCTTCCTGCTCTCCATGTCGATGAACGAATACAATGATCCGCGCAGCCGGCTCAACCGGATGGGAAGTTAGCATGGAGAATTTGGTCGAAATCCAGAATCTGAAAGCCTATTACCGCGCCTTCCTCTTCGGCGTCGATCGTGAAGTGCGGGCCGTCGACGACATCAGCCTGACGATCGGCCGCGGCGAGGTCTATGGCGTGGCCGGCGAATCGAGCAGCGGCAAGACGACGCTGATCAAGACGATTGCCGGCGCCATCCGGCCGCCGCTCCGGGTCGTCTCCGGCAATGTCAAATTCCACTTCGGCGGCGGCACCCAGGATCTCTATGCGATGACGCCGGAGGAGCGCGTGGCGCTGCGCTGGAAGCATCTCTCCTATATCATGCAGGGCTCGATGAACGTGCTCAATCCGGTGCGCCGGATCCGCCACTCCTTCACCGATTTCGCCTTCCGCCACATGACGGTGAGCAGACAAATCTTCTTCGAGAAGGTCGCCGCCCACCTGCAGCGGCTGAAGCTCGACCCGCAGCTGCTCGACGCCTATCCGCACGAACTCTCCGGCGGCATGCGCCAGCGCATGACCATCGCGCTCGCCACCATCCTGACGCCGGAATTCATCATCGCCGACGAGCCGACGACGGCGCTCGACGTCATCGTCCAGCGCGACGTGCTGACGATGATCCGCGACATCCAGCGCGAGATGGGCTCATCCTTCCTGTTCGTCACCCATGACATGGGGGTGCATGCGACCGTCTCCGACCGCATCGGCATCGTCTATGCCGGGCGGCTGGTGGAGGAGGCGCCGACGCCCAAGCTCTTCAGCCTGCCGCTCCACCCCTATACGCAGCATCTGGTCGGCAGCCTGCCGAAGATCGGCGACCCCACGACGCGGCCCTCGCTGGAGGGGCGCCCGCCGAACCTCGCCATGCCGCCGGAAGGCTGCCGCTTTCACCCACGCTGTCCGAAACGGATGGATATCTGCTCGCAGAAAGTTCCGCCCATGGTCACCGTCGCGCCCGAGCGGCGGGTGGCGTGTTTTGCGGTTACGGGGGATCAGGTGTGACTCTGCTTAGCCTCTCGCATGTGACGAAAATCTACCGCCAGGGCGGCATGCTCGGCCGGCGGCTGATCACCGCCGTCAAGGATGTCAGCTTCGAACTCGGCGACGAGCCGGAGATCCTCTCGATCGTCGGCGAATCCGGCTCGGGCAAATCGACGGTGGCGGCGATGATCCTCGGCCAGACGCAACCGACGGAAGGCGAGCTGCAATTTGCCGGCAAGACCGTCGCGATCCACAACAGAGCCGAACGCACGGCCTTCATGAAGGAAGTCCAGCCGGTTCTGCAGAACCCGTTCGAAGCCTTCAACCCGCTGAAGCGGGTCGACCGCTATCTCTTCGAGACCGCCCGCAATTTCTCGGCGGGAAAACGGCCGGACCGGCGCGAGGCCGAGAAGATGGCCGATACCGCCCTCCATCATGTCGGCCTCACCCTGGAAGAGGTGAAGGGCCGCTTCCCCCACGAACTCTCCGGCGGCCAGCTGCAGCGCGTCGCCATCGCCCGCGCGCTGATCCCCGAGCCGCGCCTGCTGGTGGCCGACGAACCGGTCTCCATGGTCGACGCGTCGCTGCGCATGGCCATCGTCAACCTCTTCGGCCGGCTGAAGAGCGAGCTTGGGCTCTCGATCATCTACATCACGCACGATCTGGCGACGGCTTATTACGTCAGCGATAATATTATCATCATGCGCAAAGGTGAGATTGTTGAAAGGGGGCGGGCGCGGGCGGTGTTGGACGATCCGCAGCATGAGTATTCGCGGGCGCTGAAGGATGCGGTGTTGGCGGCGGATTTTAGTACGGTGGGGTGAGTGGGTGGGTGTGGCGGTAGCTCGGCTCGGTCACTTGGCTTGCCTGACGGAGATGGTGCTCATCCGCTCAATTCAGCTGACGATCGGTCGGCAATCGGCGCGTTCGCGAGCGTGGGCTAGAGAATCAGGGCCCCGCCCATGATAACCTGCGCAAGATTGTATTTTCCGCACGCTGCGATCACTCCAGCGTATTTCAACGATTGGACCGTTCGAGACGGTGTCAATCGAGACGACCGCGCGGTGGCTTCGACGAGGCCTGGGGCATTGAACAATTCTGTGCGGTTGCCCCTAATATCCTGTGGATTATTCGATCGCAGATTGCTTGGCGGCTAACCAATACACAACCGCCTGCTGTATAGTACAATCTTGGACGCGCGGGGAGGTCCTGTTGTCAAGCTATCAGCGAGTAGCTCTATTCATCTTTTTTGACTCGATTGAAAAAGATCTAGTGACGCACATTCGTTCTCTGGCCGGTCTCGTAACAACTGGCTTCTTAAGTGCGCAAGAACGCGACAAAGCTGCTCAACGAGCTGAGAAGTCGGACGAGCCAGGAACTGTCGCGAAGGACGATTTCGAACTTCTATATCAGTTGGATTTGGGCGACAAAATAGCAATAGCGCAACGTCTTAAGCAGCATTTTGGAGACGCATTTCGGAAGCACTTTTCTGCGAAAGCAGCGTCGTTGCAAGCGGCTGTACCCGTTCGCAACTCGGTGATGCACGGCCGGCCTCTAACTGTTGAAGAACATGCGACGGCGTTTGCGTTAGCCAATGACCTAGTCAAGAGCAACGGTTTCTGGCCTGTTCTGCACAAAGCTCTTGTCGACTACAACACTGATCCAGAAGCTATCACCCGGCGAGCGGTCAGCTTCCTCGAGCACCCAAGCGAAGGAGGTATTTTTCACAATCTACCTCTCCCCGATTATGACGATACAGGGTTTGTTCCGAGACCACAGCTTGAACAAGAACTGAAGAAAAAGATCCTGAGCCGGCATCCGGTCGTTACTGTGCTGGGCGACGGCGGCAATGGCAAGACGGCTCTCACGGTTCAAGCACTCTATAGCCTGGTCAATTCGGGTGATCACGACTTTGACGCGATTGTTTGGGTTTCAGCGAAATCGTCCAAGTTAACCGTGGGCGAAATCCAGAGAATTGAACACGCGATAACGACTTCAATGGGCCTTTTCGAAGAAGTAGTGGGGATATTTGAGGAAGATAAGTCCAATCCTATGTCGCGCGTGCGACAGCTACTGGAAAATAACAAGATCCTCCTCGCAATAGATAATTTGGAAACGGTCCTCGACGATACCATTCGTGATTTCGTGTCGGACATACCAGGGCAAAGTAAAGTTGTCCTGACATCTCGCATTCCCGTCGGCGGCGATTTGACGGTAGAGGTCAAACCGTTAACCGATAATGAGGGAGAGATCTATCTTCGCGCACTGATCAAATCATACAGCATAAAGACATTATCGTCGCTGCGGCAGGACGAGCTGCGTTACTTCGCCAGTAGACTGGAGCGGAGGCCGCTTCTATTGAAATGGTTTTGTATGGGCGTGATAGCAGGGTTGCCTGCCAGCAAAATCGTAAGCAATCCTGAGATGGCGCTCAGATTTTGTCTTGAGAACGTCTTCGACGCACTAAGCCCTGACGCGACAATGACATTGTCACTGATGTCGATCCTGCCAAGAGCCGTTTCGCTGGGGGTCTTACATTACGTCTCTTCGACAGACATCCGCAAGTTAGAGGCCGGGGTAGCCGAGCTCCTGAAGTTCTCTATCTTAGAGACCGAAAATCAGAGCGGCTATGAGTTGAACTATCGGATCAAGCCCTTTGCTCGCGCCTACGTAGCGCGCATCCTGCGTTTGACAGCGGAGGCTCAGGAGGCAGTAATACGAAAATTTCGGGGACTTAGTTTTGCATATCAAGCAGAACGAGGAGCCGAAGGCCAAGAAAAGTATAATTTCAGAAATTTCACAGTTCGTTCGATATCCGAGGCACTAGCCGCAGGAAAGCTGCGTGAAGCTGTTAAACTTGCTTACAATGATGAATTTGAAGCGGCTAACGCGATTATCGACACCCTGAAAGTTTCTAATCACGATTATTTTGAAGTCTTTCGTACGGATGCTTTTATTCGATTCCGCCAACATGACTTTGCTGGCGCAACCGACGCCTATCGCTCTGCTCTCGAACTGTCGCCGGAGACCCCGCAGCTTTATTTCTTCTTCGGCGGCTTCCTGTTACGTGGGTACGGAGATTGCCCGGCCGCGATTGCCCAATTCGAGGAAGCTTTAAAAAGGGACCCGGAGTCGACAGATGTGAAACGCGAATTGGCACGCGCAAAGATGTTCGATTACGATTTCGAAGGAGCTATGAAAATCCTTTCGTTAGAAAGGACGAAACCGCTCTCCAATATGCGAACCCAGCTGATTTTTGCAGACCTACAAACTCAAAACTTCCAGCGAATGATTACCCATAAGTCGGCCGTCGGTATTGATGCCGATCTTGAGGCGCCGTGTTCAGCCTTCGCCGATTTTCTCGTTACCCTTGACCCCCGGATAGTTGATTCCAAGATGACCGAGCATCTAAGAAAAGCTCGGTCGTCGATTGTGCAGGCTCTGCATACTAGAAGCGTTCGTGCCGGTGCCAGGGTTGTTGCCTTATTAGACAAATTAATCGGAGAACTGGAGGCCTCACGTGACGATACTACCGACCACTGCGCGTCAGCGTCCGGTTTGCTTGGCACCCTCAAAGAAAAGGGCCGAAAGCCAAATTTTGGTTTTCTCGTCGACCGGTCGAACCGAGAGTATTTTGTCGCGCGTGCTATGGTTTCAGATTTGGTTTGGGAAGGTTTAGAAGGGGGCAAGATCGCTTCATTCGAAGTAGAACTCGACAATCAGGGTCGCCCGCGCGCTACAAATGTTTATTTAATCTGAGCGTTATATATTCATCCGTTGCCTCGCCGACGTCTGCCCTCGGCTCACTGGACAAGTCCGGGATTATCACAGAGTTCAGATCAATTGCTGAGGGTGAGGTCTTGCGGTCGATCATATGACCGCCACACATACCCCAATTGTTGTCCATGCCGTCTCACGGTCACGCCATTAAGCCGCGATAGCTCCTTTCGTGGGGACGACAAACTTCAACCCGCTTAATCCAATCGAATTTCACGATAGATGCATTGCAATTGCTAACCTTCCAAGATGTACTTTGGATTGAAAGTTGATTCGCTTTAATGAGGAAGCCGTGCAAGCTGTTGGAGTGAGCCAATACAATAGGATGGGTGAAAAGCTGTATTCAGAATTTTTTTCGGTGACGTAGATCTGTCAGGGAAAAAGATCTGGCAGAGTCTCTCTTGGCGTATCAGTGTGAGAGACCGGGTATTGTTGGCAGCATAACGGATTGTCTTCATTTCTGACGAGCAGGTTTTCAGCTCTTCCGGGAAGATGACTCCGACGTTGGTCTCCGATTTCATCCACTTGTTACGGCTTTTAAAATGACCCTCAATCTAGTCGAAAAGCATGTTTTGGTTTTCGCGAAGGCTTATTCGTCGCCCCCTACTTTTGATACTGACGCGGAAGAGGGAGGCAGCCCTGCCCAGTGGTTCGCCGAGGTCAAGGGTTCAGAGCATGGTCTGAGCTGTAAAGATCTAGCTCGCACGACCAACCGGGCGCAACTCCTGGCAATGTCTGCTGACAAAAAGACCTGTATCGACGATCTATGTGTAAGTGTCTTAGCTTGGGGTGGCATGCATCGCGCCAACCGCGACCGCCTCTTTCAACGCAGCGCCGCCCGTTGGTTAGCCGTTGCAAAACGAATCAGGGCTGGCGGTCTCTCGCGCCGTGCGGCTTTCGACGAGTTCGCCAGTCTCAGGGCTGAAAAGAAAGAAAAGGCCATGCTGGGACTGGGACCGGCCTACTTCACGAAACTAATATACTTCCTCATGCCCGAGACACCCGGCAAAGGTTACATTCTTGACCAGTGGGCGGGGCTTTCCATGAACCTGATCGCGGGTGTGAATGTCGTAAAAATGGATGAGACGGTGACCTGGAAAGCAGACGGCAAGACTGTCGAACGAAGGGTCAACTCCCGGGTAAGCGACGTTAATACGGGTGAAGATTATGACAGGTTCTGCAGAGGTCTGGAATTGTTGAGCGCGCGAATGGGTGGCGCGTGGACTCCCGGCCAAGTCGAGCGAGCGCTCATGTCTGAGGGAGGTAGAAGTCCGCAGACGTGGAGAAGTCACGTTGTAGCGGAGAGACTGCGTGCGCTACCGCCATCGTCTTAAGCCCGCGACTGATACTTGAACCCAACCGCGCAGCTTTCGCATGTCCGCATCTCCCCATTTGGGGCGAGGCGAACTAGCCTAAATGCGACTAGGTGAAGTACATGCATCTATTGCGTTTCCTAAATGAACCTGATGAAACCGCTTAGATGTTTAATCCTGGTTGCGGCCTTGGCCGGTGTAACACGCGTCGGCTCCGCCAGCTCAGAGATCTGGCTGCGAGCGAGCATCCGGATGTAGTCGGCATTGTGTCCTGCCTCAGCGGATAAGTCCAAATTGTCGCCCTATGCCGCCCTCACCCTATCCCGCCCGCTCATCTTCGCGTCATACAGCGCCTGATCCGCCCGCCGATAAAGCTCCGACGCACTATCCGTCGGCACACAGGCGGCGATGCCGGCAGAACACGTGTAGCTGAAGTCGGGCGAGTCCGGCAGCGGCCGGGAGAAGCGGATCACCGTCAGCATGCGCTCGACCATGGCAAGGGCGTCTTCCGGGCCGGTGGCCGGCATGACGAGGAGGAATTCTTCGCCGCCGACCCGGCCGAAACAATCGTTGCGGCGGACATTCTGATGGATGCGGTGGGCGAAATCGCGCAGCACGAGATCGCCGGCGTGGTGGCCGAGCCGGTCGTTGATGCGTTTGAAATTGTCGATGTCGAAGACGGCGAGGCAGCCGCTGTTGCCATGCCGGGCGGCTTCAACCATGTCTTCGACGCGCGCCATGACGAAACGGCGGTTGGCAACGCCGGTGAGCTCGTCGGTATAGGAAGCCTTGATTGCCTGGTCGCGATCCTGCCGGACGGTGCGGCCATGGACCTTGAGACGGGTGATGTCGCTGGCGATGCAGAGCATCCAGCCGTTCTTCTGCACCGCCTCGGTCATCCACAGCCAGCGGCCGTCGGCAAGATCCGTCTCAAAGGCGCGATAGCCGATCTTGCCGCGGCGCGACTGGGTGGAGCGCAGCCATTCCTCGAAATCATTCGTGCGGATGACGGTGCCGCGGGCGAGCTCAAAATTGCGCCGCATCAGATCCGGCCAGAGCGGCGTTTCCTCCGGCTCGATGAAATAGGCCGCGCGGAAGGCGCTGTTGGCATAGCGCAGCCGGTCATCGCCATCATAGACCGCCATCAACGTTTCCGTCTGTGCGGAAAGATGGAGAAGCTGTTCGATTGTCTCGTCCATACCGGACCCTGTCTGGTTGCCCTGGCAAGAGATGGCGCAGAAATCCTATGAGAAAAGAGCCGCCCGGCAAGCAAAGGCGCTTGCCGTGATTACGGAAGCGTCAACAGGCAACCATTTCCGCTGGTGATCGGACATCGGCTGCAACCGGATCGGCGCGGAAGGTATCAATGCTGCACGGCTGGTCTCGCCGCCGTGGTGAAACGGCCGCCGTTGCGACCGGCAAGGGCTCGCCGCGGCGCATGCCAGGGAACCGCACAGTTGCCCCGGGCGCGGTAATGCACCTGGAAATTAGTTGACTGCGATAGTCAAGGATTATACGCGCTTCGGCCAGTTTTTGCCAATCCGAAGCGTCAGCATGATCCCCGCCAACCTGGACGAAAATCTACCGCCAGGGCGGCATGCTCGGCCGGCGGCTGATCACCGCCGTCAAGGATGTCAGCTTCTAAATCGGCGGTGAGCCCGAGATCCTCTCGATCCTCGGCGAATCCGGCTCCGGTAAATCGACGGTCGCGGCGATGATCCTCGGCCAGACGGAACCGACGGAAGGCGAGCTGCAATTTGCCGGCAAGACCGTCGCCATCCAGAACAGAGCCGAACGCAAGGCTTTCCTGAAGGAGGTCCAGCCGGTTCTGCAGAACCCCTTCGAAGCCTTCAACCCGCTGAAGCGGGTCGACCGCTACCTCTTCGAGACCGCCCGCAATTTTTCCGCCGGGGACAAACGGCCGGAGCGGCGTCGTCCTTCCCCAAAGCGAACGACAGGTGCTCAAAAAACCTCTCGGCGAGACTGAAAGAGCAGTTAGAGCGAGAGGCCAACAACGTTGGCTGCGTCTAGCTCAATCGCAACCAAGATCGCTCTCCGCACAGGCCAAAACTTCCTTCTTGCCCTCTGCCTCCCTGTCATCCCGAAGGCGAGGAGACGGCGCCATGAGCGAGATCCGAAAGCTGGCTGCAATCATGGACTCACACGTAGTTGGGTAGAGCAGGCTTCCCGGCGCCTGGCGCGGTTGCGGGCGCTGCGCAGCGATCTCATCGATCCGACGATCGCCGTCCATCATGGCCGGGTGGTGAAACGAACCGGCGATGGTGCGCTGGTCGAATTCGGCAGCGTGGTAGACGCCGTGTGTTGCGCCATCGAGGTGCAGAACGGCATGGTGGAGCTCAATGACGGCGTGCCGCAGGACCGTCGCCACTCACTGCACAGGCATATGATCTGTCGCTGTCTGAGTTAACGGAACGGTTCTGCGGTTGGTGGACAGTTTCCGGTATTTTGTCGGTGTCAAGTTATGGTGACGTAGAAACACCCGGTTGAAATTTGACAGATTGCGATAGCCCACCTCGAAGCAGATGTCGGTTATCGGCATAGAGGTATCGGTCAATAGCTGACCCGCCTTCCAGATTCGAAGCTTGTTGACGTGGTCGGTGAAGCTGTGGCCGCTGTTTTTCTTGAAGAATCGCGAGAAGGCGCTGTCGCTCATGCCGACCATGCGCGCCATATCAGGCAACCGAATGTCCTCCGACAGATTGGCGAAGAGATATGCGAAGACCTGTTGCAGGGCTTCCAGCGAACCATAGCTCAGGTCCGGCACATAAGCCTCTGAAGACAGCGTATCGAACTCGTCAGTGTCCCGCAGCAGCGAGAGCAAAGACAGGAAGGTCGAAAGCCGCACCGAGCCGGTCTGGAACTCCATGTCGAGTATCAGCGCCTCCGCCTGTTCCCGCGCCCGGCCCTTGAAGGAGAGCCCCCGCTTTGCGCGGGTAAGAAAGTCACGCAGCCCCGCCAGTTCCGGCAGGAAGGCCGAAGCCTGCTCCAGCTTGGCCGGCGCAAACTGGATGACGATGTCACGTCCTGGAATGCGCTCATTCGGTCCGAGCGGCGTCACCCAGTCGTGCGGCAGGTTGCTGCCGATGACGGAAATATGGCCCGGCGTGAACGCGCCGACGTGATCGCCCGCAAGCAGGACGCCGCTGGCGTTGGGAATATAGTGGATCTCCACCTCCGGGTGGAAATTCCAGACGTTGCGTTCCCACGGATAGTCGTCGCGCCGCCATAGGAACGACTCGTCTGCGCCGGTCAAGACATATTCAAATCTCGCGACGGTCGGCGAAATAACTGACATTGCGGACATCCTCCAGTGCTTCCCGCGATGCTCGTTGCGCTGCCAATCAATATTCGATTGTGCAATGCACACAAAAATTCATGATTATATTCGGCATTTCGCGCATGAGAGTATCAGTATTGCGCAACGGCCGCGCTTGTGTCCATCCGTTCTTTCTACAACTATTGTGGTCCGTTGAGCGTGTCGGAGGAGAGTTTAGCACGCACAACCGGACCGATTTTGCGATCCAAATGGAGGAGAACAATGAACAGTTTCGTCAAAGCCGTGGGCGTCGGCTTCATTTCGCTTGGCCTTTGGAGCTCGACCGCTCTTGCTCAGGATTCCTGGTGGAAAACTGCCGCCCAGCCCTATCAGGGCGCGACCATCCGGGGCATCTCGGAATCGACCCCAGCGTCGAAATATGTCGAGCAGGTGCTCGGTCCCAAGTTCACAGAAGAGACCGGCATCAAGGTCGAATTCGAGGCCACATCCTGGGACCAGATGTACGACAAGGCGATCAAGGACATGGAGGCCAATACCGGCATCTATGACTTCGTCTATATCGAGCAGGACATCGTCTATACGTATCTGGCCCGCAACTTCCTCGTCGATATTACCAAGTCGCTCGCCGACAATGCGAAGATCGCTTCGCCGGACTTCAAGCCGGAGAATTTCACCACTTTCCTGAACTATTTCAAGGATCCGAAGTCGGGCAATGTCATGGGCGTCCCCATGGAAGCATTCATCAAGCCTTACCTCTACCGCAAGGATCTTTTCGATGATCCGGCGATCCAGAAAGCCTACAAGGATTCCACCGGTGCGGATCTGAAGCCCGCGACGACGCATGACGAGTATACCCAGATCGCCAAGTTCTTCACCGAATATGGCGCGGACAAGGAGCTCTGGGGAACCACCGTACAGGCCTCGTCGAGCCACCCCGCCGCCTTCTACGAATTCTTCGAGTCGGTCGCGCCGACCTTCGGCGTTTACAACTGGGGCATCGATGGCAAGACCTTCGCGGCCACCGAAGCGAACGGCGGCCAGATGAACTCCGCCGCCGCGAAGAAGGCGCTCAACTACTGGGTCGGCCTGCTGAAATACGCGCCGCCGGAATCGACGTCTTCCACCTGGGATGAGGTTGCCGGGACATTTGCCGCCGGCCGCGCAGCCCAAGGCCTCGTCTACGGTGAAAATGCTGCGTGGATCGCCACCGACGAAAGCAAATCGACCGTCGTCGGCAAGGTGGGCGTAGCGTTGCCCCCGGTCGAGGCGGGTGTCATGGAAGCAGCCGAATCCGGCAAAGGATATATCGGCTATTACGATGGTGGCGCGTTCGGCATCCCGCATTCGTCCAAGAACAAGGACGCGTCTCTGCTGTTCCTGCAGTATATCGGTCAGGCTTCGGTGCAGACCGACTGGGCGCTGGCCGGCTCCCGCATCGTCATGAACTCGACCTACCACGATCCCAAGATTGTCGATCAGGACAAGAAGATGAACGGCTATTACACGCTGATGCGTGAGGACGGAAAGCTGTTCGCCGGAGCTCCGCCGTTCCCGTTCCACGCGCAAGTTCTGCAGGTCGTCGCGCCGTTCATCTACAAAGCGATCGTCGGGGAGATCAAACCGGACGATGCGCTGGACCAGGCCGCCACGGCAGCCGAAGCTGAACTCGTGAAGCTCGGCTACCGCAAGTAAAAGACCGCCTCCCAAGCGGCTGGCGGTCGCCTTCAGCAAGGTGACCGCCCCTTTCCTGACTGCGGTTTGCGGGCCTGCCCGCGACGCTGCAGGCGAATAAGTGTCAAGGACGATCTGACGGAGCGCAGGATGAGACAATCCAACATCGGATGGCTGTTTCTAACACCAGCCACGCTAATCCTGTTCGTTGTCGGGTTCGTTCCCTTCATCTACATTCTCTATGTCGGCTTCTTCGACTGGAACACCAACGCAGTCGACCCCACCCTGCGCTGGGCAGGCCTTCAGAATTATCGCAGCCTCGTTTTTGACACGACATTCCTGAACTCGCTGGCGCGCACCCTGGTCTTCGCATTCTTCGTCGTCGTGAGCGAACTGTTGTTGGGCTACGTTCTGGCCCGCGCACTGATGGCAGACCGCCTGTGGGGCCGGCAGTTCTTTCGCACGATCCACACGCTGCCGATCGTTGTCGCGCCCATTGCAGTCGGCGCTACCTGGCGGCTGCTTTGCGTTCCGGGCTTCGGCATCGTGCCCTATTACCTGAAACTGTGGTTCGGCATCGACTACAACATCTCGACCAATGCCTATCACGCCTTCGTCACGGCGATCATCATGGACCTGTGGCATTGGACGCCGTTCGTTACGCTGTCGCTCATGGCGGGGCTGACCGCCTTGCCGAAAGAACCGCTCGAACAGGCGCAGATCGACGGCGGCAACAAGCTGCAGATTTTCTGGTACGTGATCGTGCCGATGTTGAAACCGGTGCTGCTGACAACCGTCTTCATCCGGCTGATGGATGCATTGCGCTCGGTCGACGAAATCTGGATGCTGACAAAGGGTGGTCCGGCCGAGTCGACCCGGTTCATCGGCCTTCATATCTGGATCAACGTCTTTCCGAAAACCGATTACGGCTACGGTGCGGCCATGTCGCTGCTGACGCTGTATGTCACGATCGTTCTGAGCTGGCTGCTGTTCGTTGCCATGACCGGCCGCAAGGGAGGTGCACAATGAGACGCTCCGGTATAGCCTCCTTCGTCCTTTGGATATGTCTGACCATTCTGACGCTGCTTCCGGTCTGGTGGATGCTGGTCGTTTCCATGCGCCCCCGCGTGAAGCTTTATTCGAAGTCGTTCCTCATCGACGATCTTTACTGGAACAATTTCCTGGCGGTGCTGAACAGCTCGACCTTCCTGCAGTATCTCTTGAATTCGCTGATCGTGGCGACATCGAACGCAGCGCTGGTCTGCGCGCTCGGCCTGCTCGCGGCGTTCGGGCTGTCGCGTTACAAAATCGGCGGCGGCGACAATGTGTTTTTCTGGTTGATCACCAACCGCATGGCGCCGCCAGCCGTGTTTCTGCTGCCGCTCTTCCTGCTGTTCACCAAGTGGTTCGTGTTCGGCGATTTCATGCTGTTCGACACGAAGATTGGCCTGATCCTGCTCTACTGCGTCTTCAACCTGCCCTTCGCCGTCTGGCTCTTGAAGGGCATGCTCGACGGGATTCCGCTGGAGCTGGACGAAGCGGCGCGGGTCGATGGCGCGACAACCGGCCAGGTGCTGTCCAACGTCATCCTGCCGCTGGCGCGGCCGGGATTGGCCGTCACCTTCATCCTGACCTGGATTTTCGCCTGGAACGAGTACCTGTTCGCAGCCACCCTAACGTCGTCGGCTAACGCCAGGACCGTGACGACAGCGCTCGCTGAATATGTCTCGGTCACCGGAACGAACTGGGGCGAGATGGCGGCGATGGCGTTCCTGACCACGCTCCCGGCCCTGATCGTGCTCGGATTCGTCCAGAAGCACATCGTGACCGGCCTCACGTTCGGCGCATTGAAAGGGTAAGATGATGGCTGGCGTTCAACCCCAGAAAACCCAACGCGACGGATTCCTGCCGATCCGAACCAACGGCTTCGACAGGGGCTTCATCTCGGTCGTGATCCTGATCCTGGTGCATCTTCTATGGATGCGCTTCCTCGAGGGCGTGTTGCCCCTATGGGTGGCGACGGTGCTCTGCCTGGCGCTGGCCGTATTCATTATCCGAAAGGGCTGAAGACATGAGATCGCTCGTCCTCGAACGCAAAGACGAACTGCGCATTCGCGACCTGGACCCGAAGGAGGCGCTCGGTCCGACCGACGTGCGCATTGCCATCAAGACCGTCGGAGTCTGCGGATCGGACGTTCACTATTACACGCACGGCGCGATCGGTCCTTTCGTTGTGCGCGAGCCGATGATCCTCGGCCACGAAGCCGCCGGCATCATTGAAGAGGTCGGCAGCGCGGTGCAGAACCTGAAAGTGGGCGACCGCGTTTGCATGGAGCCCGGCATTCCCGACCCTCAAAGTCGCGCGTCGCGGCTGGGTCTCTACAACCTCGATCCCGCGGTGCGCTTCTGGGCGACGCCGCCGGTGCATGGCGTACTGAGACCGAGCGTGGTCCACCCGGCGGCCTTTACCTTTAAGCTTCCGGACAACGTTTCCTACGCCGCGGGCGCCATGGTCGAGCCGCTGGCTGTAGGCTTTCACGCAGTCTCCAAGGCGAGGCTGACGCCCGGTGCGATCGCGCTGGTTACCGGCGCCGGGCCGATCGGCATGGTGACAGCGATAGCGGCGCTATCGGCTGGCTGCGCCAAAGTTATCGTTACCGACGTTGTCGACGAAAAGCTTGCCGTGGCGCGCAGCCTCGGCCCTGCCATCATCACCGTCAACGTCCGTTCGCAGGACCTGAAGAGCGTCATAGCCCGCGAAACCGACGGCTGGGGCGTCGATGTCGTCTTCGAATGTTCCGGCGCGGCTGAAGTGATCGCAGACACGGCGCAGCATGGTTGCCCCGGCGGCGCCATCGTCCTTGTCGGCATGCCCGTGAAGCCGGTCCCGCTCGATGTCGTCATCGCCCAGACCAAGGAACTGCGCATCGAACACGTATTCCGCTACGCCCATGTCTACCCCCGCATCGTCGCGCTATTGGGATCGAACCAGATCAATGTCGATGCGCTGATCACCGATACCTACGCCTTCGAGGATTCCGTCGAAGCGTTCGATTACGCCGTGCGACCGAAGCCGTCCTCCGTGAAGATCCAGATCGAGCTTGGGAAGTAACATGTTCCTGCGGAAGTTGGAGCTCCGTGGAAGAGTGGCGGTCGTCACCGGCGCGGGGCGCAACATCGGCTATGCCTGCGGGACAAGGACTGGATGCACATGAAGCCGATGAAGCGAATGGGCGACGTCGAGGAAATTGCGTCGGTCGTGCTGTTCCCGGCCTTCGATGCTGCCAGCCTGATGACCGGCAGCATCGTCGTCGCCGATGCAGGATACCTCGTGGTGAAGCTGCCCGGCAGACCCGCCCCGACCACAACTGATTAAGGATTGACACATGGCGACGATCGAACTCGACAAGGTCGACAAGCATTACGGCTCCTATCACGCACTGCGCAACATCTCGTTCGATATAGCCGACGGTGAGTTCGTCGTGCTGGTCGGTCCGTCCGGTTGCGGCAAATCCACGCTGCTGCGGTCGCTTGCCGGCCTCGAGGAGATCACCGGCGGCACGATCAAGCTTGGCGGAAATCGCATCGACAACATCGCCGCCAAGGACCGCGACGTGGCGATGGTGTTCCAGAACTACGCACTTTATCCGCACATGACCGTTCGGGAGAACATGGCCTTCGCACTGAAATTGCGCGGCGAGAATCTTGCGGATCGCAACGCCAAGGTCGACAAGGCTGCCGAGATGCTGCGGCTTACGCCCTATCTCGACCGCTATCCGAAGGCGCTCTCCGGAGGCCAACGGCAGCGTGTTGCCATGGGGCGCGCGATGGTTCGCCGCCCGAAGGCGTTCTTTTTCGACGAGCCGCTGTCAAACCTGGACGCCGCGCTGCGCGTAGACATGCGTTCGGAGATCAAAGCTCTTCACCAGCGCCTCGGCGCTACTTCCGTCTATGTCACGCATGACCAGATTGAAGCCATGACAATGGCGGACCGCATTGTCGTGCTTCGCGACGGCAAGGTGGAGCAGATCGGTGCGCCACTGGAGCTTTACGACAGGCCGGCAAATACCTTCGTCGCCGGCTTCATCGGATCGCCGGCGATGAACATGCTGCCGGCCACCATCGATCTCTCCTTGAACTCGGCGCGGCTCGCTGACGGGTCGGGCCTTCCCCTTCCACAAGGCACGCGGGCAACCAACGGCCAGGAGGTGATATACGGGGTCCGTCCTGACCAGTGGATACTGTCGAACGGCGATGCGGGCGTACCTGCGACTGTCGAGTTGATCGAGCCGACGGGGGCCGAAATTCTGCTCGCAGTCCAATTGGCGGGCAAGCGTGTCCTGTGCGCCTTTCGCGAGCGCCACGCGCTGAAGCCCGGCGACAGGATACGGCTCGACGTCGATCCTGCCGCGGCTCATGTGTTCGACAAGCAAACCGAGCAAAGACTCCCGTTCTGAGCAACAGGCATCGGAAGGATCAACCATGTCCGACTTTACAGGAAAAACGGTAATCATTACCGGTGCTGGCAAGGGCATCGGTCGCGCCTGCGTTGAACTGCTCACCCACCGTGGCGCACGAATAGTAGCCCTGTCGCGTACCCAGGCCGATCTGGATGATCTTGCGGCAAAGTTCGGCGCGACGGTGATATCAGTCGATCTCGCCGACAATGCAGCAGCACGCGCCGCCATGAAGAAGGCGGGACTGGCAGACGCGTTGATCAATTGCGCGGGAACCAATGTGCTTGAGAGCGTCATCGATATGACCGAGGAGGGCTATGAGCAGGTCCTCGGCATCAACCTGCGGGCCGCGCTGATTTGTGCGCAGGAGTTCGCGCGAGCTCGCATTTCAAACGGAGGCGGCGGCACGATCGTGAATGTCACCTCGATCGCCGGACACCGGGGTTTCGTGGATCACATGGCTTACGCCGCTTCGAAGGCGGGACTTGAAGGCGCGACACGTGTCATGGCCAGGGAACTCGGCGCCTATGGAATCCGGGTCAATGCAGTGGCGCCTACGGTGACCATGACGGAGCTTGCCGCCAAGGCGTGGTCCGAGCCTTCCAAACGTGACCCGATGATTGTTCGCCACCCGATGGCGCGTTTTGCAGCGGTCGACGATGTCGCACGCTCGATCGCACTGCTTATGTCAGAGGACGCCCCGATGATCAGCGGCGCAGTCCTGCCAGTCGATGGCGGCTTCCTTGCTGTCTGAAAATCAAGAGCGAGACAAGATGATGACTAAACCACTCGAAGGAAAGATCGCTGCGGTCACCGGCGCAGCTTCCGGTATCGGCCTGGCGACGACCCGTGCCCTGATCGATGCCGGCGCCAAGGTCGTGATGGTCGACTACAACAGACAGGCGCTGGAAACCTATGCTGCCGAGTTCGGCGACGCCGTCGTCATGCAGGTCACCGATCTTCTGGACGCCGCAAGTTGTGCGGCCATGGTGCCGGAAATCCTGGCAAAAGTCGATCATGTCGACATCCTGCACTGCAATGCAGGGTCCTACATCGGCGGGGATCTTATCGATACCGATACCGCGGCAATCGATCGGATGCTGAACCTCAACGTGAACGCCGTCATGAAGAACGTCCGCGACATCGCTCCGCATATGATCGAGCGCGGGACCGGGGACATTTTGGTCACTTGCTCGGTCGCAGGCCATGCGCCGATCCAGTGGGAGCCGGTCTATTCCAGCTCCAAATGGGCGATTACCAGTTTCGTCCAGATCATGCGCCGGCAGTTGAAAAACCACGGCATCAGGGTCAGCCAGGTGTCGCCCGGCCCGGTTGTTTCCGCTCTGCTTGCCGATTGGCCCGCGGAAAACCTTGAGAAGGCAAAAGCCAATGGGAGTTTGATCGAGCCCTCAGAGGTCTCCGATGCCATCATCTTCATGCTGACCCGCCCGCGCAACGTCACGATCCGGGACATGATTGTCCTGCCGACAAATTTCGACGTGTAGGTAAGGAATAGCAAGTCATTGCGGAAGTTCGGTTTCGGGCCCCCTCCGCACCGGCTAAAACTTCTTCCTTGCCTCTTGTCTCCCTGCTATCCTTGGAAGCGAGGAGACGGCGCCATGAGCGAGATCCGAAAGCTGGCTGCAATCCTGGCCGCAGACGTGGTTGGGTACAGCCGGCTTGCCGGCGCCGACGAGGAGCGCATTCTGGCGCGGTTGCGGGCACTGCGCAGCGATCTCATCGATCCGACGATAGCCGTGCACCATGGGCGGGTGGTGAAGCGAACCGGCGATGGTGCGCTGGTCGAGTTCCGCAGCGTGGTGGACGCCGTGCGTTGCGCCATCGAGGTGCAGAACGGCATGGTGGAGCGCAATGACGGCGTGCCGCAGGACCGTCGCATCGAGTTCCGGATGGGCATCCATCTGGGCGACGTTGTCGAGGAAAGCGACGGCGATCTGATGGGCGACGGCGTCAACATCGCCTCGCGATTGGAGGGCGTCGCCGCGGCGGGAGCGATCTGCCTGTCGGAGGATGCCTATCGCCAGGTCAAGGCAAGGCTCGACCTCTCGGTCAGCGATCTCGGCGATACGCATCTCAAGAACATCGCCGAGCCGATCCGGGTCTATTCGCTGCAAGTCGGCAGCGCCGGGACCAAGGCAGCCGCGACCCTGGACACCGCGACGGGCCAACCGCCGGCGGCAGGGCCGCCGAAGCTGTCGATCGCCGTCCTGCCCTTCGTCAATATGAGCGGCGATGCCGAACAGGACTACTTCGCCGACGGCATCTCGGAAGACATCATCACGGCGCTATCGAAGCTGTCGCAGCTCTTCGTCATCGCCCGCAATTCCTCGTTCACTTTCAAGGGCAGGAATGTCCAGGTGCAGGAGGTGGGCGCCAAGCTCGGCGTGCGGCATGTGCTTGAGGGCAGTGTGCGCAAATCGGGGAACAGGGTGCGCATCACCGCGCAGCTGATCGACGCGACCACCGGCGGGCATCTATGGGCGGAGCGGTTCGATCGCGACCTGACCGACATATTCGCGGTTCAGGACGATGTCACGCAGCAGATCGTCGACGCGCTGGCGGTCAGCCTGACGGAGGGCGATCGGAAAAGGCTGGCGCCGGGGCAGACCGGCCATCCAGAGGCGTATGACTGCTTCCTGCGTGGCCGGGAGCTGTGGCACCGGCTGACGAAGCAGACGAACAGCGACGCCCGCGACCTGTTGCAACGGGCCGTCGAACTGGACCCGAACTTCGCCTCGGCGCACGCCTTCCTCGCCCTGACCCACGGGCTCGACTACCTGAACCGGTGGAGCGTCTCGCCGCAGCGCTCGATCGACCAGGCCGAAAAGACTGCGATGCTGGCGGTCGCGCGCGATGACAGCGATCCCGTGGCGCACTGGGCCCTGAGTGTCGTCAGGCTTTACTCACGACAGCACGATAGCGCCATCAGCGAGGCCGAGCGTGCGATCGTCCTTAATCCGAACTTCGCCGAAGGGCAGGTCAGCCTCGGCGAGGCCCTTCTCTATTCAGGCAGATCCGAGGAGGCACTCGCCTGCTTCGACCGGGCAAGGGTCCTGAACCCGTACTTCCCCGATATCGTTCTGCACTTTCAGGCCTGGGCCTGGTTTCAGCTGCGACGGTACGAAGAGGCCGTCGAACTGTTGCGGCAGCGCGTGAGCCGCAATCCCGTCACCGATGTCTCGCGCGCGCTTCTCGCCGCCTGCTACGGTCACCTCGGCCGGCTCGAAGAAGCTCGGGCGACGTGGCAGGAGGTGCTGCGCATCAATCCCGACTTCTCCTTGGAATACCGCCGCAAAGTCTTGCCCTTCAAGAATTCCGCCGATTTCGAGCTCGCCGTAGAGGGGTTACGCAAGGCCGGTATCGTACAATAACGGGTGATGGATGTCCGATCTGGAACCTATAAAAAGAGCGCGATCTCATGCGCGCCTCCCGGTCGAAGGGGATATCGAAATGTGCGCATTCAGCGCTCCAGAATGCCCGCGATCCTAACCAGATCCGCAACCGACGATGCGCGCATTTTGCGCATCATGTGACCGCGGTGAAGCTTTACGGTGGCTTCCGCCAGTTGGACTTCAGCCGCAATCTGCTTGTTCAGCTTCCCGGTGATGACTAAGGCCATGATCTGCCGCTCACGCACGGTGAGTTTGGAATATCTTTGGCGCAATGCAGCCGTTTGATCGGCCTCTTCGCGTCGAGCATTATCACTCGCCAGGGCACGGTTCACCGCTTCGAGCAAATCCTGCTCCCGCACCGGCTTGGTAAGAACATCGATAGCACCGGCTTTCATTGCGCGGACAGCCATCGCGACGTCGACATGGGCGCTGATCAGAACCACCGACCTTGGATGTTTGCTCTTCGCCAGCGCCTCTTGAAACTCCAGGCCGCTCTGGCCCGGCAGACGGATATCCAGAACAATACAACCCGCCTGATCCGGATCATCCGCAGCGAGGAACTCCGACACCGAGCCATGGGTTGCGGTGGCCAGACCAACGGATTCGAACAATCCCTTCAAAGCGTCGCGGACGCTTTCGTCGTCATCGATGATGATGACGGTCGGCGGGCCTCTTTTGCGATCATCGATCATCTGCGGCTGTAACCTCCGCCATCGGCAGCGTAAACGTGAACACCGCGCCAACCTGACTGTCTGTCGCCGAAGCCCAGATCCGGCCGCCATGGGCTTCGACAATGGAACGGCATATTGAAAGCCCCATTCCGATGCCATCTGCCTTCGTGCTGTAGAATGTTTCGAAAACCCGATCCAACGCGTCGGAAGAAATGCCGCGCCCCGTATCCGAGACACTGACTTTCACGAATTGGTGCTCGTCCTCGGCGCATCTGATGCCGATACGCCTGTCTCCTGAAGACGCGGCCATCGCTTCGGCGCTGTTCATGACCAGATTCAGCACGACTTGCTGCAACTGGGTTCGGTCAGCAATGACCTCAAGAGACCGTTGCGGAAGATCGAGATCGAGTTCGATATCTCGGTGACGAAGTTCCCCTCTCAAAAGATCCAGCACGTGATGCAAAGCGCCCTTCAAATCCGTTTGCTCCATCCGGGCTGGTGACTTCTGAGCCATTGCCCGGATGCTCGCGATGATGTCGCCGGCGCGATGACCATCCTTGACGATCCTCTCGGCCGCGAGCCGGGCCTGCTCGATATCTGTGTGTCCCGGTTGCAGCCAGCGCAGGCACGTGCCGGCATTTGTGACGATTGCCATGAGCGGCTGATTGACCTCATGGGCGATCGAAACGGCAAGCTCACCCGTGGCTGTCATCCGCGTCACATGCGCCAGGTTGCTCTGGCTTTGTCTCAAGGACTCTTCGGCCCGTTTGCGATCCTCGATATCGACGACGACGCCGTACCACCGCACGACATTCCCATCCCTGTCCAGAAGGGGGCTTTGCCGGAGGTTGAACCATCTATATTCGCCATCCGCCCGTCTGATGCGCGCGTCCACCGGACGACTTTTTTTCGTGGCGACGATATCGTCCCAGGCGACCCGCATCGGCTCGACGTCATCGGGATGAAACATGCGATAAAAGCCGAACCCGACGATTTCCTCGACGGGCAAGCCGACATAATCGATCAGGTTTCGATTGAAATATTCTAGCCGGCCATCTGGAGTGCAGGACCAAGCCATTGCCGGTATCGTGTTGATGATGAGACTGAGCTTGTGCTCGCTTTCCCTGAGCGCGGTTTCGCTTTCTCTCAGCGCATTCTCTGCGGCTTGCAGATCCTCGATATCGATATTGCAGCCGAACCAACGCACCACGCCGTTGGCATCGATCAGCTTGCGGCCCGAGAAATAGAACCAGCGGTAGTTGCCGTCGGCTCCGCGAATACGACCCTTCAGAACGGTATGGTCGGAATGTTCGAGATCTCTCTTCCAGATGGCGACCATGCCTGGAATATCATCCGGGTGGTAAAGGTCGAGGAAGCCCCATTCGAGGATCTGGTCGGCCGGACGGCCCGCATAATCCAACCAGCTTTGATTGACGAAATCGGCGCTGCCATCCGGTCGTGCCGACCATACGAGCACAGGCAATGAATTGATGATGAGGCTTAGATTCTCTTCGCTGGCGGCAAGTGCCGTCTTCGTCTCTTTCAGCGCATTTTCGGCCTGCTTGCGGTCCTCGATATCAAGCACCACGCCATACCATCTGACGACATTTCCGTCGGAATCGAACCGAGGCTTCTGACGAAGCGTGCACCAACGATAGTGGCCGTCCGCGCGCCTGAGCCTGCCCTCGACCTCCCTCGCATTTTTGGAAGCCATGATTTCATGCCATTCGGAAGCGAGACGCGACGTATCGTCGGGATGGAATATTCCATAGAATCTCTCTCCGGAGATTTGCTCGAGCGGCGCCCCGATAAAGTCGAGAAAGTGCTGGTTGGCGAAATCCAGCATGCCATCCGATGTCGCCGACCACACCATGGCGGGGATTAGATCGATGATGGGATCGGTTTCCGGCTCTCTATCCACAACACTCTCCGTGCAGAGTTGAGACGGAGCCCAAAGGCCCAGCCTCATTATCGTCCGCGGGAAATAGTTACGGGATTTCTGTGGGTTGCGTAAGGACAAATCGATATACCAAGGTCTACGTCGGCAATGCCATCGTCTAGGTGTGCGGAACCTAGATCGCAATTGAGAGTGATCACGAACCCGCCTACTCCTAACCATCGAAGCCCCTCGATGAAACGCGACGTCGGCTGTTCCAGCGTTGCGTCAAATCAGGCTTTTACGTGCAGCGAAATTCCATTGTTGCCGCAACCCTGACCGGGGCGACGGCCCGACACTGCCTATCGCGACAACTGATGTGCTGTCTGATGGCCGGATCAGCCGCCAGTCGACGCCAAATCTTGTTTCATCTCGATCATTGGGAGACCATCATGCGTCGTTTGATCATATGCCTGATGCTGGCTGCCGCCAGCATGACTGCCACGACAATCGCAAGCGCGGTTCCCGCGCACGCCACCGCCGACCGCCAAGCTCCGGCTCCAGTTCACTACCGCACCGCGAAAATCGACGGCCTCGACATCTTCTATCGGGAAGCCGGTCCGGCCGACGCACCCGTCGTGCTGTTGCTCCACGGCTTTCCGACGTCCTCCCATATGTTCCGAAATCTAATCCCGCTCCTTGCAGACCGGTACCACGTCATTGCACCGGACTATCCGGGGTATGGGCAGAGCGCCGCTCCCGATCGTGGCACCTACGCCTATACGTTTGCCGGGGCTGCCGACATCGTCGATAAGCTGATGGTTCATCTGGAGGCCAAGAGCTACGCGATGTACGTCATGGATTACGGCGCGCCTGTCGGCTATCGGCTGGCGCTGAAACATCCGGAACGGGTCAGCGGCCTGATCATCCAGAACGGCAACGCCTATGAGGAAGGGCTGAAGGAGTTCTGGGATCCGATCAAGACCTACTGGTCCGACGGATCAGACAAGAGCCGCGCGGCGCTGTCCGGCCTCGTCACCCTTGAAACGACCAAATTCCAGTATACCGACGGCATGGAAGACGTGTCGCGCATCAGCCCCGACAACTGGGTTCATGACCAGGCGCTCCTGGACCGCCCGGGCAACAAGGACATACAGCTCGACATGTTGTATGACTACCGCACCAATGTGCCGCTCTACCCTGACTTTCAACGCTTCTTTCGCGAGCGCAAACCGCCCACGCTGATCGTCTGGGGCAAGAACGACTATATCTTTCCTGAGGCCGGCGCTCATCCTTATCTCAAGGATCTTCCGGATGCGGAGATTCATATCCTGAACTCGGGTCACTTTCTTCTCGAGGAAAAGCTGGACGTCGCTGCTCCGCTCATCAATGATTTTCTTGATCGCAACGTCGCAAAGAAGTGACCATCATGCATGGTCGCCGGCGGTACGACCGCGGTTCCGCCAAGCCGAGGTCGCACCGCCGTAGGGCGAGACCACTGTTCCGATTTTTGGAGATCACGATGCCCTACCACTTTCTGGACGTCGCAAGCACTCCGAATGTGCGGCTGGCACAGGCCGAAATGGGTGCGGATCAGATCTGGTTGGGTGATCACCATCGCGAGTCGGATAGTTTCACAGAGAGCGAGCTCGCCTTCATTGCCGCAAGGGACAGTTTCTATATTGCCTCTGTATCGGAAACCGGTTGGCCGTATGTGCAGCACCGCGGCGGGCCTTCAGGCTTTTTGAAAGCCGTCGACCGGAAAACCCTGGCTTTCGCCGATTACAGGGGGAACCGTCAGTACATCAGCACCGGAAACTTTGCCGCAAACGACCGAGCCTGCCTCTTCCTGGTGGATTATCCCCGCAGAGCGCGTCTCAAGATCTACATGCATGTCGAGAAGCTGACACTCGATGCCGATCCCTCGCTGACAGATCTTGTTTTCGACGCCGGCTACCGCGCAAAGGCGGAGCGGATTTTCCGGCTGAGGCTGGAGGCGTTCGACTGGAACTGCCCTCAGCATATCACGCCTCGCTACACCGAGCAGGAAGTTGAGACAGCGGTGACGCCCTTGCGTGAGCGCTTGACGCAACTTGAAGCAGAGAACGCAGCTTTACGTGCTCGGCTCCAGGCACTTGGAGAACAATGATGGACACGACACGGCCATCTCAGGGACGGTCTTGGGTTGCCGCAATGGAAAAGGTGCGTCTCGCTGGGGATGATGGCTGGAATGACTGTGCCTGAAGAAGATATCATCGAGGCGAAAGCGTTCATCGACCTGTTCATGATCGCGCCTCAGACACTCGTGGACGAAACCGAGTTTCGCTTGATACAGTTGGGTGCAGGCTGCGCAATATCGCTGCCCAGTGCGCCCGCAATCGGCCTAAATCGTATTCTCGGTATTGCAGCACTCAATGACCTCGACGCGGCCTACCAGTGGATGCGCAACAAGGTAGGCCGTCGCTATTTGCAAATGAGCGCCGCAACCACACCCCAAGAGACAAGCGATTGGATCAGCAAACGCGGTCTTCTTGCCGAGGGTAATGGATGGGCAAAACTGCGAAGAGCGGCTCCTCCTACGCGGCTTGTTCACGCTGGGGAGGTTACCACCCGACAGGTCAATGTCGACGAAGCCGACACCTTCGGCGCAATGATGTGCGCCGGTTTCGGCTTTCTAGAGAACCTGATACCACTTTGGTCAGCGATCGTCGGCAAGGACGGTTGGACCTGCTTTTTCGCTGAGCTGGAAGGCAGGCCGATTGCGACAGCCGCCATGTACGCGTCAGACGGCTATGCCTGGCTCGGCGGTGGCGCGACGGTTCCCGCGTTTCGCAATCGCGGAGCACAGAAGGCCCTGATTGCCGCGCGTCTGAACGAGGGTGCCGTTCAGGGCGTTCGGACATTCGTCGTCGAAACCGCCCAGCCGTCGGCCGATGAGCCCAATATCTCTCACGCCAATCTCATCGCCCTCGGCTTCGAGCAGATTTACACGAGGATGAACTACCGCTTCCCGGATCGATTATAAGCATCTTAGGCTCGCTGCCGGCCCATAAGTGGTCATCTTCCCAGCAATCTTCGTTAATTCAATATGGCTAATATATAGAACATGTTCATCGTGATATTCAGTCCGATGGCAGTTGCGAGCTTCTGCATCATGGAGGGGAAGATGTTTCGGTTGAGCGTACGGTTGGCATTTTTTGCCGCCTCTGCCTTGGGGCTACACGCGAGCATTGCAGCTGCCGACGATGCGCAGACTGCGCGCGGCGAATATCTCGTCACGATCGGCGGCTGCAACGACTGCCACACACCGGGATACTTCTTCGGAAACCCGGACAGCTCGCGATTTCTGGGTGGATCGGATGTTGGTTTCGAGCTCCCCGGGCAGGGTGTTTTCGTCGGCCGCAACATTACGCCTGACAAGGAGACCGGCATCGGCAGCTGGACCCGGGAACAGATTGTGACTGCGCTTCAGACCGGGCAGCGGCCGGATGGCCGCCTCCTGGCGCCAATCATGCCGTGGCATGCATTCGCGCAACTCACTGAAGAAGACGTGACATCAATTGCAGTCTTCCTTCAAAGCCTGAAGCCGGTCAGCCATCAGATCCCTGGGCCTTTCAAGCCGGGGGAGAAGGTTTCAACGTTCATGATGCGGATCTTGCCGCCCGGTGAAACCGCGGCTGCCGCGCCAAAATAGAAAGTCCTGCGGCAGCTAGCGTCTTTCTCGCATCCGTTGCTTCGCTCCCGATCACCACGACCAGCCGGTTTGTCATTTACGCTCACGCGACGAGATTATCGATGACAAGGTGATTTCGGCAGCCGGAAAATCGGGAAAAGAGCCCAGGTGCCGGCAATTCGGCACCGATGGCCAAGGTCTGCCAATCCGAAACTCACGGATGATCTCCAGCGGCCGCTTCGAGGTTGAGGTGCCCGTCCACATCCAGCCGGACGCGGCCTCTGCCGATGCGGACGAGGCGTATCGGCGCCTGCTTTTCTTCAAGCCGGCGCCGGAGCAGAAGGAGGCGAGTTTCGAGATTGTCCTTGATCTCGGGCATGCGAGCGCCGGCGGCGAGCCGCAATTCCCGGTTCGTGAACTCGCTTCGCCCCTCGGACAGATGCCATTCGAGCATCAGGCGCAGCAGCATGCCGGCAACGCCCTTCACGACATATGCGCCATTGACGAAGACGCTGTCGTCAAAGCGGTGATGGGCGACGCGGACCTCTCGCCCGGCTGCAGCCGGCTCGGGAACGGGTGCTGCCTGTCTCGGTTCGGTGCTCGCCGCCTCCCATTCGCTCGCCCTCAGTGCGCCTCCGGCCTGCGAGGCCAGGATTTCGAGGGCGGCCTCGTCCTCCTCGCGGAAGGCCAGCCGTGCCGTGCTTTCGACGAAGAGGACGCCGGTCACCGTACCGCGGGCGGTCATGGGGACGGCGATCTGGCTCATGGCAGCAGCCAGTTGCGGGAAGGCAACGGTGCGTGTGAGGTTTTCACTCCCTTCCGTCTCCAGTCCGATTGCCTCGCCGAAACGTCGCACGCGGCTCATGTCGCTGACCTTGATCGTCTGGCCGCTCGTTGCGGCTGCACCGATCAACCCCTCGCTGCCCGCGACTTCCGATCCCAGTCCCGAATGCTCATAGCCGATGCTGCCTGTGGTGATCAGGCAGTCGCGATTGCTATCGCGGATGAGCACGAGGGCATTGTCATATCCGAGAACACGCTTGATGGCGCCGAGCAGGGTGTCGATGATCTCGTCGGCGACCGCATCCTGCTCGATGGCCTTGATCGCCTCCGAAAGGGCCGGAAGGCTAACGGGCGCGCGGCTATCCGCAGCCGGCGCGGTTTCCACCGGCGAGGGAACCTTTTCAATCCCATAGACCCGGTAGATATCGGCGCTCCTCAGCCGCATGACATCCGACATGCCGATCTGCGCGCTGCTCGCCTTGAGCTGGCGGGCGATCTTGTCGAACAGCGGGCCGGCATCGACGGCCCTGATAAAACCGATGTCGAGCAGGAACTGGTCGCCGGTCAGACCGTCGACAAGGATGAGCGTGACCTTGGGATTGGCGCGCACATTCGCCGCCGTCTTGGCGAAGAACTGGTTGGAAAGCGCGACATGCTCCTCATCGACCCGCACCACATGCGAGAGATAGGAGACATTCGGCATGCCGTCAGCCGAGGCGGTGGCGATGATCGAGGGGATGACACCCTCGAAGCAGGCGGAAAGATCGGAAAGCCGCAAACTCATCGGGACCCCGCGCCAGATCGCTCGCCCGCCAGCATGCCGGCGAGCGGACCGGGCGTCTGGACGTAGATTTCGCTGATCGCGAGCCGGGCGACCCGCGCGTCGCGCGCCGTCAGCCATGGGCCGATGAGGCGCCGGGGCACGCCGAGAGACTCGAGCGCATCGGTCGCCAACGTCATGAAGCGGTCGGCGCGATCGAGGTCGGGCTCTTCTGTCTCCCGCATCGCCGCGGCGCCTTTCAATTGGAAGCCGACATAATCCGCGGGACTGACGAAGGTGGCGGCAATCCGCTTTGTTGCCCGAATGCAGGGTTCAAGCCGTGGCCATTGCCAGGCGGAAAAGATGAAATCGACCGTCTCACGATCCTCCAACAGATGAAAGCCGACGCCGCGCCCGGCCGAGGGACGGCCGGCTTCGTCGGCAACCGCGATGATGCACATCAGCGGCCGATTGAAAAAATCCAGAAGCCTGTCGTCGAGCCTCATAACCATTCCCCATTGCGCCCTTGGCCTTCTTAGCAAACTTTTAGGATTCTCGGCATGCCTTGCACATTCATTTAGGAACGCCGGTTTTCTCGATGCGCTATAAAGGCGGCGTACCGGCTGGACAGCCTGGAAAATCATCGTCTGCGCGCCCTCGGGCGGCCTCGTCGGGCGAAACGACGCCACGCTAGGCCCGCCGGTACGCCGGCATGCGGGAGTGTGGCGCGGATTTCTGCGTCCTGCCGCAAAAGGAGAGAGAGATGAAAGAGTTCACCAATGCGGTGGCTTCGCCGTCGGGACATGGGACGCCGGCAATGGCATTCGGCAGGCATGTCATCCGCATAATGGCCGCCAGTACGGGCGGTTCGCTCGGCATGTTCGAGGCCTTCGTGCCGGCCGGCGAAGGTCCGCCTCTGCATGTGCACGAGCGCGAGGACGAGTTCTTCCGCGTCCTTGCCGGCCGCTTCGGCTTCTGGTGCGCCGGCGACTATATCGAACTGACCGAAGGCGGCTGCATCGCGCTGCCGCGCGGCGTGCCGCACCGCTTCCGCAATGTCGGAAAGACGGAGGGCCACCTCATGGTTGTCGTGACACCGGGCGGATTCGAAAGCTTCTTTCCGATCGTCGAGCTCTCCAGGCCCGAAACGCCCGAGCAGATCGCCTCGGTCGCCAGGGGCTTCGGCCTGGCCTTCCTGCCCGAGGGCGACCGCAAGGTCGCCTGAACCACCCAAACAGACAACCGGAACCCGGACAACGGTCCATCGAAAGGAGACCGAAGGATGACACACGTGCCTTCGAACGAAAACGCAATGACCCTGACAACAACGCAGCTCGATGCCTATCTGGCCCGGATCGGGCTCGAGCAGCCGCTGCGTGTCAGTATCGACACCCTGTCGCAGCTGCACCGCGCCCATCTCATGACCTTCACCTTTGAAGCGCTCGATGCCTTCATGGGTTGGCCCTCCGCGATCACGCCGGCCGCGGCCTTCGCCAAGATGGTCGAGGGACGGCGCGGTGGCTGGTGCTACGAGATGAACGGCCTCTTCGGCGCCGCGCTAGCTGCGCTCGGCTTTCGCGTGACCCGCCTTTGCGGCGGCGTGCAACGGGAAAAGCTCGGCGATATCGCCATTGGCAATCACCTCACCCTGCGCGTCGATCTCGACCGTTCCTATCTTGCCGAAGTCGGCGTGGCGGATGCCATCATCGAGCCGGTGCCGCTGGCCGTCGGGCCGATCAGCCAGCGCGGCTTCGACTTCTCGATCATGCCGGCGGATGGCGGCTGGCTGCGTTTCAACAATCACATGCATGGCATTGCCAAGAGCTTCGATTTCAAGGCAGACCACAGCGACGAGGCCGCCATGGTCGCAACCCATGGCTGGCTGATGCAGGATCCCGCCTCCCCCTTCACCAATGCGCTCGCCGTCCTGCGGCACACGGCAGACGGCTATGTCGCGCTGCAGAACGACTGCCTGCGCCGCGTAACCGCAAACAGCCTCAGCGAGCAGCGCATCACCAGCGCGGATCATCTCGCCGACACGTTCGAAACCGTGTTCGACCTCGACATTCCTCAGCCGGCAGAAGTCTGGAAGCGCCTCCAGTCCCTCTCCCGCAACAAGGCGGCCTGAGCCGGCCTCATCATTCCAGACTCAAGGACATATCCATGCTGCGCATCCCTGCATTTCTGCTCGCTCTTGCCCTGAGCGCGATCACCGCCCTCGCCGCTGCCGACGACCCGGGGCCCGGCGGGGCCTACAAGACCTCCCTCGCATTCGAGCTTCAACTGGTCCTTCAACCACTCCGGCCTGTCGCACTACACCGCGCGCTTCACCAGGGTCGACGCGCGGCTCGACTGGAAGCCGGAACGGCCGGAGACCTCCGCCCTGTCGGTCACGATCGATCCGCTTTCGGTCCGCACCGACTATCCCTGGCCTGAGAAGGTCGACTTCGATGCCGAGATCGGCGGCGACAAGACGTTCCTCGCCGCCAAGCCGATCACCTTCGTGTCCAGGGCCATCCAGATCACGGGCGAGAAAACCGGCACCGTCGAAGGCTTGCTGACCTTTCGCGGCGAGACGCATCCGGCAACGCTCGATGTCACCTTCAACGGCTCGATGGCCAAGCACCCGATGATGGGCGTCCCGAAAATCGGCTTCTCGGCGAGGGGCAGCATCAAGCGGAGCGAATGGGGGCTGGACTTCGCAATTCCCGAGCTCGGGGATGAGGTCACCTTCGCCATCGAAACCCAAATGGTGCCCGCCGACTACGCGTTCTAGCAAGACACGAGATGCGATGCAGGTCCTGCCGGACCTGCATGGACTCGACAATCAGCTTCGATCGCCAGAACCTTTGCCGTTTAGATACTTGTGCCGCCGGTTTGGGAATGCTCGCCGCCCGGCGTGGAGATGTCAGAGAGCGCTGCTGCCGCTGCTCCGTCAGCTCGAGCATGCCGTTATCGCAAACCGCCTGCACACCTTGCGTTATTTTCATCGAGCTCCGATCGCTGCCAATGAACCGCGACTGAATGGTGCCTTCAGCTTCCGTTCCAATGAGGGCGTCTAGAAGAAGAACGTTCAACCGCGGTCCTATCCGCCTGAGGAGACACACATGATCCGCACCTCTTTCATTGCAACCGCACTCGTCGCGCTCGTTGGCCTCACCGCCGCAGCTCCCGCCATGGCCAACGATGTGAGTATCGAACAATATGGCTGGTCGAACTCTGCCGGTGGCGCGCAGGAAGGGTACGCAAACCGGATCAGAACCTATCAGAGCGGTGGCTACAACCGGATTGTCGGCCGTCAATATGGTCGCCATAACCTTTCGGCTGTCGGTCAGGAAGGCAATGACAACTATGGCGCCACTTATCAGCACGGCAACCGCAACGTGGCCGGCGTCGGCCAGTTTGGCTCCAACCACACGACCATCCTGACCCAGGACGGCAATGGCAACATCGCCGCTGGTGTCCAGGTCGGTCGTGGCTGCAGCGCCAATGTCAGCCAGGGCGGCAACGGCAATGTCGCGGCCTTCGTCCAGGCCTGCCCGTAAGCGGCTGCGCGATGACGTAAAATGAGATCAAGGGACGCAACAGCAGACCATTAGGGAAGACGGCCCATGCCAAATAGCATCAAACATCCACGTCGCCTGATGACGATACTCGCGCTGGTCCTGTCTCCCGTCGGCGCGGTTGCAGCCATGACGACGGCAAGCCAATCTGAAGAGGCGCAGCTTTGCGAAATCAAGGCAAGGCCTGGAGCGGGTATGGTGAGACTGTATGCGCTCGTCCACGCCGACAGGCATGTCGGCGGGACTTACACCTTCCATGTCGAGAAATCAGGAGATGGCGGAAGCTCCACGATCAACCAGGGTGGCGACTTCGATGCCATAGCGGGACACACGGCTGTCCTCAGCTCGGTTTCGCTCGACTCCCAGGGAACCGAATACGAGGCGACGCTGGATGTCGTGATCGGAGATAAGCGTTTCAGCTGCACGAAGACCGGCGGCAACTGAACGGCCCCGACACGCTGCAGATCTCTTGAAAGGGGCGTCGGTATTGGCGCCTTTTTCTTTCGATCAGAGGCAACGACTGAACGACAACTGAACGGGCGATTCCGAATAGATTCAGCTTGAAGATGCGAAAGTTGATCATCGGCCAGAGCATGATGCCGAAAAGTGTGAGCGGTTTCGCAAATGGAGATCAGGATGACCCGCAATGTGTTCAAGACCCTTACCGTCACTCTTCTTGCCGCGAGCCTGGGGCAAGCAGCCTTGGCTGCGCCGGCTTATGCCGGCGGCCGGATCTCGTTCAGCCTTGCGCCGGACAATGCCGAGGATGCGGGTCTTTTCTCAACCGGGCTGCGCGTCTATTCGCTATACCGCGGCCTGAAAGACGCCGACATCCGGCAGTTGGGCCGTGGTAACGCAGCTGGCATCGCCCAGTTCGGCCGCGGCAACCTCGGCTTCATCCAGCAACGGGGCAATGGTCATTCCGCAACCTTGCGGCAGAATGGCAACAACAATGCCTATGGCATTTTCCAGTATGGGCGAAATACTGAAACCGACGTGGTGCAGGATGGGGACAACGGCAGCGGTGCAACCTTCAGCTATGGCTGGTAGGAAGTCACAACAGGGAGGCGAGCTTCATGCAGGCGGGCTTTTCAGAACGCGCGGCGCGAGCTTACGCGCGGATGACGGAGCTATCGCTTGGCTGGCTTTGACAGGCCTCAAGAGCCAATCTGTTGAGCCACATTTCACGACTCGTGACTGCAAAGACTTCGGCCAAATAGCCGAAGTCCCAGACCGCTCCGCGCCCAATACCAGCCAGGTCGCAGTCAGCCGTCAGCCGCGCGGGCTGCTTCGATCACGGCAACATCGATCTTCTTCATCGTCATCATCGCATCGAATGCACGCTTCGCCTCGCTGCCGCCGGCCCGCA
Organism: Rhizobium etli CFN 42; assembly: GCF_000092045.1. NCBI lineage: Bacteria > Pseudomonadati > Pseudomonadota > Alphaproteobacteria > Hyphomicrobiales > Rhizobiaceae > Rhizobium > Rhizobium etli. The sequence continues at coordinate 192,301 of NC_007765.1, read as the reverse complement.
TGGCTTCCATCAGAACGCGAGGTGTGATCTGCCACGAGATGCCCCATTTATCCTTGCACCAGCCGCAGTCGCTTTCCTGACCACCGTTGCCAACGATGGCGTCCCAGTACCGGTCGGTCTCTTCCTGATTTTCGGTCGAAATCTGGAAGGAGAAGGATTCATTGTGCTTGAACATCGGGCCGCCGTTCAATCCGATGCACGAGACGCCCGCGACCGTGAATTCCACGACGAGTACGTCTCCCTGCTTGCCGTCCGGGTAGTCGCCGGGAGCGCGAATAACAGCGCCAACCGCGCTATCGGGAAAGGTCTTGGCGTAGAAGTGAGCAGCCTCTTCGGCATCCTTGTCGAACCATACGCAGATCGTGTTCTTTGCCATCACAGTGTCCTTTGCTCCTGTTTGCCAGGCCGTCCGCGACGACCCTTGTTTTGAAGACGCACCAGGTTGCGGTAATCCGACATGACGGTGCGCGGCCGAGCTCAAAATTGTTCGCCGCATCACGTATGCAGCCGCAAAATTAGTTGACTGCTATTGTCAAGGATTATACGCGCTTCGGTCAGTTTTCTGCCAATTCGAAGCGTAACCATGATCCCCGCCGGCCTGTTTTCTGAAATCGCGCGCGCCGATCAGCGCCCAGCCCTTATCTTGGCCGACGGTCGGACACTCTCCTATGCCGACCTCAACGCCCGGACGCTGCGCTTTGCCGAGCGGCTGGGACAGGGGCAAAAGCGGCTTGTCGCAATCTCGGCCGATATTTCGGAACATGTGATCGTCGCCTATCTCGGCGCGCTGCGCGCCGGCCATGCTGTGGCGATGCTGCCCCCCTGCGATGACAGGCTGTGGCAAGAGTTTCTGTCGGCCTTTCAACCTGATTTCACCTACCGGCAGGCCAACGGCCGCTGGCGGCTCGTCGAGGAAACCTCCCCTCAGCAAAGCGCTGCTCCGCTCCATGCGGATCTCGCCTTGCTGCTGATGACCTCAGGCAGTTCCGGGCGTGCGAAAGCTGTGCGCCTTTCCCAAGCCAATCTTGACGCAAATGCGCGTGCGATCGCCGACTATCTCGAACTCTCCCCTGCCGACAGAACGGCCCTCGTCCTGCCGCTTCACTATTCCTACGGCCTCTCCGTCCTCCATTCGCACCTTGTTGCCGGTGGCAGCATCTTCATTCCAGGCGTCTCGGTAGTGAGCGAGGATTTCGCACGGCTGCTCGGGGAAAGCGGCTGCACCAATCTTTCGGGCGTGCCCTATTCCTACGAGCTGATGGAAAGGACGCGCTTCCGAGGCCACGAGCTCAAGGCGCTGCGCCTAATGACGGTGGCCGGCGGGCGGCTGGCGCCCGAGCTCATCCGCCTCTACCGCGACCATATGCGCGCCAACGGCGGCCGCTTCTTCGTCATGTACGGCCAGACTGAGGCGGCCGCCCGCATCGCCTTCGTACCGCCGGAAGATCTGGCCGACCATGAGGAGCGAATCGGCATCGCCATTCCCGGCGGCAGCCTGAGCCTCGTCGACGAGGAAGGGCATCCGCTCGACCGGCCTGGCGTTGCCGGAGAGCTCGTCTATGCCGGCCCGAACGTGATGATGGGCTACGGCGCCGACCGCGCCGACCTTCAGCGGGGGGCCGAGGTCGCGGCATTGAAGACCGGCGACATCGCCATGCGCGACGCGGACGGTTTCTTCCGGATCGTCGGCCGCAGGAGCCGTTTCGCCAAGGTCGCCGGGCTGCGGATCGGCTTCGACATCATGGAGCAGGTTCTGGCCGAGAAGGGAATCGCCGCTGCCGTCGTCGGTGACGATCACGGCCTGCAGGCCTATGTGACCGATGCCGCTTCCGCCGCTCGGGCGCTTGATATCCTCCTCGAGGCGAGCCATCTTCCGGCGAGCCTGATTTGCGTCAGGGCGCGAAGCGAGCTTCCGCGGCTTGCCTCCGACAAGATCGACTATGCCGGCCTCACCAAGGAAATGGTGGCGACGCGCGAAACAAGCCGCGCGGCGGCGGTCAGCGTGCTCGATGCCTATACGGGGGTGTTCTACCCCCATATCGTCAGCCGCAACGACAGCTTCGTCTCGCTCGGCGGCGACTCCCTCCGCTTCCTGCAATTGACGATGGAACTCGACAGGCTTGGCATCGAGCTGCCGGACGGCTGGGAGCGGACGGCGATCGCCGAGCTCGATATCAACAGGCAGAATGCACGCACTGACTTTGCCGAGATCAGGGCGCTTCCGACCGATCTGGTTCTGAGGGCGATCGCCATCCTGCTCGTCGTGGTCCATCACGAGATGCTCTGGCCCATTCCCGGCGGATCGGGCGTGATGCTGCTCCTCGTCGGCTTCAGCCTGGCGCGCTTCCAATCGGGCCATTTCCTCGCCGGCAATTTTCGCCATGCGCTGCGGCCGGCAATCAATGTTCTCATTCCCTATTTTCTCATCGTCGCCGCCTATGGGCTCGCCTGGCGCACCATTCCCTGGGCCTCGGTCACGCTGACCGGCAATTTCGGCTATGCCGAGCCGGAGCGCCACGAGATGATTCCCTATCTCTACTGGTTTATCGAAGCCTATGCGCAGACGCTTCTCGTCTTCTCGCTGGTTTTTGCCGTGCCTGATGTGCGCAGGCTCGCGCGGGCGCGGCCCTTTGCCTTCTCGCTCGCGCTGCTCGGGCTGGCGGTGACGGCACGGTTTTTCCTGCCGCTCGTCTTCGATATCGGCAGGCGGCAGATTTTCACCATCTACTGGGGCCTGCATCTCGGCCTGTTCGGCTGGTGCGCGGCCCTCGCCGGCAAGCCGGCGCAGCGGATCATCCTGACGGCGGTGGCCGCGGCCGTGCTCGGCTATCTCGCCTTCTGGGAAACGCTCTGGATCGGGACAACGGTCAAATATCTGACGATCTTCGCCGCACTTATGGCGCTTCTCTACCTGCCGCGCATCCCCCTGCCTGTGCGGCTGGGGCGTCTGGTGACACTGATCGCCGTGTCGGCCTTTCCCACCTACCTGCTGCACCGTTTCGTGCCGGAACTGCTGATGCCTGAGGCTGCGGGCCTGCTGCCTGCCCCCATCTTTCATCTGTTGGCGATATCAGGCGGCCTGGCGGTCGGCGTCATGGCCAACAGAACCGCAGCGGATCTCCGCAACCTGCTGGGGGGTATGGCGATGGCCCGCGGCACGGGCCGGCGCGCCATTGCGGCGGAGACGGCCTGAGCCGTTTTCGAAGTGTCTTTGGAGACAACGTCCGATTGGCCGTCAGGCGATGATGCTGCCTTTGCCGTGTTGCGCCAGGACGCGTCATTGCGCCGGCCGCGCGGAGGATCCGGCGCCATGACCCGGAAAGGTTCCCTGGAAGTATTGTCCGGGAGAGACACCGAAGGCCGTCCTGAACACCGCAATGAAGGCGCTGGGGCCCGAGTAGCCGAGCGAGAAGGCGATATCGCCGACGCTTCGGCCGGCGGCGAGCCACTCCACTGCTTTGAGCAGTTTCGCCTGCTGACGCCAGGCGCGGAAACTCATGCCGGTCTCGGTGTGGAAATGGCGCTGAAAGCTGCGGGGGGACATGGCCGCTCGTGACGCAAGTTCATCGAGCGGCCAATCGGCACCCGGTTCGTTCCGGATGTCGGAAGCGATGCTCCGGAGGCGTTCGGATGCCGGCGAGGGAAGAGAGAGCGGCGCGACCGGGCTCGTCTGAAGCTGGTCGAGAATGACGGCGACGAGCCGTTCGGCACGGGCACTGCCGGCGTCCGCGCGCGGTATCTCCAGGAACGCCAGGATAGTTTCGCGCAGGAGCGGCGTCGTGCCGATCACTGAGACCTGGGAGGGCAGGTTCACGACCGCATCGGGCCGGAAGAAGAGGTAGCTGCGCTCCGTCTCCTGCAGGTATGTCACTTCGTGAAGGACACCGGACGGCACGAATACGGCACGTTCGGGCGGAACGATGAAGTAGCCCCGCTCGGTCTCCAGCCGCAGCGAACCGCGCACGATCTGGAAAAGCTGAGCGCGGTGGTGCGCGTGGAAAGAATAGGTTCGCCCTGCGGGCTCTGCTCCACCTTGGGCGACGGCCGTGTGCGGATAATCTCCAAATCCGTCTTCCGGCAGATGAACGTTGGTCAGGTTGTCGGGGGCGATCATGGCGTCTCACAGACATAATTTGTCAGACTGGCGATAACACGTCGGATGGCATTTCACTAGATTGAATATCACCGCAACACAACTTGGACGTAGGTTATGACATTCGAACTCCGGCACGTTGAAATTTCGGATCGTTTTGCTCCCAGCCTTCTGACGAAGATGGCAGCTTTGCGGTTCGCAGCGCCCGCCCTCATCCGCTGGTGGCAACGGCGCGAAACGGAACAGGCACTGCAGTGGCTGTCGGACCGCGATCTGGAAGACATAGGCGTCGCGCGCCACGAGATTGGCGAGCTGGTGCGATCGCTAGGACCAACTGATGCTTTGCCCGCGAAGCGGCGGGCAAGGTGATGGCACCACCGGTCCTCAGGCAAATGCTATCAGAGAGGTAAGAAAGATGCACGACGATGGTTTTTTTGACGATGAGGTCGCGGCTACCTACGATGACGCCGACGGGATCTCGGCCCTGGAGGTCGTCGATCCGGCGGTCGATCTCCTGGCCGAATACGCAGGAGGCGGGCGCGTGCTGGAGTTCGCGATCGGTACCGGGCGCCTGGCGCTGCCTCTCGCGCGGAAAGGGATAGAGGTAGAAGGCATCGAGCTTTCGCGAGCGATGGTGTCTCGCCTTCGCGCCAAAGAGGGCGGCACGGACATTCCGGTGGTGATCGGCGACATGGCGACAACCCGTGTCGACAGGCGCTTTTCCCTCGTTTATCTGGCTTTCAACACGATCAACAACCTGACGTCGCAGGAAGCCCAGGTCGCTTGTTTTCTGAACGCGGCCGCGCACCTTGAAACTGGCGGGCACTTCCTGATCGAGGTTGGCGTCCCGCCGCTTCAGCGGCTTCCGCTCGGCGAGACGATCCTGGCGTTCGACCGCACCGAGACGCATTGGGGGGTCGATGAGTACGACGTGGTAAGCCAGAATTTCACGTCCCATCACATCCGGATCCGGGACGGAAACTACAGGCGCTTCTCGGTCCCGTTTCGCTACGCATGGCCAGCGGAATTCGATCTCATGGCGCGGCTGGCCGGCCTGAAACTCAAGGACCGATGGGGCGGCTGGAAAAAGGAGCCGTTCACAAAGGTCAGCGATCAGCATGTCTCCGTCTGGCAGAAGATCGCAGGTTAGGCCAGGGAGATGAACCCGCCTCTACTGAGGACGGTGAGCGGTCGCCACGGGTTTCATCCAGCTCGGGAGCTCCACTTGGCTGCTTCCCAACTCCTCAAAGGCTTCCGTGGCAAAGCTCGGCACGGCGCCTGTCCAGCGCAACTCTCCATCCGCATTGGAATGGCCGCCGCCGTCGAGCTTGTAGATGCTCTCGACGATATACTGGCCGTCATCATTGAGGCCCTTGATCTCGGAAATTTCGATGACGCGTCGCCGTCCGGTGCGCTTGAACCGGGCAATCTGGACGACGACGTCGACGGCGGAGGCGATCTGCGAGCGCAGCGGCCGCAGCGGCATGTCGATATCGGACATCAGCGCCAGGGTTTCCAGGCGATGCAGGGCGTCATAGGGCGTGTTGGCATGCACCGTCGAAAGGCTGCCGCTATGGCCCGATGTCATCGCCTGGATCATATCAAGCGCTTCCCCGCCGCGGCACTCGCCGACGATGATGCGGTCAGGTCGCATTCGCAATGAAGAGCGGAACAGCTCGCGAATGCTGGCGCCGCCGCGACCGAACCTGTCGGGCTTGGTGACCTCGAGATAGACGACGTGCTCCTTGCGGATCTGCAGTTCTGACGTGTCCTCGATGACGATGACACGCTCATGATCGGCGAAGGCTTCAGACAGCGCGTTCAGCATCGTCGTCTTGCCGGTCCCGGTGCCACCGGAAATGATGACATTCTTCTGCAACCCGACCGCTGCCTGCAGCAATGACAGCGAGTCCTCCGTCAGGCTGCCCTGAGTGACGAGGTCGCGAATGCTGCGATGTTCCCTCAGAAAGCGGCGGATGGAGATGCAGAGCCCCGTGCGGGCGGCGGGCGGCTGGATCATCTGCACGCGCGAACCATCCGGCAGACGGGCTTCCACGCTCGGTTCCTCCGGCGTCAGGCGCTTGCCGGAAAACTGCGCAATGCTGCGCGCCGCCGATTCCAGATCCTCGCGACTGGCGAAACGTGTATCGGCACGCTCGAGCTTGCCTCGCCGTTCGACGAAGATGTCGGAAGTCCCGTTAATTAGGATTTCGGAAACGCTCGGATCCTCGAGCAGGAAGCGGATAGGCGCCAGGAGCTTGTCGAGCGCCCGGGTCAGAACCTGGAAGGTCGCCTGTTCGGCAGCGTCGTCGGAAACGGCTTTCATCAGAGCGGCATCCCGACAAGGACGGAGCTCATGCCGAACAGCGTTACCATCATCTGGACAGCAGTCGGAAAGAACAACATCAGTGGAATGAGGACCAATGCAAGTATCAAGACGCTGCTCATCGTTTCCATGGTTTTGTCTCCGGAACGACTGACGGGCCATACCAATATTCAGGACGAGCTTAATCCAGATCGGCAAGCAACGCCATGGGGGCGCCCTCGCCCGCCCGCCACTTTGGCCGCCTTGCTTCCGCCTCTTCTATCGCTTTGAAACCATTGACCAATAATGGAGCAGCCGACGATATCCGCGAAAATCGCTCCGCTGCATGCCTCACCGAAAAAAACTATAGCTTAATCAGCCTGTTAGCCTGAAAACGCCACCGTCAAGCGCCTGTCTGCAGGCGACGCCTCCAAGACAATTGGAACCCTGCCTTCCGTTTGCTTGACGGAGGGCTGGCCTTGGGCGCACTCTTGGGTCTTAATGATGTTGCTCAACAAGCGTTGGCGACCGGGGAAGAAAAGCAGAAGCAGAAAAAATCATTGGAACGAGCAACGTGCTGGTTCGGATCGATGGCGTATGCTTGCTTCTTCTTCACCAAGGTCTTCGATCCGAAACAAACCATGGAACGAGGAATACGCAGATGTTTGCAAAACTCAAGACTCTCGCAGTTGCACTTCACAAGGACGAACGCGGCGACATGGCCCAGATCGTCCTGGCCGTCGCCCTTATCGTCATTCCGCTGATGCTGCTCCTGCTCGCATTCGGCAAACAGATCGGCGAATGGTTCAACGAAAAGAACACGGCTCTCTCCGACGCCGAGAGAATTCCTGAGCCGGGTCAATAAGCGGGTTCGGTGTCATGGACATGACCTACGATCTGACCCTCATGCCAGCGGCGGCGGCTCTTGCCGTCGCCTGCGCCACGACCGCGGCGGTGTTCGATCACCGCTATGGTCAGATCCCCAACGCCGTCACCTACCCCTGCCTGCTCGGCGGGTTCATGCTGGCGGCGATCGGCGGCGGCCTTGCGGGGATCGGCCTGGCTTTTGCCGGCCTGCTTGCTTCAGGCCTGATCTTCATCATCGCCTTCGCAGCCGGAGGCTGCGGCGGTGGTGACGTCAAGCTGATGGCGGCGCTCGGCGCCGTTCTCGGCCTCTGGCCTGCCATCGACGTGACGCTCGCATCGCTGATGATCGGCGGCGCAATTGCCGTCTTCTCGATGGCGCGGCGGGTTCAATGGGGCGTGCTGGCGCGAACCGTCGGACTGTTCGCCCTGCTGCTGCCCGCAGGTTTCCGCGATGCAGCCACCGTGCTGAAGCCGCGAGAAACACATCATACCGTCCGTTTCGGCGTCGCCGCCGCTCTCGGACTTCTCTGGTGCCTGTTCATGCCTGATTTCACCCCTCTTTCACTCGTGAGGTAACGGCAATGCGCGCGGAACTCGAACGCCCCACTTTCGACGGTGCTTTCTGGAGTTCGATCCTGCACTCGCGGACCTTCTGGATCCCCCAGGATCACGGCGCGCTTCTCGGCACCTTCGCGATCGCCATGCTGTTGCTAACCTCAATGCTGCTGCTGCCGCGGCTCTCCGCTCGACGGCGCCGGATATCGGAGCTTCACGGCGATATGTCAGGCAGCACGACGATGATGGATTTCGTGCTGGTCACGCCGATCTTCGTCTTCTTCATGTTCGTGGTCTTCCAGTTCACGATCCTGGCCAAAAACCACCTCTTCACCCACTATGCCGCCTATGCGGCGGCGCGCAGCGCCCGCGTCTATTTCTGCCCGGCCCTGCCGATCACCATCCACAGCTTCATCGGCCCCAAGACCTGCGATGACGATGCTGCAGCGGGCAAGGCCGATCTTGCCGCCCGCCTGGCGCTGATTCCGGCCGCTCCCTACGACCAGCTGAAATGCGTCGGCGCCTGTCAGCCGCCGGAAGAGGCGCTGAAGAGCCTTGCCGACGCCTCGGGCCTTTCGAAGAACTGGCGCGCGATGCGCAACCAGGCCCGTTACATGTTCGACCCGCAGAACGTCACGGTCACCGTCGACCGCGCCCCGATGGCGCTCTATGCCGCCATCAACCGCTCGCCGCATGTGCCTGTCACGGCCAAGGTCGAAGCGCGCTTCCTGCTGCTCGAATATGCCGGCTGGGTCTTTGCCCGCGGCCATAGGAAGGACGGGCGCTACTACACGATCTCGACGGCGGAGGTGAACCTGTTATGACACCGTCCTTCATCAATCGACTCCACCGCGACCAGCGCGGCTTCCTGTCTCCGATCATCCTCTACATGACGATTGCGCTCGCGCTGATGATCGTGTGGATCCTGAACACCGGGCAGATGATCTATGACAAGCAGCGCACGCAGGATACCGCCGACGCCGCCGCACTCGTCCATGCCGATTGGGAGGCGCGCTATCTCAACATCATGGCGATGAACAATGTCGCCTCCTCGCAGGCCACCGTGGTCATGGCGACCTCGGTCGCCTACCAGCTGACCACCGCGGAACTGGCCCTGCGCTCGGCCGCCATTCTGGCGAAACTCGCCCAGTATTCCTTCACCGAAGGCTTCGGACCGGCGTCGCTATTGCCGCCGCTTCCGCCGATGCCCTATTGCCCCGGCTGGCAGAAAGTCCCGATCGTCGGCGGCATCATCTATGGCGCCTGCTTGGCATTCCAGGGGTTCCGCGCGACCGAAGCCACCAAGGCGATCGCCTATACGGTGGCGGCGCAGGTCAAATATGATCCCTTGGGTCTGATCAACAAATCCAGTGACATCATCGATGCGATGAATGATCTCAACGATTACCTCGTTGAAAGCTTTCCCGAGCGGGTCGGCAATGAGGCCTTGCATCTGGTTCGGTTGAACAAGTCGGATCACGTCGTCTTCCATCCGCCCTGCGAGTCTTGCGGACGGGCCGGAGAAGGCGCCGGCGGCAACCTGCCGGTGGACCGTGATGGCGTCAATCCAGCCGCTGCCTATACGGAAATGTGCCTTGCGATGTCCTATGGTACGCAGGGACAGGATCCGCTCTTGATGCGCGGCGAATACGCCAACCGCGGCTTCCCCAACGGCAAGGGCCCGTTGACGGCAGGCGGCGTCGACGGCAGCCATATCCGCGACTGGGTCAACCATGAGAGCGGCATCGATGATCAACTGGTGGAGTTCTACATCTTCTACGAAGCCTTCGGGCCGGCCTATCTGAGCAAGGTCCCGTTTAAGGCGATTGTCGAGCAATATGCCGGCGATCTCAGCTGGTGGCAGGAGCTGACGCTTGATGCCAGCTTCTGGATCGCGGACAAGGTCTTCGGCGTCGGCTTCGGCATCACCAACCCCTTCCAGCTGCCGATCGACGTGCCGCCGCGCTATTCCGACTCGCAGACGAAGGACGAGAACGACTTCACCCGCAAGTTCGACATGATCTGGAACCAGGTCTGCGGCCCGGCGGGCGGGGCGATCTCGGTGACTGGCGCCAATCTGCCGCTCCTTTCCTTCCCGAAGCCCTACTGGCTGAAGGGACGCATCCCCTTCAACTTCACGCCCTTCGGAGGCGATCAGCTCACCGACTACCAGACGCTGGCGATCGTTTCGCGTGCGCCGCGCGCCAGGCTCCAGGTCCGCTTGTTCAAGGACAAGACGCCGTCCGCCTATGCGCTGGCGCAGAGCTGGGTCCATAATTACACGGCCTTCGATCTCTACACCCAGGACTGGCTTGCCTCGCTGGCGCCGGCGACACTTGCCGACGATATCGGCGCGGTTTCCGGCACCATCAAGCAAAGCCCGGCCGCCGACAGCTTCACCGGCCTGACACGCGTCTTCGACCAGGGAGGAGCCAATGCCTGGGCTACCGTCAACACACACTGAGCACGCCGGCAACGCTCCGGCCGGCGGGTTCATGATGCGGCTGCACCGCGATCGCCGCGGTCTGGCCTCGATCGAATTCGTGCTCGCCGCGCCGGTTATCCTGCTGATCGTGATCTTCGTCATTCACGCCAACAAGATTTCCACCAAGAAGGTCGCGACCATGCTTGCCATGCGCAATTCCGCCTTCGCCGAGGCGTCCGGCCTCAACTGCACGTCGGATTTCTCGAAGGTGTTCCCGATCCCGGCCTTGCCCGCCCTGCCCGGAGGAGACGCGATCAACTGCTCACGCACGCCTTCGCATGAAGGCGACGGCGATCCTCAACGAACCTTCGTCTGGGACGACGTGCAGAACACCCTTAAGAGCAATGGTCGCGACTTCGGCGATGTGGTCGGCGAACTCGCCGACGAGAAGCCGCAGCTTGTGACCGCGACCGCCGACCGCGTCTACAAGTTCAGGGATTCCGACGATCTCGACACCATCCGCAGCGTCCGCTGGAAGGATGCGTTCACAGTGGACGACTCGACGCTCTTCATCTCGCACAACAACGACACCACGCGCCGTGGCTACGATCCGACGCTGCGCCGGGAAATCCGGGATGTAGCCAGCGATTCCGGCGATCTCTTCGACGGCGTCTTTCCGGGGGCGAAGTGATATGGCACAGCGGTCGCGCATTTCCGTTCATCTCCTCGGCACCGCCCTGGCCGTCGGGCTCGCCGTGGTATTGGCCACACCGGGGCGCGCCGAGATCTACAAGGATATCCGGGTGACGCTGAATTCGATGCTGGCCGGCATCCTCGGGACCCCGGAACGGGCGCCGCGCGATCTCGTCATCAACGGTCAGCCCCTCGAGTTCACGCCGTACCAGAGCGATCGCAGCATTTCCGATATCACCGACGACTGGCTGCGGGTGCTGGCCGCCAATACCCGGCCCGCCATGCCGAAAAGCAGCGACCGGGAGGAACTGACCGCCGTCATCGCCGCCAACATGATGATCGTCCCGAAGGTAAGCCGCATCCGCGACGATCTTGCCGTTGTCGTGCGCTTCTTCGACGGCGACGGCGAGGCTGCGCTCGACTATATGAGACGGCAGGATCCGAACGGCCCTTCGGCGAAAGCGCCGATTCCGGGCGTCTCGATCATGATCCGCCGGCCTGCCGATGCGCCGATGACCGAGGTGCTGATGAGCCGCTTCGACGATGTCGCGGCGACGCTGCCGGCCTTCGCCGCCCCTGCCGATGTCGGCAAGCTGCCGATGTCGCTGCGTCCGCCGGCCGGCGTCGAGGTGCTGAGCGATATCGGCGACCGTGACAAAGGCCATATGTCGCGCACGGTCGTGTCGAAAGGCACGCTCGCCGCCGCGCGCTGGTCCGATCAGCGCGCCGACCTGCTTGTCCGCGACGGCTTCACCATCGAAACGCCGCCGGCTGAGCGCGGCGGGGTCACCGCCCTTTACGGCCGACGCGGCAGCGTCGAAGCCAATGTTCTCTACACCAGAAGCAAAACCGACGGCAGGACCGTTGAGGTCATTCAAATCAGGCAACCCTTCGTAGGGGGAACAACACCATGAACTGGAAGCTCATTGCCGCTGTCATCGTCGGGCTCATTACCGGCGTTCTCCTCTACTTCTGGACCGAGAGCGTCAAGAACGAGCAGGTGGCCTATGCCTTCATGCGGCTCCAGCCCGACAAGAAGGTGACGAGGGGACAGGCGATCACACCGGACATGCTCGCCGAACCGGTGATGCTGCCGGAAAGCTTCGGCCCGCTTGCCAAGCTCGCGGTTCCAGCCGCCAGCGCCTATCAGGAATGGCTGAAGGACCGAACTGCCGCGGCCGACATTCCGGCCGGCTCGGTGCTGCTTTTCCAGTATTTCGACGATACCGACGGCGGGCGGCTGACGACGATGATCGCGCCCGGCAAGCGGGCGCTCACCCTGCCGGTCAACGCCGCCGAGGCGGTCGGCCATTTCGTCGAGCCGGGCAGCTATGTCGATATTCTCGGCACGGTCGACGAACCGGTCGAGCCGGTGGCGCCGCCCGCCGCGACGCAGCCGGGAACGCCCGGGCAGCCCCCGACCGCATCCGGCCAGGCGCCCGCCGCACCGGCAGCGCCGGCCCAGCCGCCCTCGCCGGTCGAGCAGATGCTGAAGAACTATCTCACCCAATATCCGGGCGCCGACGAGAACGACGTCAACGCCTACCGGAAGCAGGCACAGGACTACAAGCTCGGCATCAGCTCCCGCACCCGCGTCGTCACCCGCACCTTCCTGCAGAACGTCAAGGTGCTCGCCGTCGGCGCGGCGACCACCCCGGAAGGTGCGGTCACCAAGGCCAATAGCAGCTATAATCACGTGACGGTGGAAGTGACGCCGTCGGAAGCCGAGATGCTGATCTTCGCCATGGGCCAGGCGAATGGCAGCCTCAACCTCGTGCTGCGCAATCCGACCGACAATAGCGTCGAAGACCTGCCGAGCATCAACTGGACGCGCATGTGATCGTTTCGGGGATTGAGCCATGCTGTTGAAGATTTCCTATGAGGACGGCAGCGGACGGGAAGTGATCCCGCTCTCGGCGAACGAGACCTATTTCGTCGGCGAAAGCAGCACGCTTTCGCTTCCCGCCGGCGCCGGCGTCGTGCGCCTGCGCGGCAGCCACGTCTCCTCGCCGCAATTCGTGCTGCGCAAGTCCGGCCAGGGCTGGTCGGTGCAGCATCATGGCCGCAACCCGACGCGGGTCGACGACCAGCCGCTGAGGGCCGGCACGCCGGTGGCGGTTTCGGCCGGCATGTCGATCTGGGTGCCGAATGTCACCATCGAGCTCGTCGAGCCGGCGGCGGCGCCGGAGGCGGTGACGCAGTTTCCGGACCAGGAGCGGGTGCTGGCACTGCAGATGGAAATACATGAGAGATTGCTAAAAGACACGCAATATGACCGGCTGGTCAAATCCTCCGACTTCGGCCGCGAGGAGACGCGCAGCCGCATCCGCGAGCGGCTCGACCTGTTCATCAAGGAGGCGCTTGATGCAGCGCCGCAGGATCTGGTCATCCTCGTCATCAAGAACGCCGTCTACCGCTGGCTGGCAAAGCGCATCGCCCGCACCGGCCGGCGCGACGCTTCGTCGAACGCGGCGAGCCTTTCGCGCGAAGAGCAGGACAATCGCCGGCTCTTCGATGTCGGCAAGGCGCTGATCTCGGCGCTGCAACTGAAGCTGAACTTCGAATCCACTCGTTCCGATTTCGCCCAGCTCGACACCAAGTTCGGCGCCGCCTTCCAGGCCCGGCAGGCGCTGTTCAATGCCGGGGATCGCTACGAGATCGCCCATATGCACCTGCGCTCCAATATCGAGGAGCTGATGTATCGCTGGGGCACGATTTCGGAACTGATGGATCTCGACGTCATCTCGGAAATCATGGTGACGCGCTATGACGAGATCTACGTCGAAAAATTCGGCCTGCTCGAACGCTACCCCTTCGCCTTCGCCAACGAGCGGCAGCTGATGAAGGTGATCGAGCGCATCGCCGTCGATTCCAACCGCTCGATCAACGAGAGCGAGGCGATGGCCGACTTCCGCATGCCGGACGGTTCGCGCGTCAACGCCGTCATCCCGCCGCTCGCCGTCAAGGGCGCCTGCCTCACCATCCGCAAGTTCGGCGGCAAGTCGCGGCTCGACATCAGCAAGCTGGTGGCCGCCGGCGCGCTCAGCGAACCGATGCGCGCCTTCCTCGAGGCGGCGGTGCGTGCCCGCAAGAACATCGTCGTCTCAGGCGGCACCGGCTCCGGCAAGACGACGCTGTTGAACAGCCTGTCGCAGTTCATTCCGGTCGGCGAGCGCGTTGTCGCCGTCGAGGACACGTCCGAACTGCAGCTCGACGGCATTCATGTCGTCTATCTGCAATCGCGGCCGAAGACGGCGGAGAGCGAAACCAGCGTCACCATCCGCGACCTGGTGCGCAACGCGCTGCGCATGCGCCCCGACCGCATCATCGTCGGCGAGTGCCGCGGTGCCGAGGCGATCGACATGCTGCAGGCGATGAACACCGGCCATGCCGGCTCGATGACGACGGCGCATGCCAACACGCCGCAGGACATGATGACCCGCCTGGAGGTGATGGTGCTGCAGGGCCAGAGCTCGCTGCCGGTGACGGCGATCCGCCAGCAGATCGTCGCCGCCGTCGAGCTCGTCGTGCAGCTCAACCGCCTGGAAAGCGGCCGGCGCGCCGTCACCGAGATATCCGAAGTGATCGGCATCGATCCGGACACCGGCCTCATCATCGTCGAGCCGATCTTCAATCTCGTCGGCCGCGCCGGCGGCCAGGCGGTGCATGCCTTCACCGGCTATCTGCCGAGCTTCGTCGCCGAGCTCGTCGCCTTCGGCGAAGACGGCGAGATCAAGAACCTGGATATGTTTGTGTGAGGGTGGAACCATGGACATCAGCATTCTGCAGATCCTGACGATCGGCCTCGGCGCGGTGACCGCGGGACTGCTCGTCTGGGGCGCGCCGGTGCAATGGCCCGCACCGCTCCTGCGCGCCACCGAGCGTGATATCGCGCTCGCCAGCGAGGCAGCCCAGGTCTTCGGCCGTGATGCCGTGCCGCCCTATACGATGATCCTCGCCTATGCCATCACGGCAATCATCGTCTTTTCTCTGATCTCGCTGATCTTCGGGCCGATCGTCGGCATCGTCGTTGCCATTCCCGTCGCCGTCTTCCTGCCCAAGGCGACGATCCGCTACTTCCTGCAACGTCGCTGGCTGCAGATCGAATCCCAGCTTCCCTATGCCGTTGACCAGATCGTCTCGGCGGTGCGCACCGGCAAGCCGCTTGCCGTCGCCGTCAATGCGGTCGCCGATACCGGCCAGATGCCGGCCTCGCGCGAGTTCGAGCGCATTGCCCGCGAACAGAAGCTCGGCATCGGCCTGGTCGAGGCCCTCGACCGCCACGGCCGCACCGTGCCGAGCCTGCATTTCAAGATGGTCGATGCCGCCCTCGGCCTGTTTGCCCGCCAGGGCGGCGACATATCAGAGCCGCTGACGGAAATGTCGAAATCCTTCAAGGAGATCTGGAAGCTCGACCAGAAGATCAGCACCTCGTCGTCGCAGGCGCGGATGAACTTCCGCGTCGTCAATGGCGGCGCGCTGTTCATGATCCTGATGATCTTCTTCGGCCAGCCGGAGTTGATTGACAAGGTGTTCGGCAACGCCATCGGCATCGTCATCGCGATCGTCGGCGCCATTCTCTACGCCACCGGCTTCTTCTGGATGCGCTCGATGATGAAGGTGTCGGTATGATGTCGCAAATCCCCCTCGCCCCGATCATCATCGTCCTTGCCGGCATCACCGCCGCGCTCATCGTCTGGTGGATCGGCGATCTGCTCGGCAGCATCCAAGTGGTGCGCCGCACGGCCGGTGGCGACGGGCCGCCGCCGAATATCGTCGACAGCATCGGCATGCGCACGCCTGTCGAATTCGTGCTGAGACACTTCGAGCCGCTTCTCGCCGATTTCGGCGCCCAGCTCGAAAAGAAGCTGATCTATGGCGGCCGGCCGTTCGGCGGCGTCACGGGGCGTGAATATATCGCCCTTCTCGTCGTTCTCAGCCTCTTCGGCTTCATCCTGCTCGGTGTGCTGTTCGGCTTTGCGAGCGGCAGCGTCATCGGCGGGCTGGTTGCGGGCCTGATCCTCGGCTTCATCCCCGCCATCTATTTCTGGGTCGTGGCCGACGACAAGATGCAGGACCGCAAGGAACGCATTTCGCGCGAATTTCCCTATTTCCTCGATCTCGTCGTCATGACGCAGCAGGCGCAGGCGACCCTGCCGGAAAGCCTGAGGCTCTATGCCGAGGCCGCCCCCGGCACCGTGATGAGCGAGGAGATCGAGCAGACGCTGAAGGACGTGGCGCTCGGCACCGGCATGATCGAGGCGCTGCAGCGCCTGGAGGCGCGCATGACGGCCGAGGAGGTGGTGCGCGTCATCCGCGCCGTCATCCAGGGCGAGGTCGAGGGCAGCAATCGCGTCGAGCTGTTGCGCGAACATGCGCGCGACCTGCGCTTCCGCCGCTGGGAAAAGGCCGACAGGGCCAGTGAAAAGCTGAAAGCCAAGATCGTCATGCCGGCGATGATGATCGTCGTGTCGATCCTGCTTCTGGTGCTGGCGCCGGCAATCGTCGAGATGATGTCGAGTGGGATGTTCTGATCATGGTCTTTTCCTTCTTTCGCGGCAACAAACCCAGCCTTCTTCAGACCGGCCCCGGCGACCAGAGCCGCAGCCATGTGCTCGACCGGGCGGAAATGTCGATCGGCCGGGCAGCCAATGCCGATATCGTCGTCGACGATCCGTTCCTGGCGCCGATCCACGCGCGCATCGAAAAGCAGAGCGACGGCGGCTTCATCATCCGCCGCATGGGGCTGAACCCGATCATGCTGCGCGGCGAGGCGCTGCTGCAGACGGCTTCGCTGAAAGCCGGCGACAGTTTCCGCCTCGGCAGGGATGTCGAATTCCAGTTCCTGGAGAAGGCGCCGGCCAAGGAGGCGCCGAAGAAGGAGGCTGCCAAGGCAGACGACGGCAAGCCGAAAAAGCCGCTCTTCAAGCAGCCTGCCTTCCTCGCCGGCATGGGGCTCGTCTACCTCGCCGTCGTCGGGATCATCGGCTATGTGATCCTCTCCGGCGGCGGCAGCACGGAGGCCGGCCCGACGGCGGAGCGCATCAACGCGGAAGCCGCCCGCATCCCGACATGCATCAAGAACGCCAGGCGCCTGCGCCAGGTCTCCGAGCAGACTTTCAACGGCGCCGTCGGCGGCCGCGTCGGCCGCGATGGCGATGTCACCTATGCCGCGCTTTCGCTGGCAACCGAACCCGCCGACGATGCGGCGCTGGCAAAGGCGGCGGAGCCGATCGTCGAGGCCTACAAGCGTACGGCGCTTGCCGCCCTCGCCTCGGAAAACCGCGGCAACAACACGCTGGCGCAGAGCCTCTACCAGCAGACCTACGATCTCGTTCCCGACGTGAACTGCTCGGCCGCGCGTTTCGCGCTGCAGCGCCGCGCCGCCACCAAGCCGCCGGCGCGGAGGTGAGCGCCGGTTCGAAACTCTTCAAAACGGCTCGGAGGGTCGACCGGCCAGCGCGCGTCGTAGTCACGCCTACGGCCAAGCCGGCCGGTCGATCAGGCGGTCCGCAGCTTTGGTGACAAATCTGCGGACCCCCTGAATGCCGGAGGCACCTTGAGTATGCCCTCGCCACGCCTTTCGCCTGACGAAAATCTGCTCCGGCAGAGTTAGCCATCCAATGGCCTGGCTTTGCTACGTTTGTCCGGACGTAATAACGTCCGGATTAGCCTCATTTGTTGCCGGGCCCGGTCGAACCGCAGTCGTTGCAGTTGGTGTTGTCCGGGTTGCCCTTGTTTGTTGAGGTGTCCTTGGTGCCGTTGCTGCTTCCTGCGTTGTCGTTCGGTGGCGGGTTGCCGCTTTCGCCCATGGTTGTGGTCTCGTCCCGTGAATTGCTGCTGGCAGCAAACGTCGACTGAAGCCCACCGAGCAGAAGTGCGAGGGCGGTGAAAACCGAAAGCGTAAGTCTCGACATGGTACATGCTCCTTGATCGGGGTTCACTAACATCAGGCATGCGCCAGAGCGTTCCTTCTGGAGATGTGCTGGCTCCCCTCCGGCGTTGGTCGCCAACGAATACGACTCCTCGCCCCGCCTCGCGACGGGAGCTGAATCGGATGTTAGGATTCTCCTCGTTGGAGGTCGGCTATCGGCTTCAACGCGCGATACTCAAACCATCTGACACGTGAGATTGTTTGCCCATAGCAAAAGCCTCCATTTCCGACTGATCTCTGCAGTCGGAGGAGGATTTATGCCTTCCCATAAGATAAAAAGACTATAATCAGAGCGGCGACAGATCAACTTACTAATTGTGTGATTTTCTTAGTTAATTCGGGCTAGGACGTGAGTAGGCTTGCACGCCCGGGGATCGGACTCTGTTATTCCTAATGAAGACGAAGTACCGTGCGTTCTCATCGGAGGCGCGATGTTCGAGGCCCCTGCGGGGCACCTCACGATGAGGCTCTCTTGGAGGGCCGCGTTGCACGGCTGTTTTACGGTTGCCCGGGAGGCTCCACCTTCCCCGCCTCGCATTCCGGCAGTCGCACAGGTTTAGCGAGTTTCGCCAGCGCCTCGGGCGTGGCGCAAGCCGGGAAGCCGGCAAGCGGCATCGTCTCTATGAACCGGTTGCGCTCGATCGTGCTTAGGCCGGGTTCATTGATCATGCTCTCGACAGTCACCTCGGGGTGCTGTTTGAGAGCCTCCATGGCTGAAGCTTTCGCCTCATCGGTTCGGCCCAGTGCTGCAAGCGAGCTGCTGCGGACCACCCAAGTCCACCTTTGGTAGTTGTTGGGCGTCATGCGCTCCAGCATCGTCACCGCGTCCTGGTACCGCCCCGCCATAAAATAGGCAGGTGCGAAGAAGTTGGACGCCCACATCGGATGGTTCGGGTCGAGCCGCATGACCTTGTCGACCATTTGAGCACCGCGTTCCGGTTCGTTGAAGCGGGCGGCAAAGCCGCTGTAAAACGTCAGGATTTCGGACGAGCCCGGCGCCAGGCGAAGGGCGGTATCGAATTCGGACTTGGCGCGGCCCATGTCGCCCTTATTGGCAAGGCTCATGGCAAACACCACGTGGGCTTCGGCGTCTCACGGATCAAGGCGCACGGCGCGTTCAGCCGCATCGGCAGCCGCCTTGCGATTGCTCTCGGGATCGACGCCGAACACACCCAATACATCATGAGCGTGGTAAAGTTCGACCCAGCCCCGCGCCAGCCCCGGATCCAGCTCGACGGCGCGGTTGAGGAATGTAACTGCCTCCTCCGCATCGGCTTTGGTGATACTTTCAATCTTCTCGGTCCCGAGCAGATAATAGTCATAGGCATTCAGGTTTTCGGGCCGTTTGCGCTTGGCTGCAGCCCGCCCGGCCTCCTGAATCAGTCCCATGCCGCCGCCGAGCCGGTTGGCGACCTGCTCTGCGATTTCGGTCTGAACGGCGAACACGTCCTCGGCTGGCCGGTCCCAATTCTCCGACCACAGATGGCGGCCGGTTTTGGCATCGATCAACTGTGCTGTGATGCGCACCCGGCCACTCTGCCGCTGGATCGAACCTTCCAGAACAAAGCCGACATGGAGCGCAGTTGCGACCTGACGGGCATCCACCGGCTTGCCTCTATAGGCTTCAGTCGAATTCCGCGCCACCACCTCGAATTCGGGAAACCGCGCGAGGTCGGTGATGACGTCCTCGGTCAGGCCGTCGGCGAGACGCCCGCTGGCATCGTCGCCGCCATAATTGTTAAAGGGCAGCACCGCCACCGACGGCTTGCCGATCAGAGGCTCCGGCTGGAAGAACCACCAGGCGGCCCCGCCGCCTGCCAGAGCCAACGCAACGATCGCCGCCGCAGCCGTTTTGGCCCAGCGCGATCTCAGTGCGAGAAACGGGCGATGCGCCCGTTTGCCGTCGAGCCTCAGCCGGTACATCCGCACGGGGCGGCTGATGTTCTTGACCTGCTGCTCGCCGGCGAAATCGAGCGGCCACTCGAGTTTGCCCTGGAGATGATCGAATGCCGTCCCCGACACCATCACGCCGCCAGGCTCAGCCAAATGCTCCAGCCGCGCGGCGACATTCACCCCATCCCCATACAGATCGCCATCCACCAAGGCAACATCGCCCAGATTGATCCCGACGCGGAATACGATGCGCTCAGGCTCCGGCAGGTCGGCATTGCGCGCCGCCACGCTATTCTGAAACTCTGCGGCGCAGGCAACCGCATCGACGACACTGTCGAAGGCGACGAGCGCGCCGTCGCCCATCAGCTTGATAACGCTGCCATGGCGCTCAGAGATGGCCGGATTGATCAGCTCGGCGCGGATGGCCTTCAGCCGCCTGATGGTGCCGGCCTCATCGGCCTCCATCGCCTTGGAGTAGCCAACCATATCCGCCGCGAGGATCGCGAGCAGCTTTCGGTCGAGCGCGGGGGTGCCCATCATCGTTGCCTTGCATGAACATGCAATCGTCTCCGCAGTCTACACCCATCGAAGCGCCGCAACTAGCACACAGCCAGCGCGGCATGTCTGCTTGGGGTGCTTCTGCGTCCCAAGGCGACACTCCTCAGCACGCGCACAAAATCTGGCATCCGCTCGCCGACCTTGCCATAATTGGGTTTCCCAAGGGAGGCACCACGATGCAGAGGCATGCGCCGGACTTCAGCCTTGACGGCAAAGTGACTTTGGTAACAGGCGCGAGCCGCGGCATCGGCCGAGCTTGCGCGCTTGCCTGCGCCGCGGCAGGCTCCGATATTGTCTTGGGGGTCCGCAATGTCGCAGCGTCGGCGGACCTGGTCGCCGAACTCGAGGGCGCGGGGCGAAAAATCCTCGCCGTTGAACTCGACATTCCCAACAAAGCCCATATCGCACAGGCCGTCGACGCAGCGTTGACGACATTTGATCGGATCGACGTCCTCGTCAACAACGTCGGCGTGGCTCCCGGCAATCTTGCGGAACTCGTCGAGGAGAAGGACCTCGACGAGATCCTCGATGTCAACATCAAGGGCACCTTCCTGATGACCCAGGCCGTCGGGCGTCAGATGATCAAGCAAAATGGCGGCCGGATCATCAGCATCAGCTCACAGGCGGCCACCGTGGCGCTGCGCGGCGAGGCAATCTATTGCATGAGCAAGGCGGCCATCAATCACCTGACGCGCTGCCTTGCGGCCGAATGGGCACGCTACAATGTCACCGTCAACACCGTATCCCCGACCTTCATCCACACGGATGGCACGGCACCCTTTCTATCCGACCCCGCCAATCGCCAAGCGACGCTCGATCACATTCCCCTCGGCCGGATCGGTGAAACCAATGATGTGGTGGGAGCGGTCGTCTTCCTGGCATCGCCGGCTGCGAGCCTGATCACCGGCGCGAACCTATTGGTGGATGGTGGCTGGTCCGTCGCGTGAGCCGAAGGCCATATCGTCGGCTAGTGTGATGCGACGTATGCCGCGCTTTCGCGGCCGCTGAACCCGCCGAAGATGCTGGTTGGCAAAAGCCTTCGAGCCGATTTTTGCAGCGGCATCTAGCTGACGATTTCGACGCAAAAATCTATAAAGGCGCGAACCTTGGCCGGCACATGATGGCGCGAAGTGTAGAAGCAGTGCAGCGGAAAGGTCTCATCGGGCCAGTCCGGATAGAGATCGACCAACTGACCGCTGTCGATATAGGGCTTCATGCCGAGCGAGAAGACCTGGGCAATGCCGATCCCCGCGAGACAGGTAGCAAGCGCCGTGCCGGCATCATTGACGAGGACGCGGCCCCGAGTTTCGATCGGCACCACCTTCTTTCCGCGCCGCAACTCCCATTCGAAAGCCCTGCCCGTCAAAGGGTCCTGATATTGGATGCAGGTATGATCAGTCAGGTCGACAGGCAGCTTCGGCGTGCCGTGCCGTGCAAGATAGGATGGCGCGGCAACGGTGATCACCCTCGTGCGAAAAAGCTGCCGGGCAATCAGCGAGTTCTTCGCCGGGATTTCGCCGAAGCGCACCGCCACATCCATGCCGTCGGCGACAAGATCGCCGATCTCGTTCCTTGTCACCACCTCGATCTGAAGATCGGGATAGCGGTCGAGAAAGGTGCCGAGATTCGGCCCGAGAATCAGCCGCGAAAAATAAGGATCGACATTGATCCGCAGCCTCCCACGCACCGTCTGCGTCGTCCCGGCCGCATAGGCAGCGGCTTCTTCGATGCCGCCGAGTAGCGGCACGACCTGTTCGTAGAAACGCGTACCGTCATCGGTGAGCCTCAGGGAACGGGTCGTCCGCTCGAGCAGGCGCACGCCGATACGGCTCTCAAGTCGCGCCACTGCCCGGCTGACTCCAGAAGCTGTCAGCCCCAGCGCCACGGCTGCCCGCGCAAAACTGCCGCTCTCGACCACGGCGGCCAGCACGCCGACGCCATTCAGCAATCGTCCGTCGAACATCGTCCAATTCCTGATATTTTGTCATGAATTATCTGACAAAGGGGCAGTTCAGTCAAAAGCAACTTTGGCGCATCTTTCATTCATCCCGGCGCGGGCCGCTGCCAAATGGAGTCCGAGAATGTTTGCTGTGACTGGAATAACAGGCCAGGTCGGCGCCGTGGTTGGCGCGAAATTGCTAGATCAGGGACTGCCTGTCCGTGCAGTCCTGCGCAATACGGAAAAAGCAGGCGCCTGGCGGGATCGCGGTGCGGAGATCGCCATTGCCGACATGACGGACGCGCCGGAGCTCGCCCTGGCCTTCGAAGGGGCCGAGGGCGTCTTCCTGCTTCTGCCGCCAAGTTTCGATCCTGCGCCGGGTTTCCCGGAGGTAAAGGCTATCATCGAAGCGCTCAAGACGGCGCTCACAAAGGCATCACCGAAAAAGCTGGTCTGCCTATCGACGATCGGCGCTCAGGCAAAGGAGGAGAATCTGCTGAGCCAGCTCGGCCTCTTCGAGCAGGCAATATCGACACTTCCGATGCCGGTGGCTTTCCTGCGCGCCGCCTGGTTCATGGAGAATTCAGCCTGGGACATCGCGCCTGCAAGGGAGAGCGGCGTCATGCCAAGCTTCCTGCAGCCGCTCACCAAACCCGTGCCAATGGTTTCCGTGCGCGATGTCGGCGCCACTGCGGCTGAAATGCTGCAGGAGGACTGGACCGGCAAACTCATCGTCGAACTTGAGGGCCCTTTCCGCATCACGCCGCTGCAGATGGCGGAGGCCTTCTCTATCGTGTTCGGCAAGACGGTCCGTGCTGAGCCGGTTCCAAGAGAGACATGGGAAGCGCTATTTTTGAACCACGGCATGCAGAACCCCCGACCCCGTATGCGCATGCTTGACGGCTTCAACGAAGGCTGGATCGAGTTCGAAGGCGGCGAGGCTCGGCCGCGCAAGGGCACAACGAGCTTTGAGACCGCTATCCGCAAACTGCTTGAGCGCCGTTGATGAAAGGGGCATTGCGGCTTCAGCGATCCCACGGAGGTCGCCGAGACCATCCTCTTCCTGGCATCGCCGGCTGCGAGCCTGATCACCGGCGCCGGCTGGTGGACGGTGGATGGTCTGTTGCCTGAGATCGAAGCCACACCGTCGGTCAGGGCGATCCGCTGCGACCTAGGCCGCGCGTTCGCAGGCAGCTGAACCCGTCGGGAGTCCTATGGAGACGGCGTTGTTCGCGACGTGACTTTCGATCTCAACGTCGTCAAATAGACGGCGTGGGGCGGCGCCTCGAAGCTCGCGCAGCGTGATCCAAGTGTTATGACGACGCACCAAGTCGCTGCACCAATTCCCCTGCGTGTTCTTCCATCCAGGCCACTTCGAGCGCTCCTTCATCAAGGACGCCACGGCGTTCCAATTCCATTTCCCATGCAGAGCCGGATGCAGCGAGATCGCGCATATGTTGCTGCATCTGCCGCACCCTTTCGATGGCTGCCCTCATGATCTCAATCTCAGGCTCTACCCCATAGGCCTCTAGGAATAGCTGGAAGCGCCGCGCTTTCTCGCGCACGCCTTTCGGCAGACCATGCGCTTTGCATTTTTCGTCACGCCAAAATGGCACCCAACGCCACGCAATGAAGCCAAGGTCCCGAGAGCGCGGTCCTGGTGCTGCAGCATCCCAATCGATAAACGCGACAGGAAGGCCAGCTCGGAAGACGGTATTCCACGGTGACAGATCGTTGTGACAGATCGTCTCGACCGGTTCCTGAGGTTCAAGACGCCAGTTGCGCTCATTCCAGGGGAAGCTTGCTGCAGCATCGTGGTAGGATCGCAGCAATTTCCCTAGTTCGACAAGGGCCCGGTCACCCCAGACGTAGTCGGGAAGCTGGACCTCGAAGCGGCCAAGTTGATCCGGGATGAAGCCTTTGCCCAAGCCAACGTCACCTTCGACGTAAGTGAGACATTCGCGTCCCTTATCATCGAAGCCGAGCGCACGGGGAGCTCCTTCAAATCCTTGCCGTTCAACGTGGCGAAGCAGGTCGAGAACGGCAGAAGACCATGCGCGCCCACCGCGCCGAACCGTGCCGCCGACCCGGACAACATTCGAATCTGCGCCGCCTGTGAGAGTAATTTCCGGCTCGCCCATGGGGAACCTTAGGCGCGGGCAAACCA
This sequence comes from Rhizobium etli CFN 42, assembly GCF_000092045.1. Lineage (NCBI taxonomy): Bacteria > Pseudomonadati > Pseudomonadota > Alphaproteobacteria > Hyphomicrobiales > Rhizobiaceae > Rhizobium > Rhizobium etli. The sequence continues at coordinate 167,872 of NC_007765.1, read as the reverse complement.
AGGGGTCAAGCCGCGACGCTATCTTCGATGCGTATCGAACGGCCGAGAGGGCGGCTCCGCAAGGGTGATGCGATTGCCGTCCGGATCCGCGATCTGGGCAATCCTTCCGTAGTCGCCCTCGGATTCACCTGTGAGCGTCACCCCACCCTCTTCGAGCGCTCTGCGGGCTTCATCCATTTTCGGCACCACAATGGTCAGCCTGCCGAACCCGGCATTCTCCTTGTCGAGGAAGATTTGAATATTCGCTCCGGCGATGTTGCGCCATTGGATCAACGCCTCCATGGGACGATCATCAGGCTCCCGGTCAAACAGCTGAGTGTAAAACCTCTCCGCTTTATCCATGTTGGCAGTTGCGAGCGCGGCGTAGATTCCTTGGATCAGCATTCCCATAACTCCCCTTTCTTACCGCCTCCACGGTAATGAAACAGGACGAGTTGCGTTCCAAACCAGTGTGGGTGGCGGCAAAGGCGGTCTAAGGGCCGTCCGCTATCCGATCAGGCCGGGAAGCAATTCGTCGAGCTGCTCCAACTGCTCCGGCAATGCGACAGCCGAGCCCTGCAGTGCTTCCACAAGCGCCTCCTTGGACGGATAGATTTCGTGGAAAACCAAAAGCGTCTTCCCGCCTTGGTCCTCGAAGGTCACGGTGGTGATCGCGCCCTCTTCGCCCTCGTCGTTGGTCCAGACGATGCGCTCGTTCGGCACCACCTCGAGATACTTGCCATAAAAGGCCATGGTGTCCGAACCGCCGGCGCCGAATTCCAGCCGATATTTGCCGCCGGTGCGGACGTCCATATCGCACGATACGAGCGAAATGCCGGGTGCTGATTTCGGCACCCACCAGCGCTGGAACAGCTCGGGCTGGCTCCACGCCCTGTAAACCGTGCTCGGCGGCGCATTGAACATCCGCGTTACCAAGAGTTCGCGATCCCCTCTGCGCTCCACTGACGTGCCGTTCTGCGTACCACCTGCCCTCTCAACCTGCTCAGTCATCGCTTCCCTCCCGGTTCATTTCGTTGATGATTTCGTCCAATGCTTCGAAGCGGGCCTCGAACAGCTTGCGATGCGCCTCGATCCACTCGGCCTCCGCCTTGAGGCCGCGCTTTCCAAGCTTGCAGGTTCTCACCCGTCCGACCTTCTGCGTGACGACAAGCCCCGCCCGCTCGAGAACCTGGACGTGCTTCTTCATACCGGTCAGCGTCATATGGAACTTATCCGCGAGACTGGTGATCGACGCCTCCCCTCGCCCAAGCTGATCGATGATCCCGCGGCGGGTCGCATCTGACAGCGCCGCGAACGAGAGATCGAGGGGAGGATCTAAATACTGAACCATCTAGTTCAGTGTATAGCCTGCTCACGCGTCAAGCGCAAGCCTCCGCAACTTTCCTTGCCGTAGAAGTGCCGCCGATCGGCGTTCAGGCGACCAGCGCATTTCCAACAGCGATCGAGCGCTTCGCATCCGATTCAGCTTCAGGAGTTCAGGTGAGTTGAGCGAGGATATCGTCGACCACACCCGTAACGCTCCCCGCCGCGTCGATATTGATACCGGCGGGAAGATACTCCCGGGTGTTGTGGTAACGGAGCACCAGAGCCCGCTCAGCCGGCTCGAAGCCCGGCTCATTGGGCCGCCCATCCAATCGTCGGTTCAAGGTCTCAACGTCGATATCGAGCACGAAAACCTTATCGAACAGGTGCAGGAATTTGTGGAAATTGCGCGATCCGCCACAGAAGAAAGTGACAGGGTGGGTGGTGTCGGCAGCAATGGCCCGGACCTTTTCGGCAGGCCAAATCCAATGCGCGTATCCCCAAGCAATGCGGTCGGCGCCTTCGGGAGGTCCCGCGAGTGCGCGGCCGGTCTCGGGGTCGCCCACATATGCCAGGACGCGGTCACCGTGGACAACATGGTAGCCCCGCCGCTCCAGTTCGGAAGCGACAGACGTTTTTCCAGTGCCCGAACTGCCTTCGATCAAATAGTTCCTGATGCCCATGAGCGCTTCTATCACGGGCTTTGATCCGGTGAGAAGAGTCTTACCGTGCGGAGGATGTGCCGGCACGCCCGTCGCTATGTCGACGTCGATCGACTTAGCCGAACCGTTCCACCAGGAAATCGATCACCGTCCGCAGCATCGCTGTCGGGCGCCGGTTCGGGGCGTAGATAAGGAACATCGGCACAGGCCTGTAGGACCATTCCGGCAGCACCTGTTCGAGCCGTCCTTCGGCGATGTCGGCGGCGAGCAGCAGTTCCGGTTGAAGCACGATTCCCGCACCGCTGAGCGCTGCCATGCGCAGCGCCGCGCCCTGGTTGGTGGAGAACTTTCCGGAGATCGGCACGTCGCGCATTTCGCCGCCCGGGCCGACCAGGTGCCAGAGATCCGACATGCGCCAATAGGAGTGGCCGAGGCAGAGATGGGTCGTCAGATCCTCCGGCGCGGCCGGCCGGCCATGGCGGGCAAGATAATCCGGCGCGGCCGCGAGAATGCGCCTATAGGGCGTGAGCGGGCGGGCGACGAGGCTGCTGTCTGAGAGCGGGCCAATGTGGATGCCGAGCTCGAACCCCTCGCCGACGAGATCATGGACATTGTTGTCGAGCGACAGCTCGATGCTGACCTCGGGATAGGCGTTCTGATACTCGATCAACGCCGGCACCAGCACTTGCGTGCCGAAGCTGACAGGCGCCACCAGCCGAAGTCGGCCGCGCGGCGCCGATTGCAGCTCGCTTGCCGAAGCCTCGGCCAGCGCCACTTCGGCAAGCGCGCGCTTGCAGCGCTCGTAATAGAGCTGGCCGACCTCCGTCAGCTGATGCCGCCGCGTGGTGCGATGGATCAGCTTGGCCCCGAGCCGGGTCTCGATCGTCTTGATGTGCTTGGCAACCATGGCCGGCGACACCTGCGCGATCTCCGCGGCCGCCGCGAAACTGCCATTGTCGATGACCCTGACGAACATCGCCATGCCGGCCAGCTTGCCCACGATTGCCTACCTCCAGGTTTCGAATGACGATACTGTGAACTTATTTATCAACCTCAGCATTTACAACATAGTCGTGATGCCGGCGCCAAGGCTACGGACAGCACCAACCCCACGAAGGAAAAACCATGCCCATTCTTCACCTGCAGATGCATCCCGGCCGCACCGACGAGCAGAAGCGCGCCTTCGTGCGCGAAGCAACCAGGGCCGCCGTCGACACCCTGGCCTGCCCGCCGGAATCAGTGGAAATCCTGATCACGGAAGTCGCCAAGGATTCCTGGGCGGTTGGCGGTAAGCTGAAATCGGAGGGCTGAGAGGCGAGCGGCAGGTGCCGAAGGGCGAGCTGCGGGCGGCGGCCGCCATGGCATTGGACAGGGAGCCAGCACTCGGCGGCTCCCGTGCGGACCGTCGAGGAGGACCGACACCTCACTTGTAAGGCTTAGAGCGGTTACGTCGGAACCAGTCGGCTTGGAACGCCCGTTTCGTGGTTCTTGGCTCGAAGAGTTATACCAAGGACGTAGCAGTGCACCTCGCCAGCTAGCCTTCCGAAAGAGCAGCCGCCCCTATGCGCCCCTGAAATCGAAATTTGTCATATGTTCGCTAACGCAAAAAAGGAAAGGCAGCCGCGTGAAATAGTGACTACCGCATCATCGGCGGCACGTGCGGGCGCCGCTCACCCATTCGCTGCGGAACGAGCGATAGAGTGCGGATGCCTGCCTCGTCGGCCGCACGCAGAAGCACTTCGCGGAATTGTTCCGGGGAAATTTTGCCGGTGATGGCGTCGACGCAGGCTTTGACGGCGGCCATATATTCCTCTCCGTCATCGCAAGGCCAGTCGTTCATCAGGAGACGCGCCGCGTCGCCCAATGTCCACACGATCTTGCGAGATTTCGGACCTCGCAAAGCAAACCCGACAGGCGTGAATGCTGATGATGTATTCCAGCACATTATCCCCGACCCTCAACGCACGGATACTGCAGTCCCCATGTTCAATGTACGCGCGTATTCAGAAATTTGGAATTGAAATCTTTGGGATAGACGCTGCCTAAACGGGAGATTATGAATCAAAAAGAAAATGGGCTCGGCCAGCCGACAGATGTCGTCGGGCGGCTGACATCGCAGTAAGAACAGTTCATATGTCGCGCGTAACCGGGTTGTGATTTCATGCGTATCGTGAGAAGGCGGTTTGAAGGATACGAGCGTAGCGGGGACGCGCCGCCAACAGCGGTTTCCAGACCTTCCACAGACCGTGGCGACCCATTGTAGAGATGCACAACTTGACCTTTAGCTGAGAACCTCAAACTCGAACTCTTATACCTTAGTCACTCAGCAAGCTCTTAAGGTCCACATCGTCACTGACTAAGAGCGAAACTTATTTCGAGAACAGAACGGCAATATGAATAATAAGAAATGCCAAAAACACTACAATAAGGAACGGTCTTCCATATAAAACCCTTGATCTGTTTGTCGCAAGATCTCGATCGTCGGTTGAGTCTCCCTTATATATCTTTCCTCCAATATTGCTGTCGAAGTCAAAATTCCAGTTATTTCTAATATAAAATAAAATTTCTCGCGCTTCCTCGATAGCCAAAAATAAGAATACCAACAACAATATTATTGCTCCGCCAACGACGCCGTCGGCATAGAGGCATCTCTCTACTGAAAGCATATTATTCCCCTTCGGCACCGAATGTATCGCGGCGCGCGCTGCGCGTTCAAATAATACCACTGGCAAATGAAATGGCGGATAGCAAGTTTCGAGCTCGCAACCGCTTATCGCGCCCATAAGACGAAATAGAATTGAAGACGTGAATGGTGTTCAGTCGCTCCGCCAGCACGAAGGAGCTCTCCGAGCCTGAGATGCGCGAGCAAAGGCGGTACCCCTTGTTGATACCGAACCCCAATAATCCCACGCCTTTCAGCGGACAATTCGACTCAAGGCCTCCGCCCCTCACCGCAATTCAGCGCTAACCCGAAAAATCCCACCAGCCGATGCATCCGAGCAGACGACGAAAGTGGAGCCTTCCTGGGCCATGAAGGCGACATTGCCGCCGGCTTCGCAGGGGGTGGCGCTCCATTGCAGGATGATGTCGCCATTGTCGGGCAGTTTTTCCGTCGTCAGCTTGACGGCGCTTGCCATCCATTCGGTCGCTGACGGCAGGTGAACGGGGGCGTTCAGCTGTTTCGACAGCCAGGCGGTATAGTTTTGCGCCTCGGCGAGCGGCACGTCGTCGGCCGGCTGCTCGGGGTTGCCGGCATAGGCCTGGGCGGAGGCCGGGTCTGCGTTGGCGGTGTAATACTCTGCCATTTCGGCGCGGGTCACCGCCTTTGCCTGCATGCAGAAGGACTTTTCGACCTTCACGGCGCCATTGGCGACGCCGAGCATGCCGCCGAGCTCCTTCAGCGACGAGGTCATCAGCCGGACATTGTCAAGCGAATAGCTGCCGGCCGGGATGGTCTCGAAGGCGACATTCGGTGCGACCGGGCAGAAGCCGCGCGCCGACAGCGCTTCGAGATCGGCAAGGATCGGCTGATAGGCAGCGATGGCGAGCTTGTAGGCCTCGGCGCTGTAGCGGCCATCGGCCTCGGTGAGCTTCGGCGCGAGCGCGGCAAGCGTCGGATCGGCGGGGCCGGCGCGTGTCGTCAGCGAGGCGTGGAGATCGGTGACCTTCCGCCTGAGCGCCGTCGCCTCATCCTTGGCCGCCATGACATCCGCAATCAGCGCGGCGAACAGCTTGGCGGCGTCGCCGTAGCCCGCGGTCGCGGCCGGCAGCTGCCATTGCTCGGCCTTGGCCTTGGCCTCGGTCATCAGGCCGCTCGCCTTGGCGAGGTCGGGGCTGTCGCCGGCGCCGATGCGGGTGACGGTTTCGCGTTTTGCCACGGCGTCCTTTTCGGCTGCCGTCAGCGCGGTCAGCCCCTTGGCGAGGTCCTCGTAAGCCGTTTTGGCGGCCTGGTAATTATCGACCGCGCCATGCATCTGCTGGGCGGCGGCGCTGTCGGCGGCGGCCTTCATCTTGCTGTCGGCCTCGGCAAAACTCGGCGCCTTGTCGCCGCCAGCGGCGGCAGCGGCTGATTTGGCCTTCTCGGCATTTTCTTTCGAGATTGTTATCAGCGACTTGCCGAGGCTGATGGCCGCCTTCTGGTAGCCGGGAAGCGCCTTTTTATAGTCTTCGTCCTTGAGGGCGGCATTGGCCTCGGTCAGTGCGGCGGCGCCGGCATCGTAGGAGAGCTTCGCCTCGTCATCGGAGGGGCGTTCCGGTGCCTTGGCGGCGATGGCTTTGTCCCTGCGGCTCTCGGCCTCCTTCTTCCAGGTGCCGACATCGGCGACGAGCTTGGGGTCGGGGCGCAGCAGCTTCGGGATGGTGACGACTCCGACGCCGATGCAGATCAAAATCAGCGCACCGATCATCGAGAAATGCGCGAGCGTCCATTTCTTCCGCTTCGGGGTTTCCGGCTGTTGCGGCATGCCGCCGCGCGGATCCCAGGCCATCGGCTGGATGCCGGTGGTGACGCGGCTGAATTCGCCGAGCGCATCGGCGCCCATGCGCGGGCGCTGGGCCGGGTCGCGGCTCAGCATTCTTTCGATCAGGCTGGCCAGTCCCTCGGGGAAACCGGGGATCAGCACGTCGAGGCGCGGGAAGATATTGGAGGGGTCGAGATGGATGTTCTTCCAGCTCTGCTCGCGCTGGTGCTCGTCCTCCCAGACCATGACGCTGTCGAAGACGCTGGCATAGGTCTGCCGCGGCAGGAAGAGCTTGTAGGCGATCATGCCCATCGCATAGATATCGAGCGCGGCGGAAGCGGAGAGGGTGCCGCTGGCATAGATCTCCGGCGCGCCGAATTCCGGCGCATAGGGCGGGATGATGTGCTCGCCGATCTTGGAGATCAGGTGCAGGTTGCCGATCCGGACCGAGAGGCCGGAATAATCCTCCGACACATAGATGCACTGGTCGGTCAGGGCATTGTGGGCATAACCCGCCCCGTGCAGCGTCGCCAGCCCTTCGAGGATGTGGCGGCCGATCTCGATAGCGCGGTCATAGGCCACCATCTCGGTTTCCTCGAGATATTGGTGCAGCGTCTTCGACGGCCGCTTCTCGACGATATAAAAATTGTCGTCTTCCGGCGACGGCGGGATGAGGTCCTCGATTTCGACGAAGCGCCGCGCCGTCAGCGACTTGGCCTCGTTGACCGAGGTCCAGACCCGCTCGAAGCGAGCCTTGTCCAGTTTCAGCGCAACATCAGGCGCGACAATGAAGACCGAACGATCCATCCGCTTGTCCTGAGCCGGATAGACGATGAACTCGTTCTCATAGACCGGCTCGCCGATCGTGTAGCGGGCGATCAGATCACTTCTCATGCACGTGTCCCCCTGCCATTTTGTCTTCTTCAAAGCGCATGTCATTCACCCGCCAGAAGCGGATCGCCGATCAGGCCGGCGGCGAGAAAGAGGCCGGTCTTCGTATCGCGGAGCGCGAAGGCGAAACGGGCATCCGCGCTCACCCGCACCAGTTTCGGATCGATGCTCCGTTCGGTGACCACGGCCGTTGCCGCCGCCGCTTCCGTGCCGTTCTCATCGACCTTGATCATCGTCTTCTGCAGAACGCGCGACAAGCTGATGTTTTCCGTGGTGAACCCGGGAAAAGCCGCATCGCTCGCTTTTTCCGGCGAAAGGCCCATCGCATGGAGTGTCGGCATCAAATCACGCCCGTCGTTGAGGGAAAAGCGGGGCAGGAAGATTTCGCCCTTGGCGGGTTCGAATTTCTCGCCCTGAAGCCAGGAGGCAAGGGTCTTGAGATCGGCGCCGCCGACGCCCTTTTCCGAGCGCGCCGCGATCACCACCATGCGGTAGGTTTCACCTGAATAGGCGAGGTCGACGGCTGCGAAACGATCGTCGACGCGGAATTTCTGGCCGTCGCCGACAAGATGCATCATCGGCACCGAGACCGTCGAGCCGTCCGGCCGCCGGAACGGGGCTGCCGGACTTGCGGACTCGAAGGCGGTTTTCCAGCGGGCTTTGAAGGAGAGCGCCCCGAGGCTGATGAAGCCGCCGCCTGGCGGCGTTTCCAGGATCGCCGGAATGGCGTCGCGCGTCGCCTGCCTGACCCAGCCATTGATGTGCTCGACGGATTGGGGCTGATCGAGATCCTCGATCGACGGCCTGATGCGGTGCTCGGCCAGCATAGAGAGAGCATCGGGAACGAGCGCCAGCTTGTCGTCGAAGACGATCGCAACGCCTGATGCGAGCGGCGCATCCGCCGCCGGCGGCGTCTTCGGGTTCATCTCGTCGAGCACCTTCTCCGGCCCCTTGACCGCATCGCCGAAACCCAGCCCCCTGGCGATCGCCCCCTTGCCCGCGTCCGAGGCGCCGAGGCTTGCGAGACCGAGCGCGGCGGCAAGGCTTGCCGGCGACACCATGATGTTGGCCGCCCCTTCCTTCGCCAGCGTGCGGTCGATCAGGTCGACGGCAAGCCCGGCCTGGGCGGCAAGCACCGCCCCGGTGTCTGTAGCATCGCCCGCGTGGGCGGGCGCCAGCGCCATCAGGGAAGCGGCGAGGCCCGTCAGCAGAAGAGATTTCGACATCATTCGCTCCTCTTTCAGCGGATGCGATAGAATTTGGAATCGAACGACCATTTGCCCTGGACGCCGGTCTCGTCGTCGCCGACGATCCTGAGGCTTCGGGCGAGGTCGTAGACATAGTTGAAGGCAGCGCGCTGGCCGACGAGCGGCGTCGGCACGTCTGGCAGGTCGAGCACTTCGATCGGCTTGTCGCTGAGGATGGCGACGACCATGCCGACGCCGGCCGGCCCCTCCACCACATATTCGAAGCCGATATAGGGATTGCGGGCATCGGGCACGACCACGGGCCGGGCCGGGTCGAGCCGGTTGTCGCCGCCCTTGGCAGTCGGTTTCAGGCCCATCGAGCGTTTGTTCGGATAGAGCTGCGTCAGCTTGCCCGCCGCGTCGATATCGACGAGGATCAGGTAACCTGATTTCTTGGTGGAGACGCGCATCGCCACCTTGTCGCCGATGCTGACCGAAGTGCCGGGCAGCACGTCGACGGCAACACCCGCCTCATTGTCGGTCTTCAACGTATTTTCGACGGCGGCGACCGGCGTCTTTGCCTCCTCGCCGGTAACGACGTCGCGGCCGAGCGCATCCGGCAGGCCGTAGAATTGCGGCACCGGTGTGAAGCGGCAGTCCTCAGAATGCGCCCGGCAATATTCGTCCGATTTGCGCCTGACATAATCGAGCAGGGCGGCATTGCTGACCTCAGGCTTGTCGGAAGCGCGCGCCACCCCTTCCTGCACGCCCTCGATGAAACGGCGGGTGAAGACGCCGAGCGGCGGTTTAGCCTCGGTATCGACCAGCGCCCATTGGCCTGCATTGACCGCCGACCAGACCATCGCCGTTTCGCCGCCGAAGGAGAATTTCGCCTCCTTGCCGGAGCGGTTCGGCGGCTGCAGCGACGCCAAAGCCGGGCCGAGGCAGCGCACCGTGCCGCCGGCGGGTGCGGCGACCGCGCTGCGGCTGCCGGGGCCGACATGGCAGGCATCGATCAGCAGCGTGACGCGGCGGTCCTTGAGGCTGTTCAGCCGGGCGGCGATTTCGGTCTCGCGGATCTGGTTGGTGACGGTCACCTTGCCGCCGTCCCGCACCAGCTTGGCATCGGCGGCAACCAGCGTCGGGCTCGTCGTCGCCTCGGCGCCCATTTCCTCGGAGCCCTGGCCGCTGAAATAGAGAAAGACACGGCTGCCGGTCTCAGACTGGCGCACGAGCCAGTCGTCGATCTCGGCAAGGATCGCCGCGCGGCTAGCCTTGCGGTTGGTGAGCGTGTGGATCTGTTCGGGACGGTAGCCGACCGTCTTGACCAGGAAGAGCTGCATCGCCTTCACATCGTCGACCGAGCCCGTCAGCTTCGCCTCGCGCATCTCGTAATCGTCGATGCCGATCAGCAGCGCACGGTCGCCGGGAGAACGCACGGCCATCGGCAGCTCGGCGGCCGGCGCCTGAACCTCGGGCTGGCTGCCGTCGGGCGAAGCGGCCGGTGGAGTCTCCGTCGTTCCCGCAGGCGCGTTCGTGCCGTCGGGCGGCGTGGTGATCGCAAGGTTGGCCTCCATCTGTGCGGCCGCAGTCTGTTTTTGCTTCGTCCCGGCCGCCGTCTCGCTGGGAGCAGGCCGGCGCTTGGTGCCGATCGCCGCCACCTGGTCGCCGGCGGAAGCAGCTGAGGTGTCGGGCGCGTTCGGCACGTCGCCGTCCGTCTTGGCGGCGATCCAATCGCGGAAGGCGGCGACGCGGGTGTAGACGCCGTAATGCTCGGCCTCGGCGCAGCCGGCGCCCCAGCTGACGATGCCGAGCTGGATCCAGCGCTTGTCGGGGCGCTGCGCGACCAGCGGCCCGCCGCTATCGCCCTGGCAGGCATCCTTGCCGCCCTCGGCATAGCCGGCGCAGACATTGCGCTCGTCGATCGGGTTCATGCGCATCGAGCTCTCGCGATAGGAGGCGCGGCAATCCTCGCGCGAGACAAGCGGCAGCTCGACCTCCTGCAGTTCGGTCGGCAGGTATTTGTCATCCCAGCCGTGATCGGCCTTGGTGTAACCCCAGCCGGTGACGACGGCGGTGTGTCCGGGGCTTTCCACGGCCTCGTCCGAAGCCGAGGCGAGGATTGCCGGTTTCGACACGGCGGGTTCGGCGAGCTTGATGAGGGCGATGTCGTTGGCAAAGACCTTGCGGTCGAAATCCTCGTGAATGATCACGTCTTCGACCGACAGACCGGGCTTATCGGGGCCGTCGACGGAGATCACCTTGTCGATCTTCGACTTTCCCTCGACGATCAGCAGGTCGCGGGCGAAGAGATCCTGCTTGCCGGAACGGCCGCTGGTGACGCAATGGGCGGCGGTCAGAATCCAGCGCGGCGAGATCAGCGAGCCGCCGCAATGACCGCCGAAGCGGCCGCGCTGCTCGGGATCGGGCGCCAGGATCTTCACCTGCCAGGGCCATTCGCCTTTTTTCGCCGCCTGGCCGCCGATCACCCGGCCGCCATCCTCGCCGGCAAAATCCGTGTCCTGCTGCGCCAGGGCAGGAGCGGCCAGAAGCAGGAGGACGGCCGCAATGTTGAGGACCCTACTGATCGACGTGCTCATAGCCTGGCTCCGGCGGAGGTATAGAGGACCGTAAATCCGACGCGTGCGCCCTCGGGCAGAAGTTCGCCGAGGTGTCTGGCGATGTTGCCGGCGGTGCGGCGCCTGTCGTTCTGTTTCAGGAATTCGACCAGACCAGGCATCGGCTGATCGGAGCTGACGGCGACGAGCAGGTCGGTGCCGAAGGGAGCGACGACGGAAAGGTCGAGATCGAAGGTTGCAGACATCTCGGCATCGGCTTCCCTTTCGCCGGGATAGAGGAACTGCACGGTGCCATCGCCGGTGACGTCGAACAGCACGAGCTTGCGCCCGGCAAGATCGGACACCGTGACGCCGACGCGCTCGCCGTCGCGATGGACCTTGTCGGACGGTGTCACCCGCACGGTTTGCGGGTTGGTCTCCGATAGCCGCTTCAGCGTGTCGAGCGCCGCCATCCGGTCGACGACGAAGGGCATGTCGCCGGCGCCGACTTCGGAGGCGACGACATCGCCGCCGGCGATCGCCTCGCGCTTTTGCGGATCGAAGACGAGCTCGGCATGGGCGCCGTCCGTCAAGTTGAACGGCGTGACGGCCGGATCGACACCCTGCAGTACCGGCTCGGAACCGAGGGCGGCAACGGTGATCGGGGCAGGCTCGGGCGGCGGTGGCAGCACGTTCGATTTCTGAGTTTCCGCCGGGCCTGCTTTGTCATAGGCATAGACAACGGCGTGGTCGAGATCCGCCCCGGGCGGGCTTTGCGTGAAGATGTTCTGGCGCTGGTCGGTGAACTGATAGACCGACTGGCGGACATATTCGAACAGCTCGCGGCGGGTCACAGTGCCATCGCCGTTGCGGTCGGCCGCACCTTCGAAAGCGCGGGCGGTAGCATAACTCAGCGCCCCGCGCTTCTCAGCGATGCCGGGAATTGTTATTTCCGGCGATTTGGTGTTGTCGTCGACGGCGGCGAGGAAGGTCAGTCGCTTGTAGTCGAAGCCGGTGGAGAGGGCGTCTGTTGTCGTCGAAATCGGCGCGAGGTCATCCTCCTCGATCGTGTAGGAGGGCGCCTGGCGCCAGGTGATCTCGGCGCCGCGCGGATCAACGTTGCGGGTCATGCCGCCGGCATGGCAGGTATCGGCGATGAACAGCACCTCGGCGCCTTTTTGCTCCAGCCTATGGATCAGCACCTTGAATTCGTCGCCGAAGATGCGCTCGCGCGATCCCGGCAGCCTGGTATCGAAGCCGGCCAGCACATAGACCTCATCGCGGCCGCTGGGCTTCGATCCTTTGACGCGTTCCGGCTCGCTCGATCCGTGGCCGGCGATGCCGAGCACGACGAGATCGCCCTCGCCCGCCCTTTGCGTGACGGCGCCGATCGCATCGAAGATGCCCTGGCGGTCGGCTGCGCCGTTCTTCAAGAGCGTCATGTCCTCGACGCCGAGCGAGCGCAGCGACAGGGAAAGATCCTCGGCATCGGCGACGGCGCCGTGCAGCGGCGGGACATTGCGATAGAGATCGATGCCGATCAGAACGGCTCTGACCGTGCCGCGCTCGGGCGCTTCGATCGTCCTGGCGAGGCTATCGGTGCCCGCCAGAGCAAGAAGGGCGAGTGCGGCGGCCATGGGAGCGAATGTGGACATGGCCGGTTCCCCTCGCCCCCTCTATTCGCGGCGCCATTCGACGCGGCGGTTGAGCGCGTCGATATCGTCTTCGGTGAGATTGGCGGTGGCGGTCACGTCAACCGGTTCGGAGGCGCCGCGGCCTTCGGCATCGATCGTGGCGTCGATGCCGTGGTTTTTCAGGAAATCGGCAACGGCCTGGGCGCGGCGCTCGGAGAGCTTCTGATTATAGTCGTCGCCGCCTTTGCGATCGGTATGGCCGATGAGGATGACGCGACCGGGCTTCTGCTCCTTCAGCGCTTCCAGCAGTTCCTCAGCGGCTTCGGTGCCGATTGAGGTGAAGGTCGATTTGTCGAAATCGAAGGTAATCGGCACCGGGATGGAGACCGGCACGATGCCGCGCACATTTTCCGAATAGATGCCCCCGAGCACGCCGCTGCGGTGATCCTTCTCGGCCGGCACGAAGCTGCCCTGCGGATTGTCGCTGGTGGGATTGGCGGCAAGGATGCGGGCCTGGGCGGCGCGCTGGATGAGATCGGAGATGGTCTCGGCCGGCGGCGCCTTCGGCGTGCGGGTCTCGTTCTTGATGATCTCGATCGCCTGCTGGTAATCGGCGGCGGCATCGGCGAAGCGGCGGGCGGAGAAATAGATCTCACCGAGCGTGGCGGAGGCCTGCCAGAGCACCTGCGGGCTGTCGGCGGCGACGAGCAGCGGTTCATACTCGGTGACCGGCTTGTTGGCCGCCATCATCTCCTGGGCGGCGGCGAGCCTGAGGGCTGCGACGCGGCGCTGGGCGTTGACCTGGAACTGGCCGCAATCGGCGCTGACGGCAATGGCATCTGCCTCGGAAGCAGCAGCGGTGATGTCCTTGGCGGCAACGGCGGTGTTCAGCTTGTCGAGCAGGGCGTTGCAGGCGGGCGTATCGGCATTGGCCACCTCGATCTCCTCGCCGGCGTGGCCGGGTTCGGCGGAACGGCCGAAGCTCAGCGGCGGCATCTTGATGCTGAAACCGCCAGGAAGCTTGAATTGCGGCATCTTGATCTGCGGCATCGGCAGCTTCGGCATCTTGGTCTGGGCAGACTGGGACGGCTGCTTATACGGCTGCTGATATTGGCTCGGTTGTTTATATTGGCTGGGGCGGGTGGAGGCGGTGGTGTCGGCCGGGCCGAGCAGCTGCAGCTCATCGGCGGCCAGCTCCTGGCCGGGCGCCAAATTGGTGACGATCTTGTATTTTTTCGGCGGCTGGGTCGTCGCCTGTTCGACGGGTTTCGGCGCGGGCTTCGGTTTTTCGATCACCTCAGGCTTCTTGGCGACCTCGGGTTTGACGGCCGGCTTCGGCTTCGGAGCGGCCGGCGGTTTCGGTGCAACGGGCGGCTTTGCCGCCTGTTCGACCGGCGCGGGTTTTGCGGCGGGAACGGCGGCGACGGGCGGGACGGCGGGAGGCGGCAGGGCCGCCGTGCTGTCGACGGTGGTCAGCGTCAGCGTCTTGCTGCTGATCTTGGTGCCCAGGCTGCGGGCTTCTTCGAGGCTGCGGGAAACGGCATCCATGCCGCCGTCGATCGAGCGGAACATGCCGCTGCCGCTGCCGCCGAGATCGGCGAAGATCGTCAGCGGCTTGGAGGAATAGAAGACCTTGATCTGCTCCTGCCCGACCGGGCCCGAAACCTGCAGCCTGGCGCCGCTGGCCGGATCCGGCACCTGCACGCGCTGGCCGGCGGCGACAAGGGCGTCGGTCTGGTACTTGTTCGGGAAGAGCTTGGTGACGGAGCCGTTCGGCGAGACGTTCAGCACCGTGACATAGGCATTCTCGCTCGACTGGATGAAGAGGCCGACGACTTCGCCGACGGCGTATCTCGCCTCGGCGCGATCGAAGGTGATGCTGACCGGCCCGCTCTGAGCCGGCGCTTCCGTCAGCGTGCGTTCGTTCTGCGCCCCGACCTCGGGGATCGGCGAAAAAAGCGAAAGACATGTGGCTGCGGCTAGGATGGCTTTGCGGCTGAGCATCGGAACCTCCCCCTTCGAACAATCTCACACTGTGCTGAAGATGAGAATAGCACCGACCGGTGAAATTGGGATGGTCTTGCCTGTCTTGCTTGAGGGAGGGTTACAAATTATTTGGAGCCGGAAAGATCGTGCGAAGGCGAAGGCGCGACAAGACTCGCGGCCGAAAATATCCGGCCTCCATTTATAGTCGGACCCGACCAGGGAATGACGGTTAGTTCTTCGGCCTTTGGCCGGCGGATTTCAGAATCGAGATCAGGTCGCTCATTCCCTCCGGCGAGGAATTGTAGAGCCAGAGAATATCCGGATTGTCCGATGTGAATTCCTTGCCGGAGCCCGAGCCCATGTCGCGGCCGGGCGATGTCGTCTGCGGCAGCTTGCCTTGGCCCGGCGTCAGCCCCTCGGCGCGTTCATGGTCGGCGATAACAGCAACGGCGGCGGCAAAGGCCTTTTCATCATGCTGGCGCAGCGCCGCAAGCGCGGGGTTTCGCGCCGCAAGCGCATCCTCAACCGGCCCGGCAAACCCGAGACCGGGCATCCCAAGCGCCAGAGCCAAGCCGATCGACAAGCTTATGAGCCGTGATTTCGTCATCGTCGTCACATCCGTCCAAGGGGCGCCATCGCGCGACTAGAGCAGTTCCGTTTTTCTTCGAATCTCTATCTCTATGTTTTCACGCAATTCCGAACGCAAAACCGCTGCACGCTTTTGCTGGAATTGCTCTAGAACGACAATAGGGAGAGGCCCGATGGAAGGCAACGGCGCTCGGCGCCAATCGATTGGGAGGGGTGAAATCGGCTGGAGAGAGGTCAGAGTATCTTCAGCTGCTGCAACGCGAGGCGGAGATTGCGCAGCATTTCGCCGAAAATTTCCTCGATCCTGCCGGTCGACCAGACCACCATGGTGCCATAGGGCGAGCGCTTGCGCTGCATGAAGCCGGCCGTCTCGAAATCGATCAGCGTCTTGCGGCAGGTCTCGCTCGACATGACGGCGACCAGGAAACGGGCGAGATTGGACTGATCGATGGCGCCCGCTTTCTCAGCCCAATTCTGGATCAGCCGCGGCTTGGTGTCGGCGGTGAACATCGAGGCCAGCGCCCGCTCCTGCGAAAGCCCGAGGCGCTGCAGCTTGGCCGGATCGCGGGTGAGCGACACCACGTAATCATTGTGCAGGTCGGCGAAGCGCTCGATATCGTCAGCCGTGTTGATGCCGAAGACCTTCATCGAATAGAGAAACTCGGCCATCAGATAGGTCGGCTCGGAGCGCAACTGGGCCAGATGTTTCTCATCCTTGCTGGCCGAGGCGGCGCAGACGCGATCAGAGAAGCCGATCCTTGCCGCGCGCACTTGCTCCAACAGACTGACATCGAGCGCCAGTTCGTCACCGTTATCCAGCATAGGCTTCCCTGCCAATAAAACTTCAAGACGATGAAGTTGTACTATCGCCGACGCCGATCTCCAAATCGTTTGGAAAGCAACGCCTTGCTGACGAGCCGCTTCTATCCTAACATTTTAAGGACTTGACGGTCATAAGGGGATGATGCCGAAAGTTGTGAACGGTTTTCGGACGACATCATTCTCTCACTCTTTAATTGTGAACAGGCTTCAGATTGAGGCCCACATGGCCAAAATGATCCTGTTCCGGGGTTCACGGCAATGCGCAGTTTCAGCTCGCACATTCTGATGGCCGCAGCGATCGCAATCGCCTGGCCTGTCCTCGCAAAAGACTCTGTGATGATCGAGCTTCCGAGCGGCGACGGCGCCCGTTCGGTCGGCATCATCTCCGCCAATGAGGAAGTCGAGGCGTCCGGGCCGGCGGCGATTACCGTCGGCGACGACGGCACCGTCTACATACTCGACCAGAACAATGGCCGCGTGCTCGCCGTCGACGGCGAACGCTCGCAGGCCGATCCCGAGATCCTGCCGCTGCCGGAGAATACGGCGCCGGAGGATCTCGCCGTCGTCCACAACGAACTCTACCTCTGGTCCGACGGCATCGTGCCGCTCGAGCGCTCCACCGGCGCCGATGGCCGCTCGCAGACCCTGCGCGCCATCGACGGCGGCGATGCCGACGACTACACCCGCTCGGTCTTCGCCTCGATGGGCTCGGTGCCGCCCGGCCCGCTGAACAGCATCATCGACGAGATCGGCCGCAGCACCAGCCGGCCGCAAGCCCGCCCGCCTGTTGTTCAATACGTGCCGAGCCGCGGGCTCGGCGATATCGTTGCGGAAGTCTCGGCTGCGAACGACAAGGCGGAAATCCTGCTGCGACGTGCGAGCTCGGAGGAGAATTTCCTCTCGCTTCAGCTCACTGGGGAAAACCGCATCGGCACCGTCGAACTGCTCGACATCGACACCACGGGCAGACCCTATGTCCTGGCCGAACTCGTGCCCGCCGACCGGCCGGAACGGACGGGCATGCTGGTGGTGCGCTTCACCCCGAACGGCATGACGGACCGCGTCTACGATCTGCCGATCGAAGCCGGCACCGTCTTTGCCAGGCGGTTCGTGGCGATCGGTCCGCGCGGCGACGTGCTTTTTCTGCGATCCGGGGAAAGCCGGGCGCAGGTGCTGAAACTCGAGGGCCGCGCGCCTGGCCGCAAGCTCGCCGTTGCCAAGCCGGCCAAGCCGGCAATTGCGGTCAGACCCGGAAAGCTGCCGAAGGTGGCGATCCTGCCGAAATCGCGCGGCGACGTCATCGAGCGGGCGATCGGCTTCGAGACGCTGAACTGGCTGGTGACGCCGGCGGCCTATGGCAGGGATCCGGGACCGGCTTGCGTCAACATGAACCGGCTGCGCCGGCCGTTCTATTTGATCGGCAAACGCGGCCAGACGGTGAAGGGCGTGCCCTATTGCTGGGGCTGCAAGACGCCGCTCGAGGATTTTACCAATGGCGTCATCGACGGCCAGACGGCCGGCAACGTCTGCACCAAGAGCGCACCGCAAACCAATATTCTCGGCGTCGACTGCTCCGGCTTCGTCAGCGAAGCCTGGGGTCTGAAGATGCATGTCTCGACGCGGGCGATCCCTGGCATCACCAGGCGGCTTGCCGATCCCTGGTCGCTGCAGCCGGGCGACGCACTGAACCGGCCGGGTTCACATGTCATGCTGTTCATGCGCTTCACCGACGACCGCAAAGTGGAAGTGATGGAGGCAACGCCCAACGCCTGCAAGGGCCGCGTCTGCCGCAACACCTATTCTCTCGGCAGCCTGCTGCTGCGCGGCTATCAGCCTGTGCGCTTCAAGGGGTTGGATGGCTGAACGGCCGGGTGGCTGCAGGGCGCAGTATTGCGGCTGGGCGCAAACAAACGTTGCGTCCAGCACGGCCGTTTGGATCAGATTGCCAACTGTTACAGCACGAATTCCGCAAGTCCGATCAAAGGCTGCGTCTTTGCAGCGTCGACCGAAAGCGCCGCGACGGCAGCGGCTGCCGCTGGCGAAGCCAGCGAAAGCTCATCCGCTATCGAAATCATTCTGATATCGAGCCTGGCATAGTCCACCATGTAGTATCCAGTTGCATCCTGAGACAGGACATCCGGCCTGATCAGCAGCAGGTCTTGCGCCATCGTACCGACAAAGAGCGGCCCGCCCCAGATGTAGCGGAATGCATAGATCGGGATGCCGGCAGGGGACGTGCCGAGGCGACGAATATCCGTCTTCAGACGGCGATCGGACCAACCAGGATCGCCGCCGCCGGGATCGCCGCCGGCGTCGCTGCCGCCGGAGTCACTGCCGGAACTACCGCTGTCGGAGCCGCCGCCCATTCCGGATGAGCTGCCTGAGCTGGAATCTTTGTCCGAACGAGCAAAAGTCGACTCCCGGTCGTCACTCTTGGCGACGACCCTTTTGACGGTCGGCGCCTTTTTGCGGGCCGGCTGCGCCGGCTCCTGAGTGGCGAAGAGCGTCTTGCCGCCGGGGTCAAAGATGCAGCCCTGCAGTATGACGCCGGAGCCGGCGATGAAGGTCGAGCAGAGGAGTACACGGATGAAGACTTTGCTGGTCATGTCAGGCGCCCCCGGAACACCGTTTAAAAAAGATCATATCGCGGATTTCGCTTTGCCCACGTCGCCTTCGCAAGAAGCGTCAGCCTCGCGTTGAGTGACTTCGTCTTCGGCAGAGCCTTCAGTTCCTGCGCGGTCAATTCGGCCGAAAACGCCTCTGCGGCCTTCTTTTTGGCAGGCTCCGGCAAGGATGCGAGCTCCTTGTCGGATTGCTTTTTGGGGTCGCCGGTTCCGGGCCTGTTCAGTGCGCTTGCAAGAGCGAAATAGTGAGCGGCGGTCACAAGGCTGTCAGCATCCGAACCGTCGGCCTTGGCCATCTTGGCCCGCTCGAGCGCGCTCCAATAATCGCCGCGCTCGGCCCCCATTTCCAGCCAGGAGAGGGCTGCAGCCTCGTCTTTAGCCACCCCTACGCCGTCTCTGTACATAAGGCCGATGTTCCGCGGGGCATAAGGCTGACCGCCGTCCGCTGCCTTTTTGAAGAGCTCCAGCGCCTTTTCGAGGTCCTGCGGCACGCCCTTGCCTGCGCGATAGATCATCCCGAGGCTGTTCATCGAATATATGTCGTTTCTCTTGAGGCCCGACTCGTAAAAGCGAATGCCGCGTTCCATGTCGGGTGGGACGTTGACCCCGTTCGAGAAGATGTAGCCAAGTTCGTTCATTGCATAGGTGTGGCCGAGGTCGGCTGCCTGGAGCATCAGCTTAAGGCCTTCCTCAGTGTCGGCTTTCACACCGCGGCCATAATAGAGGCTTTTGCCATAGGCATAGAGCGCGTAGGGATCCCCCTTCTTCGCGCCGATGGCGGCTATCTCGCTCGATTTGCCGAGATTTTCCGGGACGGACGCTCCGACGAGATAGAGCGCGGCGAGTTCGGAAATCGCCCTGACATGGCCGGCATCCATCGCCTTCTTGATCGTCGCAAAGGCCGTCTTGGCGTCGCGGTTGGCAAGCTGGGCGCGACCGAGCTGATAAACGAAGCGGGCAACTTTGGGATAGGCCTTCACCGCATCAG
Source organism: Rhizobium etli CFN 42 (assembly GCF_000092045.1). Taxonomy (NCBI): domain Bacteria; kingdom Pseudomonadati; phylum Pseudomonadota; class Alphaproteobacteria; order Hyphomicrobiales; family Rhizobiaceae; genus Rhizobium; species Rhizobium etli. The sequence goes on along the minus strand of NC_007765.1, from coordinate 148,170 downwards.
CGCAGGCAGCGAGCGCGACGGCGGGATCGATTTCATTCGGCAGCTTGCCCGCCGTCACACCCTGCAGGTCGAGCGGTGCGGCGGCTTCGGTATCGCAGGCGTCGAGCGTCGGTTTGAAGGTGATGGTGGCGGGCTGCAGGTCGTCGTTGGCGGCTTGCAGCGTCAGCGCGAAAGGCTCGTTTTCGGTACCGATCTGCGGCTCGTAGGAAAGAGCCGGAATATCGGCTGCTTCGAGCACGTGACCGGGCCCGATCACCCGATCTCCGGCACGCAGCGTGCCCTTGTCGGGCAGGGCCGCGACCTTGAAGGTCATTTCCGCAGCCGATGCCGGTACTTCAGGCAGGCGGGATTCGACGGGACCGACGCCGATCGTCGTGTCGACCTGGCGCGGCAGCGCTTTCAGATAGGCGTCGGCATCGGCAAGCCGCGCCTGCTTTTCGTGTTCGAGCTGGGCGAGCTTGGCGCCGGCATCCGCCGAGACGGTGATGGCGACGACGCCCTGCGTCGCCTGGCCATAAGGATCGCTGACCGTATAGCCGATCAGTCCGACCGTTCCGGCGGCAACGCCCGATGAATCATAGCTCAGCGCCGTCAGCGCCGCGGCCGGCATCTTGGCACCCTGGTCCACCGGCTTGCCGTCGACGCTGAGCTTGCCGGTCTGGGGAAGCTGGTTCAGGGTGACGAGCAGCGCCGAGCCGGTTTCGTCATGCGGCGGGGCGATCGGCAGTTTGGTCGCGGCCGCCCCTTCCGGTACGCTCACCTGCTGCATCGGCTCGACGCTCGGCGGCGGCGGCGCCGGGATGAAATAGAAGCTGTCCATCAGCGAGGAATTCTCCCAGGGGACCTGCTTGCCATTGGTCATCGCGATCACGTCGCGGCGCACATCGGTCAGGACCTGGCGGATTTCCTTGTTCGGCTCGCTGGCGCGCTTGATGAAGGATTCTGAATAGGGACTCAGCGCCCCCTCGCCATCGAGCGCCACCTGGCCCGGCTCCGTCGAGAAGGCAATCAGGCTGCCGAGATCGCTGTCGATGCGGGCCAGCCCGCGCGTGGCGCCGACCGGTTCCAGCTTTTCCGCCATCCAGAATTTCTGCGCATTGAACGGGTTGTTGCGGCAGGCATCGAGAAAGATCAGCTGCACGCGCGAATTCTGCTTGAGGTGGTTCAGGATGAGATCGAGCGGCATGGTCTGCGTCTCGACGTCATAGGGCGTTTCCAGCGTCGCATCGACCGGCACGATGAAATTCTGTCCGCCGACCTGGATGCCGTGGCCGGAATAATAGATGAGACCGGCCTCTGCATTATTGGCCGAGCGCAGGAAGCTGCGCACCGTGTTCTCAAGTCCGATGCGATCGACATTGATGCCGATCGTCACGTCGAAACCGGCTCTGCGCAGCGTGTTCGCGACTTCCTGGACATCATTGGCAGGATTGGGCAATGAAGGCAGCGTCTTATAAACGGAGTTGCCGACGATCAAGGCAACCCGCCGGCCATCCTGGTCACCGGATGCGGCGACAGCGGGCTGTTCAAGCCCGAAAAAGACCAATGCCGTCAGGAAGATCAGCAGTATAGCCGCAAGGCGGTTCTTTCCGTGAAACTCGGGCATAGCTCCACCGCAGATAGTACTGGTTGGACGATTTATTGCCGGCCAAATAAAAATATTCCCCTGACTGTAAAAAAGCAAGTTTGGTGACTTCCAAGGCAATTGGAGGGCTTCCAAAAATTGTATCGTCAAGGGTCACCCACAGTAAATCCGAACCATTACCGAGGCTTATGCAAATGCAGGGCTCCCCGATGTGATCGGTGCAAGCAAAGACCCGTTCCGGCCCAGTCAAGGACAGACACGGTGCCGGCGCACGGATGTGCCGGGTCATCGAAAGGACCGACACGCGCCGCGCTGACCGCTGCTCAAAAATTTAGCAAATGCCGCAAAGTGTACACAGTAATAGGCAATCGGGGAGCGGAGGCTAGAAAAATCAACATGTTATAAGCTGGCACTCCTCTTGCATGTAATATGCTGAGTTGGTGGCTAGGGTTCCGGCGTTTTTCTGAAGCGCGACTGGTCCGAGAGCCACCACCGGCGGAGGAGAAAACCCGTCGGGTGCACGGCGGGACAAAAGCCCGGGAGACCTCGTAAGCCAAGGGATTGGCGGCACGATGGTCTTTGCCGATCCCTTTTGAAGAAAAGCAGAAGGGGAATTTCAATGCAGACTTTTTCGAAGATTGTTTCTACCACAGCGCTGGCGGTATCGCTGATGCTTGGGCTTGCCTCAGTCGCAGAGGCGGAACAGAAGACGGAATTCAAGGTCGCCTGGTCCATCTATGTCGGCTGGATGCCTTGGGGTTACGCGGCCGACCACGGCATCGTCAAGAAATGGGCTGACAAATACGGCATCAAGATCGACGTCACCCAGTTCAACGACTATGTGGAATCGATGAACCAGTACACGGCTGGCGCCTTCGATGCGGTGACGCTGACCAATATGGACGGGCTGTCGATCCCGGCCGCCGGCGGCGTCGATACGACTGCCGTGATCGTCGGCGACTTTTCGAACGGCAATGACGCCGTGATCCTGAAGGACAAGGCAAGCCTTGCCGATATCAAGGGCCAGAACGTCAATCTCGTCGAGTTCTCCGTCTCGCACTACCTGCTCGTCCGCGCGCTCGAAAGCATCAAGCTGACGGAACGTGACGTGAAGGTGGTCAACACCTCCGATGCCGACATGGTCGCAGCCTATAAGACGCCTGACGTCTCTGCCGTCGTCACGTGGAATCCGCTGGTCTCCACCATCCTCGAAGATCCCTCGGCCAAGAAGGTGTTCGATAGTTCGCAGGTGCCGGGCGAAATCATCGACCTGATGGTCGCCAATAGCAGCGTACTCAAGGACAATCCGAACTTCGGCAAGGCGCTTGCCGGCATCTGGTATGAGACGGCCGCACTGCTGCGGGCAGACACCGCCGAAGGCAAGGCAGCCCGCGAGGCCATGGGCTCGGCTTCGGGCACCGATCTTGCCGGCTTCGAAGCCCAGCTTGCCGCCACCAAGCTCTTCGACAAGCCGGCTGATGCGGTTGCTTTCACCGCTTCGCCCAATCTGCCGGAGACCATGGATCTGGTGCGCAACTTCCTTTTCGAGAAGGGACTGCTCGGCAACGGCGCGCCATCCGCCGACGTCATCGGCATCGAAATGCCGGACGGCAAGGTGCTGGGCGACCCCGGCAATGTGAAGCTGCGCTTCACCGAGGCCTACATGAAGGCAGCCGCCGACGGTTTGCTCTGAACGCGGGCGCGGCCTGCCCGCGCTCCCTCCCTTCATAAGCGGAGCATTTCCCATGCGTTGGATCAACACGAGGCCGAGCCGCGGCGCCCAGTTCGCCCTGACGATGCTGCCCTTCGTGCTGCTTGCCCTTGCCTATGCCTTCGGCTCGGCCGCGCGACTGGCTGATAACGCCAATGACAAGCTTCTGCCGAGCCTTGCCGGCTTTGCCGATGCGATCAACCGTCTGGCCTTCGTCGCCGAGCCGCGTACCGGCGAGTTTCTGCTCTGGTCGGACACCGGCGCGAGCCTGGTCCGCCTGCTCTCCGGCCTCGGCATCTCGACGGCGATAGCGCTCATCATCGGCATGCTGATCGGCATGCTGCCTTATCTCAGAGCGCTGCTCGCTCCCTTCATCGCCGTCATTTCCATGGTGCCGCCACTGGCGCTGCTGCCGATCCTCTTCATCGTCATGGGGCTTGGCGAAACATCGAAGATCGCCCTCATTGTCATCGGTGTCGCGCCGACGATGATCCGCGATCTGGCTCTGAAGGCGCTGGAACTGCCGCGCGAACAGATCGTCAAGGCGGAGACGCTCGGCGGTTCCTCCTGGCAGATCGGTCTGCGTATCGTGCTGCCGCAGATCTTGCCGCGGCTGATCACCTGCCTCAGGCTGCAACTCGGTCCGGCCTGGCTGTTCCTGATTGCGGCCGAGGCAATCTCTTCCGACTCCGGCCTCGGCTACCGCATCTTCCTCGTCCGCCGCTATCTCTCGATGGATATCATCTTTCCCTATGTCGTCTGGATCACCCTGCTTGCGGTGGTCATGAACGCCCTGCTCGATCGCCTGCGCATCGCCGTCTTCCCCTGGTCGGAACTGGAGAAGCAGGCATGAGCGAGTTGAAGATCGAAAAGGTCTGGAAGGAATATGGGGACCAGATTGTACTTGAAGACGTGTCCTTGACCGTCGCCTCGCGCGCCTTCGTCGCCCTTGTCGGCCCTTCCGGCTGTGGCAAGACCACCTTCCTGCGCATGCTGCTCGGCCAGGAGCAGCCGACGAAGGGCAAGATCCTGCTCGACGGCGAGCCGCTGCCGCCGGAGCCGGGACCGGATCGCGGCGTCGTCTTCCAGCGCTATTCCGTCTTTCCGCACCTGACGGTGCTCGGCAACGTGCTGCTCGGCAGGGAGTTTTCCGGCGCGCGCTACAAGGCCAAGCTCTTCGGTGCCGCACGCCGCAACGCCATTGAGGAAGCACGCCAGTTGATCGCCGAGGTCGGGCTCGCCGGTTCGCAGGACAAATATCCGGCCCAGCTTTCCGGCGGCATGCAGCAGCGCCTGGCGCTCGCCCAGGCGCTCATCATGAAGCCGAAGGTGCTGCTGCTCGATGAACCCTTCGGCGCGCTCGATCCCGGCATCCGCGCCGAGATCCACACGCTGATGAAGCGGCTCTGGCATGAAACGCAGATGACCGTCGTCATGGTCACCCACGACATGCGTGAAGCTTTCACGTTGGCCAGCCGCGTCGTCGCCTTCGAACGCCGCCGTGACCGGCCGGAAGAGAAGGAGCGCTACGGCGCCACCATCACCAAGGACATTGCTATCTGGCCGCCGCGCCTTGCCGGCCAGTCATCGATCTTCAGCCCCGACCGGGACGGCCCGGTCGCTTCCCTGGGGCACAGCCGGGACGACCTGGCATCATCAGGAGAGACGCTATGATGCATGTGAGACGATCGCCCGAAGAAATTGCCGCCAATCGCGCGCGTTACGAGGAGCACCAAAAAAAGGGTCTGGAATTTGCGCCTAAGACCCTGCCCGGCCCAAGCCCAGTGCCGGCATCGGCCATCGCTGCCGCCGCGATCATCCATCAGGAGACCATTCCGGGCGGCTGGTACTGGTCGACGAAACTTCTGCGCGGCGAGGCGATCCGAATCGACCAGGGCGAGGGAAATTCCACCGTGGCGCTCGTCGCCTGGAATGCCGAGGATACGAGCGAGCGGATCAATCTCGTCGATACCGCCAAGGTCCAGTGGACGACCGCACTTGGCAAGGGGCGGGTGATCTTCTCGGATATGGGCCGCGTCATGTTCTCGATCATCGAGGATAGTTCCGGCGCCCATGACTGCCTGATGGGCGGCTCGACGGCCGCCTCGAACGCAGCGAAATATCCGGGCGAAAAAACGCGAAACACCCGGGACAACCTGATCATCATTGCCGTCAAGCTCGGCCTCGACAGGCGCGATATACCCGGCATCCTCAACCTCTTCGCACCCGTCCGCCTGGCCGAGGCCGGAGGTTTCGGCTGGCAGGGCAAGCGCTCTAACAGCGGCGATTACGTCGAGCTGCGCGCTGAGATGGACATGCTGGTCGGCTTTTCCACCTGCCCGCATCCGCTCGATCCCGATCCCGCCTATCAGCCGAAGCCTGTCGTCATCACCCGCTACAAGGCGGCAGCCCCGGCTGCCGATGATCTTTGCCGCACGGCAACGGCGGAAGCCGTGCGGGGTTTCGAAAACAACACTCTGATGCAGGCCTGAGGAGAAGACGATGTCCGATTTCATCCAGACCTCCCCTGCCCGTACTATTCAAAACGCTGTGCAGGATCATTTCATTCCGGCCGAAGCCCCATGGTCCGGCGTCGTGCGCAAGGGCCAGACGATCCGCATCGAAGACAGTCTTGGCCAGCAGGCGATCGACACGCTCTTCTATCGCGCCGACGATTTTTCGGAGCGCTATTCCAATCAGGATACAATGCGCATGCAGGGCGCCGCCTATATCGGCATCGGCACGAAGATCATGTCGAATGAAGGCAATGTCATGCTGACCATGACGGCTGACAGCTGTGGCCGCCATGATACGTCCGCCGGCGCCTGCTCCTGCGAGAGCAATACGGTGCGTTTCGGCCATGGCACGAAATACCTGCATGCCTGCCGCGACAATTTCGTCCTCGAAGTTTCGAAACACGGCATGGGCAAACGTGACATCGTGCCGAACATCAACTTCTTCATGAACGTGCCGATCAAGCCGACCGGCGAGATGACCATCGTCGACGGCATTTCCGCGCCGGGCGATTATGTCGAGCTCGTCGCGGAGATGGACGTCCTCTGCGTCATCTCCAACTGCCCGCAGATCAACAACCCGTGCAACGGCTTCGACCCGACGCCGATCCGGGTGCTGATCTGGGATGGCGAGGACTGAGCATGTTCAAGAAAGTCCTGATCGCCAACCGGGGCGAAATCGCCGTCCGCGTTATCAAGACGCTGCGTCGGATGGGCATTGCTTCTGTTGCTGTCTATTCCGATGCCGACCGCTTCGCCAAGCCTGCCGTGATGGCGGATGAAGCAGTACGTCTCGGGCCCGCGCCTGCCAGCGAAAGCTATTTGAATGTCGACGCCGTCGTTGCCGCGTGCAAGGCGACGGGGGCCGAGGCCGTTCATCCCGGCTACGGATTCCTGTCGGAAAATATGGGTTTCGCCGAGCGCCTCGCCGCCGAAGGCATCGCCTTCATCGGGCCACGGCCCGAGCACCTCTCTGCCTTCGGGCTGAAACATACGGCGCGCGAACTCGCCAGGGCGAGCGGCGTGCCATTGCTGCCTGGCACCGGCCTGCTTTCAAGGGCTGATGAAGCGCTCGCTGCGGTAGAACGGATCGGCTATCCCGTGATGCTGAAAAGCACGGCCGGCGGCGGCGGCATCGGGATGCAGCTCTGTGCCGATGCCGAAAGCCTGAAGGCGTCCTTCGAAAGCGTGCAGCGTACGGCGCGGGCAAGCTTCGGCGATGCGCGCGTCTATATCGAGCGTTTTGTGGCCGAGGCGCGGCATGTCGAAGTGCAGATCTTCGGCAATGGCCAAGGCAAGGTCATCGCGCTTGGCGAGCGCGACTGCTCGCTGCAGCGGCGAAACCAGAAGGTGGTCGAGGAAACTCCGGCCCCCGGCCTTTCGGCCGCGACCCGCGCCCGCCTGCATAAGTCGGCCATCGATCTTGGTGCTGCCGTCTCCTACGAATCCGCCGGCACCGTGGAATTCATCTACGATCCCCAGCGCGAGGAGTTCTACTTCCTTGAGGTCAACACCCGCCTGCAGGTCGAACATCCCGTCACCGAAGCTGTGTTCGGCATTGACCTCGTCGAATGGATGATCCGTCAGGCGGCCGGCGAGGACGTGCTCTCGGGCGCCGAGAGCCTGCAGCCGAAGGGAGCGGCGATTGAAGTGCGCGTCTATGCCGAGATGCCGCATGCCGATTTCCGCCCGAGCGCCGGGCTGCTGACGGAGGTGTCCTTCACTCAAGATGCGCGCATCGACAGTTGGATCGAGACCGGCACGGAGGTCACGCCCTTCTATGATCCGATGCTCGCCAAAGTGATTGTGTCAGCCGAGGACCGAACGGCGGCGATCGAAAAACTGAAGGCGGCACTTGGCGAAACATCGATATCAGGCATCGAGACCAATCTCGACTATCTCAGGGCCATCGCGAGCTCCGAGCTTCTGGCGAGCGGAAAGGTGGCGACGACGGCGCTGCGCGACTTTTCCTTCGTGCCTGATGTCATCGAGGTGATTGCGCCGGGCGCGCAATCGAGCATTCAGGAACTGCCGGGCCGGCTTGGCCTCTGGCATGTCGGCGTGCCGCCGAGCGGGCCGATGGACGAGCGCTCTTTCCGCCATGCCAACCGGCTCGTCGGCAATGGCGACATGGTTGCAGCGCTGGAGCTGACGGTCTCCGGCCCGGTGCTGAAATTCCATACCGACATAGTGGTCGCGCTTGCCGGTGCCGGGATGGCGATGAGCGTCGACGGGGTGAGATTGCCGCATGGCAAGGCCGTGACCATTCGTGCCGGCCAGATCCTCGTCATCGGCAGCATCGATGGACCGGGGCAGCGGGCTTACCTTGCCGTAGCAGGGGGCTTTGCCGCCCCTGTCGTGCTCGGCTCGCGCGCTACCTTCGGCCTCGGTCAGTTCGGCGGCAATGCCACCGGCACGCTGAAGACCGGTCATGTGCTGCATCTTGCCCGCCAGGCTGCAGCCGAACCACCGAAGCCGGCAACAGAGCCTTTGGAATTGACGCGCGAATGGGATGTCGGTGTCGTCTACGGTCCGCATGGCGCGCCTGATTTCTTTCAGGACGGCGATATCGAGACGTTGTTTTCGACGAGCTACGAGGTGCATTTCAACAGCGCCCGCACCGGCGTGCGGCTGATCGGTCCCGCGCCGAAATGGGCGCGTAGCGATGGCGGGGAGGCGGGCCTCCATCCCTCCAACCTGCATGACAATGCCTATGCGATCGGCGCGATCGATTTCACCGGCGACATGCCGATCATTCTCGGGCCTGACGGCCCGAGCCTCGGGGGCTTCGTCTGCCCGGCGGTGATCGCGCGCGACGAACAATGGAAGATGGGCCAGTTCAAGCCGGGTGATCGCATCCGCTTTCATCCCGTCGCGCGATCGGATGATCCGATTGCCGGCCCGGCCGTGCATCGGGCGAAGGAAGAGACCGGCTCGCCGGTTATCGCAAAAAGTGACGTCGGGTCTGTCTCCGTTGTCTATCGCCGTCAGGGCGATGACAATCTGCTGGTCGAATACGGACCGATGACGCTCGATATCGCCCTGCGGCTGAGGGTGCATCTGCTGATGCAGGCCGTCTCGCAGGCCCGTCTGCCCGGTATCATCGATCTCACGCCCGGCATCCGCTCGCTGCAGATCCATTATGACGGCACGACGGTGACCCGCAAAAGCCTGCTCGGCCTGCTGGCCGAGATCGAAGCGAGCCTGCCGGCGGCCCAGGACGTCACGGTGCCGAGCCGCATCGTGCATCTGCCGCTTTCCTGGAACGACCCGGACGCGGAACTTGCCATGCGCAAATATCAGGAACTCGTGCGGCCGAATGCGCCCTGGTGCCCTGATAACATCGAGTTCATCCGCCGCATCAACGGGCTGGCAGACGAACAGGCGGTGCGCGACGTCGTCTTCGATGCGAGCTACCTCGTGCTCGGCCTCGGCGACGTCTATCTCGGCGCACCGGTGGCGACCCCGGTCGATCCGCGCCATCGGCTGGTAACGACGAAGTACAATCCGGCCCGCACCTGGACGCCTGAAAATGCCGTCGGCATCGGCGGGGCCTATATGTGCATCTACGGCATGGAAGGACCCGGCGGCTACCAGCTCTTCGGGCGCACCATCCAAGTCTGGAATACCTGGCGCCAGACGCCGGTCTTTGCCAAGGGCAAGCCGTGGCTGCTCGACTTTTTCGATCAGATCCGCTTCTTCCCGATCAGCCATCAGGAATTGGCGGAAGCCCGCAGCGCCTTTCCGCATGGCGGTTATCCCGTCAAGATCGAGGAGACGGAATTTTCCTACGCCGCCTATGAGCAGCAATTGCAGGCGAATGCCGCCTCGATCGCGACCTTCAAGGCACGCCAGCAGGCCGCCTTCGACGCCGAACGCCAGCGCTGGAAGGAGGCGGGCCTCGACAGCTTCGTTACCGACGAAGGCACCGGCGAAAGCCCGGATGGGGACATTCCCCAAGGCTGCTTCGGTGTTGCCAGCGCCGTGCCCGGCAATATCTGGAAACTGCTGGTCGAGCCGGGCGCACCGGTTGCGGCTGGCGACACGCTTGCCATCATCGAATCCATGAAAATGGAAATCAACGTCACCGCACACGCGCCGGGCCGTGTCCGCGACCTCCGCGCTGGGCCCGGACGAAACGTCAAAGCGGGCGATATCATTGTTGTTCTGGAGGAGTGCTGACCCATGCTGCCGACCATTCTTGATCTGACCAGCCTTCGCGCAGCCTATGAGGCAGGCAAAACCCCGCTCGATATTATCGAGATCGTCATTGCCCGTCGCAATGACGCGACGGATCCCGCTATCTTCATCACGCCGGCACCTGATGAAGCCTTGCGGGGCGAGGCACGAGCTCTGATGGAACGGGCGCCTGATCCCAACAGCCTGCCGCTTTGGGGCATTCCCTTCGCGGTGAAAGACAATATCGACGTGGCGGGACTGCCGACGACAGCTGCCTGCCCTACCTTTTCCTACCGGCCGGAGAAGGACGCAACCGTCGTTGCGAGGCTGCGGGCTGCGGGCGCGATCGTCATCGGCAAGACCAATCTCGACCAGTTTGCCACCGGCCTCAACGGCACACGCTCGCCCTACGGAGCGCCGCGCTCGGTCTTCGACAAGAACTATGTGTCGGGCGGCTCGAGCTCCGGCTCGGCAGTTGCCGTCGCCTCAGGCCTGGCGAGCTTCGCGCTCGGCACCGACACGGCCGGCTCCGGGCGTGTGCCGGCGGCCTTCAACAATCTCGTCGGCATCAAGCCGACGCCGGGACTGGTGCCGAATGTCGGCGTCGTGCCGGCCTGCCGCAGCGTCGATGTCGTCACCGTCTTTGCTGCAACGGTCGGCGACGGCGTCACGATCCGCAAGGTGATGGAGGGCTACGATGCCGCCGATCCGTTCTCGCGCAAGGCCGTGCCATCCAGCCTGCCCGCCTCCGGTTTGCGGATCGGCGTGCTCGATGGAGCCGAGCGGGAATTCTTCGGCAACAGGCAGGTCGAGGCTCTCTATGACGCCGCAATCGAAAGGGCGCGCGACCTCGGCGCCACCATCGTTGCCTTCGACTACGCGCCGTTCCGGCAGGCGGCAGAACTGCTCTACAATGGCCCCTGGGTCGCCGAACGGCTGGCGGCAGTGAAGGATTTTCTTGCCACCAATGCCACCGACTTCGAGCCGACGGTTCGCACCATCATCGAGGGCGCGAAAGCCTATGACGCAGTCGCCGCCTTCGAAGGCAGATACAAGCTCGAAGCGCTGCGCCAGAAGACCGGGAAGGAATGGGAAAAGGCTGATCTCCTGATGCTGCCGACCTCTCCGACCACCTATACGGTCGAAGAAATGTTGGCGGATCCGATTGTGAAAAACGGCCATTTCGGCCGGTACACCAACTTCGTCAATCTGCTCGACTGCGCGGCGATCGCCGTTCCAGCCGGCTTCGACGCCGATGGTCATCTCCCGGCCGGCGTGACCCTGATCGGGCCCGCCTTTACCGATGATGCCCTTGCCCGATTCGCCGACGCCATGCACCGGACGGCGAACGCCGGCATGGGCAAGGACCGTCTGTCGGCAATCCCCGAGGCGAGCCGCGTGCCGCCCGCCGACGACGGCTTGGTGCCGATCGTCGTCGTCGGGGCGCATCTGACCGGCATGCCTCTCAACCACGAACTGACGCGACCGGGCGGCAGGCGCATCAAATCCTGCCGTACTGCACCGGATTACCGCCTCTTCGTGCTGCCGGGCACCGTCCCGCCGAAGCCAGGCCTGATCCGTGAACCGGGTTTTGACGGCAAGGGTCTCGAAGTCGAGGTGTGGAACGTCACTCCGGAGGCTTTCGGGCGCTTTGTCCAGAACATCCCGGCTCCACTCGGCATCGGCAAGGTAACGCTCGATGACGGTTCCCAAATTTCCGGTTTTCTCTGCGAGGCTCATGCCATCGAAGGCGCGCGCGAAATCACGGAATTGGGGGGCTGGCGCGCCTACGTCTCAGATCAAATGAAAAAAGCATGAAGCATCGTCTCAAAAAAATTCTGCTGGCGATACTTGCGGGCCTTGAGGCACGAAGTGCTTCAAGGCGGTTCGGCCACCGCAGGATTTCATGACGAGGTGGGGCCGAGACGATATCGCATTTGCCATATTTTTGCTTCGACGCCTGAGGACGATCGCGAACAAGAAGTTCGCTGCGTTATGGATAAAGGGCAGCCGCTGCAGTTGCGGCCGCCATGGCTGTCGCCTTGTCGTAGATGGCCTGCAAGATTTCAGGTGCCTCGCGCGCTCGGCTCTCCGGTTGTTGCAAACACCGCGCTCGCATCGCTGACCATCACCACGTGGGAATAAGCTGCCTGTGCGGCAGCGATGCCATCCGCTCGCATGACTGCCATCACGATCCGACCGTGTTCCTCGTAGGACCTTGCCAAGCGACCGGGCAGCCGAAACTGCGCCCGCCGAAATGGGGCGAGCCGTGCCCGTGTCTGCGTCACCATCTCAAAGATGTGATCATTATGCGCCCCGCGATAAAGGCGGGTGTGGAATTCCGTGTTATGCGCCGAATACTCCTCTTCCGCGCCGGCATGCACGAGCCTCATTGAGGCCTTATGCTCCAACTCCAGCGTGCGCCGCTCGTCGACCGTCATACGCTCGGCCGAGAGCCTGGCGCAGATCGCTTCGAGTTCCGCCATCGCCTCGAACATCGAATGCAGATAGGTTTCGGTCACGGTGGTGACGACGGCGCTGCGGTTCGGCTCCCGGTCGACAAGCCCCATCGCCCCGAGTTCACGGAGCGCCTCGCGCACCGGTGTGCGCGACACTTCGAAACGAGCAGCCAGCGAGACCTCATCGAGCTTCTCGCCAGGCAGCATCTGTCCGGTCACGATCATGTCGGCAATCGCCCGCACCATCTGCTCGACGGTCGTCCCTGCCCTGATGATTTCTCTGCGCCTGACTTGCTTCAAGGAATGATTCTACATTGTTAAGGTTGCATACACATGCCCGCCCAAGCGGGCAAAGTCAAATCTCAGTATATATTATTGATGTATCTAGCAAAAATGCATTCTTCACCATCGGCTTAACCAGCACCTCAAACCCAACGACGCAGATGTGAGACAATTTTATAGGCTATGCATATTTTTTAATCTTATTTCAAGATGAAATTGCATGCACTTCTGGCACATCGGGCGATGGAAAGACAATTTCCATCGTAGAATCAATGTAATAAATTCTGGCATGACCATTGCATACACTTTTCTGTAACCAATCGAAAACGGCAAAAACGCCGTCAGGGGAGCATTCCGATGACCAGACTCCTTTCCATGAAACGACGCCATTTTCTTCGGGCTTCCGCCGCCGCCACTCTCGTCGGCGCGGCGCCCGGTCTCCTCTCCTCGCGCGCGCTCGCGCAGACGGCCCTGACCGTCGGCTTCGTCTATGTCGGTCCCAAGGATGACTATGGCTACAACCAGGCGCATGCCGAGGGTGCTGCCGCCGTCAAGGCGGTGCCCGGCGTCACCGTCGTCGAGGAAGAGAACGTGCCCGAGACGGTGGACGTTCAGAAGACGATGGAATCGATGATCAATCTCGACGGCGCCACCCTGCTCTTCCCGACCTCCTTCGGCTATTTCGATCCGCATATGCTGGCCATGGCCGCCAAATATCCCGATATCCAGTTCCGCCATTGCGGCGGGTTATGGCAGGAGGGCAAGCACCCCGCCAATACCGGCTCCTATTTCGGTTATATTTTCCAGGGGCAGTACCTGAATGGCATCGCTGCCGGCCATGCGACGAAGAGCAAGAAGATCGGCTTCGTCGCGGCCAAGCCGATCCCACAGGTGCTGCAGAACATCAATGCCTTCCTGCTGGGCGCACGCGCAGTCGATCCGACCATTACCTGCCAGGTGATCTTCACCGGCGAATGGTCGCTTGCGGTCAAGGAGGCGGAAGCCACCAACGCGCTGGTCGATCAGGGCGCGGACGTCATCACCTGCCATGTCGACAGTCCGAAGGTGGTCGTGGAAACCGCCGCCGGCCGCGGCGCCTTCGTCTGCGGCTACCACGCCAACCAGAGCCCGCTTGCGCCTGAGAAATACCTCACAGGCGCTGAATGGGCCTGGGGCAATGTCTATGGCGACTTCGTCAAGAAGGCGCAGGCCGGCGAAAAGCTCGGCAATTTCGTGCGTGGCGGCCTGAAGGACGGTTTCGTCAAGATGAGCGCGCTCGGCCCCGGCGTTTCCGAGGCGGGCCGCAAGGCATTCGAGGCGACGCATGCCGACATGATGAAGGGCGGCTTCTCGGTCTTCAAGGGGCCGCTGAAGGACAACAAGGGCAACACCATCGTCACGGCCGACAAGAGCTACGCGGAAGACGCGATCGAGCTCGAAAGCATGAACTATCTGGTCGAGGGTGTCGTCGGGTCCACGGTGTAAACCGCGTGAGGGAGAAGCGCATGACCGTTCAGGCCAATCATCCCGCGATATCAGTCGCTTCCGACGATCCCACCGCGCTGCGTCCCCTGCTCGAATGGATCGCGCGCAGGGCGGAACCTGTGGCCATCGGCCTTGCGGCCATCCTGATCGGGCTCGGGCTCTTCTCCCTCTTCATCCTGGCGATCGGCAAATCGCCGGCCATGCTCTTCCAGCTCATGTATACCGGCGGCTTCGGCAGCTGGTTTTCGGTGCAGAACAGCTTAAGCCGTGCCGCACCCCTTCTCCTGACGGCACTCTGCGTCGCCCTGCCCGCCCGCCTCGGTCTCGTCATCATCGGCGGGGAAGGAGCGGTCGTGCTGGGCGGCGTTGCCGCCGCAGCCATGGCCATGCCGCTTGGCGGCGCGGCCCCCGCGTTTCCCATTCTTATTCTGATGGCGATTGCCGCCATGGTCGTCGGTGGCATCTGGATCGGCTTTGCAGGCTTCCTGCGCCATTACCGCGGCGTCAACGAGACCATTTCTTCGCTGCTGCTCTCCTATATCGCCATTGCCCTGATGAACCAGTTCGTCGAGGGGCCGCTACGCGATCCGGCCAGTCTCAACAAGCCCTCGACCAAGCCGCTGCCGCCCGAATACATGCTCGGCAACATTCCCGGCATGGATGTGCATTGGGGCCTCGTGATCGGCATCCTCGCCTGCATCCTCTCCTCGATCCTGATCGAGGTGACGAGCTTCGGTTTCGCCGCCCGCATCGCCGGCGGAAACGTGCGGGCCGCCCAGATCCAAGGCTTGCCGGTCGGCAGGCTGATCGCCGGCTTCACCGCGATCGCCGGCAGTTTCGCAGGTCTTGCCGGCATGATCGAGGTCGTCGCCGTCCAGGGGAGCGCCAATGCCTCGCTCGCCGCGGGTTATGGCTATACCGGCATCCTCGTCGCCTTCCTCGCCCGCCATAATCCGCTTGCGATCATCCCGGTCGCGATCCTGCTCGGGGGCATAGATGCTTCCGGCGGCCTCATCCAGCGCCGCATGGGCCTGCCCGATGCCACGGTGCTGGTGCTGCAGGGTACGCTCTTCATCATCATCCTCTTCTGCGAGACCTTCTACGGGCGCTTCAAGATCTTCAATCCCGACCTCTGGAAAAGGAGCCTCTGATGGAAGAGACGGGCATCGGCATCTGGGGCGTGCCGCTCGCGATCCTGGCGGGCGCCATCCGCGTTTCCACCCCCTTCATCTTCGTCAGCCTCGGCGAGACGATCACCGAGCGCTCCGGCCGCATCAATCTCGGCCTGGAAGGGACGCTCGTCTTCGGTGCGATGACGGCCTACGCCGTGGCCGTCATGACCAACTCGCCCTGGCTGGGCGTGCTCGCCGCCATGGCGACCGGCGCCATCTTCGGTCTCGTTCACGGCTGGATCTGCAAATGGCCGAAGGTGAACGACATCGCGATCGGCATCGCCATGATGCAGTTCGGCCTGGGCCTCGCCTTCTTCCTCGGCAAGTCCTTCATTCAGCCTGCAGCGCCGCATCTGCCGTCGATTCCCTTCGGCTTCTGGTCGAGCCTGCCGCAGATCCAGGCAGCGCTGAACATCAATGTTCTCTTCATCATTGGGGCCTTGCTGGCCTTCACCCTCTGGTGGGCCTTCCGGAATACGCGGCTGGGCCTCATCCTGCGCGTCGTCGGTGACAGCACGGATGCGGCGCGCGCCATGGGCATCAATCCCGATCGGGTGCGCCTGCTGGCCACCGCCGTCGGCGGGTCGCTAGCGGCGATCGGCGGCGCCTACCTGTCGCTCTATTATCCCGGATCGTGGAACGAGGGCATTTCTTCAGGCCAAGGCCTGATGGCCGTCGCACTCGTCATCTTCGCCCGCTGGAACCCGATCGGCTGCTTCCTCGCCGCGCTGCTATTCGGCGGCGCCGGTGCGCTCGGGCCGGCGTTGCAATCGATCGGCGTGACCCAGGGCTATTATCTCTTCTATGCCGCGCCCTACGTGCTCACCCTCGTCATCATGATCACGACCTCCTCACCGACACGTTCGCTTGCCGGTGCGCCGGGGGCGATCTCGCTGACGAAGTGAGGCGGGAGCAGCTGATGTCCAACCGCGGCGCATTGAACGGATCGAAACGGTCGAACCGCGGCAGCAAAACATTCAAACTTGCGGGTGAATAGGAGAAGAAGACGATGGACGCCATGGTCGAGACCAAAGGACATTATATCGACGCCGATCCCTATCCCTGGCCCTATAACGGCGCCCTGCGCCCGGACAATACGGCCCTCATCATCATCGACATGCAGACCGATTTCTGCGGCAAGGGCGGTTACGTCGACCACATGGGGTACGACTTGTCGCTGGTTCAGGCGCCGATCGAACCGATCAAGCGCGTGCTGGCCGCCATGCGCGCCAAGGGCTATCACATCATCCACACCCGCGAGGGTCATCGCCCCGATCTCGCCGACCTGCCGGCCAACAAGCGCTGGCGTTCACAGCGCATTGGCGCAGGCATCGGCGATCCTGGCCCGTGCGGACGCATCCTCACACGCGGCGAACCCGGCTGGGACATCATTCCTGAACTCTACCCGATCGAAGGCGAGACGATCATCGATAAGCCCGGCAAGGGCTCGTTTTGCGCCACCGACCTGGAGCTGATCCTCAACCAGAAGCGCATCGAGAACATCATCCTGACCGGGATCACCACCGACGTCTGCGTTTCCACCACAATGCGCGAGGCGAACGACCGCGGCTTCGAATGCTTGCTGCTGGACGACTGCTGCGGCGCGACCGATTACGGCAACCACCTCGCTGCCATCAAGATGGTGAAGATGCAGGGCGGCGTCTTCGGCTCCGTCTCCAATTCCGCAACGCTCGTGAGCCAGCTGCCATGAGCACGATCCGCGACACGCCACTCCCGCAGGCCGGCAAGGCCGTCGGCATCGATACTATGGACATGACGATGCGCTTCGGCAGCTTCACCGCGCTTGACCATGTCTCGATCAAGGTGCCAGCCGGTAGTTTCCATGCGCTGCTCGGCGAGAACGGCGCCGGCAAGTCGACGCTCGTCAAATGCATCATGGGTTTCTATCACGCGACAGCGGGCTCGCTCTCCGTCGATGGTCGCGAAGTGGCAATCGCATCGCCCAGGGACGCGGCGGCCTATGGCCTCGGCATGGTCTATCAGCACTTCACGCTGGTGCCGTCGCTGACGGGTGCTGAAAACCTCGTCATCAGCCGCGCCGAAGTGCCTGCTGTCATCAACTGGGCGAAGGAGCGGAAGGATCTCGCCGCCTTTATGGAGCGCATGCCCTTCCAGATCCCGCTGGATCGCCCGGTGAGCGAACTGGCCGCCGGCGAGAAACAGAAGCTCGAGATCGTCAAGCAGCTCTATCTCGGCCGCTCCTTTCTGGTCCTCGACGAGCCGACCTCGGTGCTGACGCCCACAGAAGCCGACGAGATGCTCGGCCTCGTGCGCGGGATGACGGAGCGCGGCGAACTGACCGTGCTGATGATCTCCCACAAGTTCCATGAGGTGACGAAGTTTGCCAATGCCGTCTCGATCCTGCGGCGCGGCAAGCTTGTCGGCTCTGGAAAAGTCGGGGAAGTCTCCACGACCGAGATGGCGACGATGATGATCGGCGACGTCAAGCTCGCCGAACTCGACAGCCGCGTTCCCACCCCGCAGAGCGTCAAGCCCGTCCTCAAGGTCGAGCAGGTCAGGGCGCCTGACCGCTCGGGTCTCAAGACCATCGAAATCGACGAGCTCATGGTTCACGCCGGCGAGATCGTCGGCATCGCCGGAATATCAGGCAATGGCCAGAAGGAATTGACCGAAATCCTCGCCGGCCAGCGCCCGACGGAGACCGGCCGCGTTATCGTCAACGGCGACGCCTATCGCGCGACACGGCCGGAGACGCGCAAGAACAATGTCCGTTTTATTCCCGAGGAGCCGCTACAGAATGCCTGTGCGCCGCGCATGACGGTCAGCGAAAATCTCGCCTTTCGAACGTTTGACCTCAAGGTAGACGGCAAGGACGCGATCTGGCTGAACAAGGGCAAGATGAGGAAGCGCGCCGCGGCGCTGATTTCCGACTTCAAGGTGAAGACGGCCTCGTCTGCCTCGCCGATCGCGGCACTTTCCGGCGGCAATGTGCAGCGCGCCGTGCTTGCCCGCGAACTGACCGGCAAGGTGGATCTGCTGATCGTCTCGAACCCGTGCTTCGGCCTCGATTTCTCGGCCGTCGCCGAAATCCGCGCCCGCATCATGAAAGCGCGCAACGCTGGCGCTGCCGTGTTGCTGCTCTCCGAGGACCTCGACGAGCTGCTCGAGATGTCCGATCGGATCATGGTGATTTCCGAAGGTAGGCTGGTCTACGAAACGCCGGCGCGCTCAGCCGACATCGGCGTGATCGGCGCCCATATGGCGGGGCATCACTGATGGCGGAGATCAAGGCAGAACCCTTCGCCTTCCCGGTGAAGCACGACCAGCTCGCGCTGATCGTCATCGACATGCAGCGTGATTTCGCCGAGCCGGGCGGCTTCGGCGCCAGCCTCGGCAATGATGTCAGCCGCATCACCAGGATCGTGCCCGATGTCAAACGACTCATCCATGGCTTTCGTTATGCCGGGCTGCCGGTCATTCACACGATGGAATGCCATCGGCCCGATCTTTCGGATCTGCCGCCGGCGAAACGCGACCGCGGCAATCCTACACTCAGGATCGGCGATGTAGGCCCCATGGGCCGCATCCTGATCTCCGGCGAGCCCGGCACCGCAATTCTGCCGGAGCTTGCTCCGGTCAAAGGCGAGGTCGTCATCGAAAAACCGGGCAAGGGCGCCTTTTTTGCGACCGAGCTCGACGAAGTGCTGCAGCAGAAGGGTATCAAACAGCTGGTTTTCGCAGGCGTGACGACCGAAGTCTGCGTGCAGACCACCATGCGTGAGGCCAACGACCGCGGCTATGAATGCCTCCTCGCCGAGGAGGCCACGGAAAGCTATTTTCCGGAGTTCAAGGCCGCAGCCATCGCCATGATCCGCGCCCAGGGCGCAATCGTCGGCTGGACGGCTCATGTCAACGACATATTGGAAAGCATCGCCCATGCCTGAAACCACCCGCGAATTGCTCACATCAGGCGGCTGGAGGGATCTGCACTTCGCCCCCTTCCGCGATCAGGTGACGATCCACTGGATCCGGCCCTTCGAGGGCGACCAGCCCGGCGTGGCGCTCCTGAAATACGAGGCCGGGGCTGGCGTTCCCCGCCATCGGCATGAGGGGCTGGAAACCATCCTCGTGCTCGACGGAGTGCAATCGGATGAAGCCGGCAATTACGGCCGCGGCAGCTACATCGTCAACGCAGCCGGTACCGAGCACTCGGTCTGGAGCGACACCGGCTGTGTCGTGCTCATCCAGTGGGATCGACCCGTCAGCATACTGGAAGAGAAAACAGCATGAAGCAAACGATACCACCGCGATGCAGGCGGCTGGGATGAGCAGATCGATGGGGTAATAAAGCTTCCGCTCCAATTCACCCCCAAGACTGGATTGCAGTTGAGCAGATTCGAACTGTCCTCACGGACATCTCGCATTATCAACGGGGTAAAGCGTTCCAAGCGAGACAGTAAGGTTTATCGGCGCCGGGTTACGCCTATTTCTGCTCCGTCTTTCCCGGCTGCTTCGTGGCTGCCTCTACAGCGCCGCGCTGCAAATCCGCTTCGTCCCCGACAATGGCGGCGGCCTCGTCGAGCAGGACGTCCTTGGCCTTTTTGCGGGCATTTTCCATGGCGATATCGGCGCTCAGGCTGCGCTCGTCCGCCTGCAGGCCATCGTCGCCTGCAAGATCTTCGCCATCGCCGGCTTCGGCCCGCGCCTTGAACCGCGCCTCGCGGGCGGCCGCTTCCTTGCGGCGTTCGGCTTCGTTCAGGGAAACGACGCCCTTCTCGCGCTGCGCCTTCAGATCGGCGATGTCCTGCAGCAGACGCTGGAAGTCCTGATCGCCCTTGACCCGCGCATCGTGGCGGCTCTGAAGGGCCGGCAGCAAGGCCGTAATATCGCCTTCCGGCGCATATTTCGCCGGCTTGATCTCCGCCCACGGCAGGGCATTGTCATAGCTGGTCTCGCCGAAGTTCGCCAGATCCGACAATCCCGGCAGGCTGATATCGGGGGTAACACCGCGCAGCTGCGTCGTGCCGCCGTTGATCCGGAAGAACTGAGCGATCGTCACCTTCAGCTCCCCGAATTCGGGTTTGCTGTTGTGAACCACCTGGTCGAGATCGACGACCGTCTGAACCGTGCCCTTGCCGAAACTGGGTTCGCCGATGATCACGCCGCGGCCGTAATCCTGGATCGCCGCGGCAAAGATCTCCGAAGCCGAGGCCGAGCCGCGGTTGATCAGAACCCCCAAGGGACCTGTCCATGCAGGCGTTGTCCGGTCGGCGCTCTTGACCTCGATCTTGCCGTTGCCGGCGCGCTGCTGAACGACCGGGCCCTTGCCGATGAAGAGGCCGGTGAGATCGATCGCCTCATCAAGCGAACCGCCGCCATTGTTGCGCAGATCGATGAGAACGCCGTCGACCTTTTCCTGGCTGAGCTCATCGAGCAGCTTGGCGACATCGCGGCTGGCGCTCTTGTAGTCCTTGTCGCCCTTGTTCTTGGCTTCGAAATCCTCATAGAAGACCGGCAGCGTGATGATGCCGATCTTGCGCGTGGCATCGCCCGCCTTCACCGACAGCACGCTCTTCTTGGCGGCCTGCTTGTCGAGGCTGATCTTATCGCGCACCAGGCTGACGACGCGATGGGTGGCATCGGCGCCGGCATCCGCGGGCAGAATATCCAGGCGCACGACGGTGCCCTTCTTGCCGCGGATCATCTGCACGACTTCATCGAGGCGCGTGCCCACCACTTCCTTGATCGGCCCGTCCTTGCCCTGGCCGACGCCGGTGATGCGGTCTCCGACCGCAAGCTTGCCGGAAAGTTGCGCCGGCCCGCCGGGCACGAGCTCGCGGATCGTCGTATAGTCGTCGCGCTCCTGCAGCACCGCACCGATGCCGAACAGCGAAAGCTTCATAGAGACATTGAAATCGGCCGAAGCGGCCGCCCCGAAATAATCGGTATGCGGGTCAATCGAGTTTGAATAGGCATCCATGAACGACTGGAAAACATCGTCGCTCTTGAACTTGTAAACGCGCTCAAGCGTGTTTTCATAGCGTTTGTCGAGCGTTTCGCGAATGGCCGCATCGTTCTTGCCGCCGAGCTTCAGCCGCAGCCAGTCGTTTTTGACGCGCTTGCGCCAAAGATCATTGCTCTCGGCTTCCGATTGCGGCCAGGCGCTTTCTCGCGCAGCACCGCATAATCTTCCCGCCCGGTGAAATCGAAGCCCTGCTTCAGCAGACTGCGGGCATAGGTCATCCGGTCGACGACGCGCTGCTGATAGGCGTTGAAGATCGCAAATGGAATCTTCAAGTCCTGCCGCTCGATGGCATCGTCGATCTCGCTGCGATCAGCCATGAACTTGTCGATATCGGCCTGCAGGAAGAGCATGCGGTCGGGATCCAGCGACTTGATGAACTGATCCATGACCCTGCCGGACAAGGCATCATCGAGCGGAACCGGCTTGTAGCTATAGCGCGACAGAAACTGCGCGCTCAGCTCCGCCGCCTGCGCCTGCCGCGTCAACGGCTTCAAAACAGGCGGCGCTGCGACCTCAGCATATGCGGATTGTGCGAGTGCAAGAAACGCAGCGAGAAAAACGTAGGCAATGCGCATTCAGTCTTGATCCAATTCTTAATGCCGAGGGCGGATGTGTGAACTAAGTGGGGCAATTGTGGTTTTTTGGCAAGCAGGGGGCAAAATCATGTATGCCGGTCGGATCGTGGCGACCGGCCTCCCCGGCGGAGGTGCTGACTGCAAGTCTCATCGCCGATGTGTTCGGCGTCTCAGCTGAAATCGAGCGTGACGAAGGCGGCGAGCTTCAGATCCGCTACCGCCGGACCCGGAAGCACAAAGCACAGCTGCAGCTGGTGCACGCCGGAGGACCCTATAGGCCATTCCGAAACTGACGTTTGGAATCAAGGTTTCTGGCTATGCTGAACGGCAGCACGTTATCAGCTTCAAGCTGCGCTGCCGGCGCGGGCCGTCCAATGTAATAGCCCTGGATCTGGTTGATTCCGTACTGCTGCATCAGCCGCTGATGTTCGATGGTCTCGACGCCTTCAATGAGAATTCTCACACCGCGGTTGCGTAGCAGGCTGATGATGTCAAGCAACATCCTTTTGCCTCTTTCCGTGCTGCAGTCATGGAGGAAGGATCGGTCGATCTTGATGGTGTCGAATTCTATGAGGCGAAGCCAGGAGAGCCCGGCGAACCCCGTACCAAAGTCGTCAAGCCAGACTTGAGCGCCAAGCTTTCTCAGGTCGCTAATGCAACGAACCACATCCTGGTCGATTTCCAGCTCCATTCCTTCGGTAATTTCGAAAGCAAGCCGAGCGCCCGTCACATTGAATTCCGCTAGTGTTGCTGCGACATACTTGGCGAAACCTGGCATCTGAAGTTCAATCGGCGAAACATTGACGCTGGCAACTTGCACCAGGTTGGTTGCCAAGAGGTCTCGGCATACCGTGCGAATTGCCCATCGGCCTAGTTCAATGATCGACCCTGTCCTTTCCGCAATTGGTATGAATATGGCAGGCGATACCGGCGTTCCGTCCAACATCCTCAAGCGCATCAAAGCTTCAACAGCGTCGGTCTCGCCCGTCTGGACGTTGCGGATCGGCTGATAGACGAGGGAGACAAGGCCGTGTTCGAGTGCGATCTTCAGGATCGCAGCTATATCCTCGCTGTCATCACTACTCTGCGGGTCTTCAGGATCGAAGACCACAAGGTTGTCGCGACCCGTCGCCTTGGCGGCGTAAAGTGCGCGATCAGCTTCATAGATGACCTTATCGACCTGCTTGGTCTCGTCCCGCGTATAAGATAAGCCGACACTGACGGTGATGACAGTGGTCCCGTCTCGCCGGTGCTCGTGTGGCCAGGCCAATGCCCGTACCGCAGCACACATTGCTTCTGCGAGGTCGGTCGCTCTTTCCAAATCTGGCATTGGTGTGACTACAAGGAATTCCTCACCCCCGTATCGCCCGATGATCGAGCCCCAGGACGAGGCCACGCTTTGGAGAATCTGGGAGACAGCGACAAGGCACCGGTCACCTTCTTGATGGCCGTAACAGTCGTTATAGCGTTTGAAATAATCGACATCGATAAGCAGGACGGCAAAGGGCGCCCTATGGTCCTGCCAGAGTTGCCAATGCTCACGCAGATGTTGATCGATTGCCCGGCGATTTTCCAGGCCAGTCAACGCGTCCGTGTTTGACAGGTGCAAAAGAGCCTTGCCCCTCTCGTCGGCAGCAGCTTGCTGCAAACGAGCTTCAAGAGCATTTAGGAACACTTTGTAGCGCTCTCTATTGAGCTGAAGGTTCACGTAAGAAGTAAAAATAAAGCAGGAAATGCAGAACGCGCCGAGGATCAGCTTGTGCAGTAGCAACATGGGCGCGAACAGACAGAGGGCGCCGATGAAGATGAGCACGTTCGTGGCGGAGGCGACAAGAGCAACCGGAAAACGGAAACTGAAGAACAAGTTGACGCTCATCATAAAGATCGCGCCAAAAACCATATAATATGAGAACGCGTCCCTGACCGTGGTCATCTGCCCGGTCAGAAGCCAGACAAGATAAGCTGCTAACACGGCCACCGCCGCGGCCATATCGACCGTATCGGCCTTTGCTTTACGACAGAGCAACAGTTCGAGCACGCAGAGCGCACTGAGGCCCACCGCCAAGCGGCCGGCGATTGTGTACTGGACTACATCACCGATAAAAAGATAGTCCGTGAAAGAGTATGCAAGGTAAGCTGCTACCGCTGTCCAGAGGCCCTTGCGCGTAACGCTCTTTCGACCGCTTTCGCTCTCCTGCTTATAAAGACGACGCAACTGTTCTGGCGACAGTGTCGGCCGCGTGGCGGCGACTGCGGTCTCGGCTAACACGTGCATCATGCCCCTGCCACCCAACATCTTGCAGCAGTTGCCCTACACAGACCGCTCGCTGAAGCTGGATAGCCCTGCGCCGACCCCACATCAACCAATAACGCTCGAAGGATCCCCAAGCGGGCCGAGTATCTCTTGGGTTCACTAATATTTTCTAAAGCTAAGACGTGCACGGGGACACTGCCACCAACCTTGACGCTTGAGAATGCTGAAGATTTTAGGCAAACTTTTAAATATCTATTCACCGATGAGGTTTCCGTGGCTCAACCCCTCTTTTCCCTTGATGGCCAAAGCTTGATTACACCGCAGTCCGTCAGCAATAAGTTCCCCTCACCTCACAACCATAATGAAACAGACCGCCTGCGAATCGCGGAGGCTGAGTTTGCAGTTGTCATCAACATTGCAGTGCAGCGGTTCGCCGCGGGCAAAAACCTGCCTGATGCAGTCAGATGGTTGATTGGTCAGCTCCATGACATCCGGCAAAAATTTGGCGCTGCTGTGTGGCAGAAGATCATCCCGATTATTCAGGCCCATCCCTCGGCCACGATTCTGCAGCAGTGCCCGTTCACTCGCTGGTCTTTTGAAAAACCCCGCGGCTACTCCGGTGATGCTGGTCTTATAGACTTTATTTATGGGCATCCGGCAGTGGCCGAAGAAGTGGCCAGATCTACCCCTCTCGGTCTGAATATCTTCGAATACACGATAAATGCTCCGGGCCCGGTAGCCGTAAGGGAACGTCGCGACACCCTGACCCGCTACGTCGACGAGACGGCTGTGCGAACGGGTTCGGATACCGAGATCCTGGCCATAGCCGCCGGTCACCTTCGCGAAGCGGAGGCGTCAAAAGCACTTGCGGAAGGCCGCCTTAAACGCTGGGTTGCTCTTGATCAGGATCCCGAAAGCATCGGCTCGATCTCGAGCCAGTTCCATGGAACTTCTGTCCAGCCTATCAATGGATCCGTGCGCGGCTTGCTGGCGCGAAAGCATCAGATTGGCACATTCGATCTAATCTACGCAGCAGGTTTGTACGATTACCTCACCGACAAGGTAGCAATCCGACTCACGCAGATTTGCATGGAAATGCTGAAACCGGGCGGCGTCTTTCTATTTGCCAACTTTTCAGACGAGATGGCCGATGACGGATACATGGAATCCTACATGAACTGGGAACTACTCCAGCGTTCCGAGGCCGATATGTGGCGAATTACCAATGCTGGTGCGACGCAAAACGCGGTTGATAAGACGGTCTGGTTCGGCGCCAACCGCAACATCATTTACAGCACTATCAGAAAGCGGTCGTAAGCCTCGATGGGCTGGCGGCGGTTCACAAAATCGATGCGCCCAGTCCGGCGCTGTCGCCGCTTGCGCCGGACTTTAACCTCTCGCTATTACCTCGGTCGTCAAGCAACGGATCCCGCAAAGTTTGAGTTGACCGCTTTCGATGGCGAAGCGACACTCGACCTGCAGCAAGGCAGGAGGAAACACGATGGACGACCCAGACCGCTGGCGCCAGATGGCAAGCGCACCGAGAGACGGCAGCCGGATCCTGGTGACGATCCGCGCGTCCGAGCAGGGGCCGGCGGAAGTTGATCTCGCCTATTGGTCGCATGGCGATCAGTTCGGTGGCGAAGGCTGGCGCGCCTCTGATTCCTCGCCCGGGCACATCATCGAATATGCCGAGCCGGAATTGAAGTGTTGGATGCCGATGCCCTCGGCCAATCGCGCCTCGATGCCTTCGCCCTGGGAAGGCGATGACGACGAGCAGCTCGATGGGTCGGGAATCTGAAGACTCGCGCCCAATCGTTGCTGCCTGGCGCCGACGCGGCCTACTCGAACGTTGTCGCAACATGCGGTCGAAATCCTTGACAGAGGTTGTGCCCACGCCCGCATCAACGTGACGTTACAATGGGCGACATTTGGGTCGCACTCTCCACCCACTTCAACAAGCACCCGTTTCCTGGCGCCCGACAACATAGGCACGGTGGATGGAAAGAGGTCAGTCGAAAAAGCCCGCGTCCTCTTCCCTGAGATACTTCCTTGCCCCTTCGGCGTCGATGTCGAGGCCCAGCCCCGGCGCTTCCAGTAGGTCCACCATGCTGTCCTTCACGATCTGCGCCGGCAAGCCGATGATCAGATCCTCCCACCAAGGGTCGGAGGCGGTCGGGTATTCGAAGGCGATATAATTTGCCGGCAACGTGGCGCAGACATTGATCAATGCGCCGAGTCCCAGCACGCCGTTAGCGACGCCGTGCGGCGCCATCAGGATCGAGTGCATGTAGGCGTGCTCGGCGATCCATTTGAGCTCCGCGATGCCGCCAACATCGGCCGGATCGGGCCCGATGACGCGGACCGCCTGCGTCTCGATCAGTTCCTTGAAATTGTGCCGCAAGTAAAGCTGCTCACCAGTGTGGATTGGCGTTGAGGTGGAGGTCGTCAGTTCCCGGTAGGCCTGCGGATTGACCCACGGCACGTAGTCGCCAGTCAGCATGTCCTCGAGCCACATCAGATTGTACTTTTCCACCGCCCGGGCGAATCTGATCGCATCCGGCAGCATCCAGCCCGGGCCGCAGTCGAGCGCCAGGCTGACTTTGTCGCCCAGCACCTCCTTCATCGCGGCCACGCAGTCGAGCATGTGATTGAAACCGCGCTCGCTGATCACGCCCTGATCCATGGCACCGTGATAGCCGGCCTTCTTCTGCATCACGCCGTAATGGAAACCCTCGATGGTGTCCTTCATATTGGAGTGGAACGAGATCCCTTGCTTGATCATGAAGAAGTTCTGCGGCTGCTCCATCATCCATTTGACGTCGGCGGCGTAATCCTCCGGCCGGTCGCCCGTGCGTATCTGACGGACCGAGCCGTTATAGACGCGCACCTTGTCCCGTACCTTGCCGCCGAGCAGCTTATAGGCCGGCACGCCCGCGGCCTTGCCGGCGATATCCCACAGCGCATGCTCGATCGCGCTAACCGCCGCGCCGTACGGCTTGAAAGAGCCGCGTTGGCGGATCTTCAGCATCACTCTCTCAACGTCGGTCGGATCCTCGCCGACCAGCGCCTCGCGGAAATGCAGCACCCAAGGCTTGAGATAGGCCTTGGTAAATTCGACTTCGCCCAAGCCATAGAGGCCCTCGTCCGTGACAATGCGGACGATCGGGTGTTTGCCGATGACGGCGCAGCGCAGGTCGGTAATCTTCATCTTCGGCCCTTTTCGCCTCAACTCCAGGTGCGATCCCAGGGATACTCATCATCCCAATGATCGGTAGGCTGCCAGATGCCGGTGACACCCGGCTGCAGATGCTGCGAGATCACCTCGTCGTCGATATCGTCAATCCCCAACCCCGGCTTGTCCGAAACAGTGATGAAGCCGTCCTTCACCAACGGCTTGGGAAGGCCGGTGACGATATCGTCCCACCAGTCGACATCGACGGAGTGGTATTCGAGCGCCATGAAGTTTTCGGTCGCCGTCGCGACGTGTGCGGCGGCCATTGCGGCGATTGGAGTTTCCGCCATGTGGATCGCCATGGCCACACCATGGTCCTGTGCCATATCACCGATCTTCTTGGTCTCAAGAATGCCGCCACTGGTGAGCAGGTCCGGATGGATGACGGAGACGCCGCCGCTCTTGAGCAGAGGCTCGAACCCCTCCTTGAGATATATGTCCTCGCCGGTGCAGATCGGCACCGTGGTGGAGTCCTGCAGTTGTCGGTACTGCTCGGTGTATTGCCATGGAATCACATCCTCGAGCCAGGCCGGCACGTATTTTTCAATTCGCCTGGCGAGGCGAATTCCGTTCTGCATGGAGATATGGCCAATATGGTCGATCGCGAGCGGGACCTGCATACCGATGACCTCGCGAACCTCGGCAATGTATTGCTCAAGCAGGTCGAGGCCCTTGTCGGAAAAGTGGAGCCCGGTAAACGGGTGCGCGACGTTATGCAGATCGTAGGTAGCATTGCGAACGCGCCGCTCTTCAATGGTCTTCAGCGGTCCGCGGCCGGGGCGGTCGCGGTACCCTTCAAGTGAGCCGGCAGGAAAAACGACAGCACCCGGCACATCCGCGATCTGCATCAGGCCCAGATCCATCTTTAGGAAGGTGAAGCCGAGCTCCATGCGCTGTTTGAGGCGTCTGCCGGTCTCGGTGCCGCTCGGCACCGTGGCGTCAGTATCGCAGTAGAGGCGGACTTTCTCCCGGAACCGGCCGCCGAGCATCTGATAGATGGGAACGCCATAGGCCTTGCCGGCAAGATCCCACAACGCGATCTCAATCGCAGATACGCCTCCGCCTTGCCGACCGTGCCCGCCGAACTGCTTGATCCGTCGAAACAGTCGATCGATGTTGCAGGGGTTCTCACCAAGCAACCGGCTCTTCAGCATCAGCGCGTAGGTGGCGCTGGCACCGTCGCGCACCTCGCCGAGCCCGACGATGCCCTGGTTCGTGTAAATCTTAAGCAGCACTGAGGTGAACGGCGCACCGACGATTTCGGCTACCCGCATGTCGGTTATGCGAAGGTCGGACGGTTTGGAATGCGTGTTCACCCGATTGAGCGCCTGGTCGGCTCCATATGCCTCTGGCATGATTTACCTCGTTTCGGTAGGCGGGCTCGTCGCCGCCCGCGCTGGGCGACATGGAGTGTTGCTAGTCCAGCTCTATCTCGTGGCTTTCAAGATAGTCGCGGTTCATCTCAACCCCGAGACCAGGCTTTGCTCTTAGCTTTAGGCTGCCGTTCGAAACATCGAGTGGTCTGTCGATGAGGTGATCGTATTTGCCGAGGTTCCACTCCGACGTTTCGAGTTTGTAGAAATTAGGAACGGTCATCATCACCTGCGCACCCGCAACCACGTTGATCGGCCCTGCGGCGTCATGCGGAGAGACCGGGATATAGTAGGCTTCACAGAGGGCAGAAATCTTCTTGAGTTCGGTTATGCCGCCGGTCCAGGTGACATCCGGCATGATGTAGTCGGCGAGCTTGTTTTCCAGCACCGGCACGAAATCCCACTTCGTATGGCCGCGCTCGCCCCACGAGATGGGAGCATTGACCTTCTCGCGGACCTGTCTGAGCGCATTGAGGCTCTCCGGTGGACAGGGCTCCTCGAACCAATCGATCTGGCCAGCCTCCTCGAGGCTTCGACAAAGGCGAATGGCGGTCGGAACGTCGAAGCGGCCATGCGCATCGATGAGGATATCGACATCTGAGCCGGCCGTTTCGCGGATCAGAGCCGTGAGTTCTGCGGCTTCGCGTTCATCCTTGCGGGTCATGCTGCCATCGAGGTAGCCGTCCCGCTGTTCGCGAGGCTGTCCATCGGCGGTGCTACCCTGGTAGGGGAAAGGATCGAACTTGAGCGCCGTGTGGCCGGACTCGACGATGTCTCGAATTTCGCGGACCACAGCCTCCTTGCTGATAAACTTGGCCTGGTTGGGATGGGTGTAGAGCCCGATTTCATCGCGTACCGGTCCACCCAACAGCTCGTAAATCGGCTTAGCCAGGACTTTGCCTCGGATGTCCCAGAGGGCTATGTCGATGGCGCTCACACATTCGACTGCGGCGCCGCGACTGCCCATGTAGGTGAAGCTGCGGAATATCTTGTGCCACAGATACTCGATACGAGCCGGGTCCTCGCCTGTCAAAGCGGCACCGATCTGGCGCAGGATCGTGCAGAGAGCGCGATTGGCAAGCCTTGTCGTGGTGGTGATCTCACCCCAGCCACTCAGCCCTTCGTCGGTCGTCACCTCGACGAACAGGAACTCTCCCCAATAAGAAGCATCGGACTTGATTAGCCACGGCCGAACGCTTGTGATTTTCATCTCAACTGCCCTTATCTGAAGTGTCGGATAAACGATATTTCAGGGCCGGTGTTCTACCCTGCGCGGGCGGCATTACGCGCGCGCATGTGTTCTAGGATGTGCCGGCCGGAACCCTCGACATGGCGCGCGATGAGGTCGCCAGCTTCGTCAGCATTTCCGGCTTTGACATGCGCGATGAGCTCGCGATGCTCGCTAAGGATCGCGGCACGCCGGGCGAGCGTGAAGTTGAAACGCCGGCTCACGGCTCGAAGCACTTCGCGATGTTTCCACCAAAGCTCGGCGGCATGGCGGTTGTAGTGCCTTTGGTACATTACGGTGTGGAAGGCCGTGTCCAGTTCACTGTGCCTGAACGTGTCGGCGAAGTCGTTCTCTTCAATCAGCCCCTGGATGCGTTCGAGTTCAGCAATGTCCTCGACGGTGGCCATATTCACGAACCAGCGCGTCAGTGAGGGCTCGATCAAAACGCCGATCTCGTAGATATCCCGAACAAAGTCCTGATCGATCGGCCGGACGCGCGCTCCGCGGTTGGGAACGAAGGTGACAAAGCCCTCGCCGCGCAACAGTTGCAAAGCCTCCCGCACGGGGTTGGTTGAAGTACCGTGGCGCCGGGCGAGATCGGTGATGACGAGCCGCTCGTTGGCCGCGAGCCGCCCTTCGATGATGTCGTCCCTGATCAGTTGGTAAACAGACGCGCCCTCGCTCGAGGCCCCGGTAGCGTCGATCCCCTCGGGGGGCTGTGCTTTAAATTCGCTCGTTTCAGCCAAGACTGTTCCCAATCCATACACATATTCTGGAGATATCATGCAAATCCTGCCAAAACAATGTACGATTTGGTCAGTTGACAGACAATCTTTGACGTGAAAACGTGTGATAAGGTCGAAGGGATACATTAAGTGGGAGAATCCCACGACCTGGGAGCAAGACCGCCTTGATTGAGAGCGGCTTGGGAGATACCTGGGAGAATGCCTATGACGAGTCTTTCGCTCGGCGGTGTCGTTGTACGCGGCACTGTATCCACTGCTTTGATGGTTTCGTTGATGTCCGTACCTGCGCTCAGTGCGCCGGTCGACTTGAGCCAGTGGTCGCCGCAATATGTGCGCTCCATCGCCGGCACGCAGGAGTTCGACACGGCGGCCGATTGCGGTAAGGTCACCCCCCTCGACTACAAGGGGCGCCTGACATTCTGGTATCAGGGCGTGTTCGAGGGCGACCCCGACCTGCTGCGCCAGTATTACAAGGACTTCTTCGCGAGCTTCCGCAAAACCTACCCAAACATCCAGCTTGAGGAACAGGCCCTCACCTATAACGACCTGCTGGACAAGTTCCGGACCGCGCTTCTTGGCAACGCAGCGCCGATGGCGGTCCGCCTGCAGATCCTGGGCGGCACCGAGTTCGCCGCCAAAGGCTATTTGCAGCCGCTCAAGCCCGAGGATGTAGGGTATTCGACCGAGGATTTCTGGCCCGGCGCAATGAAGGCTGTTACTTGGGAGGGGGTGACCTACGGCATCCCAACCAACAACGAGACGATGGCGTTCATCTGGAACGCCGACATCTTCAAGCGTGCAGGCCTCGATCCGGACAAGGCTCCGGCAACATGGGATGACGTCGTCAAGTATTCCAAGCAGATCCACGACAAACTCGGCATTGCCGGTTACGGCCTGGTGGCTCGCAAGAATGCCGGCAACACGCCCTACCGCTTCATGCCGCAATTGTGGGCCTATGGCGGCGGCGTCTTCGACGAAGCGACCGCGAACCCGACCTATAAGGAGGTCCGGCTCAATAGCCCGCAGAGCAAGGCGGCATTGCAAGCCTCCTACGATATGTATGTTCGCGACAAGTCTGTTCCGGTCTCGGCGCTCACCAACCAGCAGGCCGACAACCAGCCCCTCTTCCTCGCTGGCCAGCTCGGCATGATGATCTCGCACCCGTCCGACTACAATGTCATGCTCGACCTGCAGAAGAAGACGACAGGCAGCGACAAGGAAAAAGCGCAGACCGTGATCGACAATATGCGCTACGGCCTCATTCCGACTGGCCCCGACGGCAAGCGTGCTGTTGTGTTTGGTGGCTCCAACATTCACATCCTGAAGCCCGAATATGTCGAGGGCGGCAAGGTAGACGAGCCGGCTGCAAAGGCCATCATCTGCATGTGGACGAGCCCCGAATGGTCGCTGAAGATGGCCTATGCCGGCTCGAATCCGGGAAACCTGAACGGTTTCAAGACCAAATGGATGAAGGAACGTCTTGATAACATCAAGTTTCTTGATGTCACGACTTCGATGCTGCCCTACGGCATCCCGTTCCCGGCGCTGCCACAGTCGCCTGAGATCATGAACATCATCGTCCCCGACATGCTGCAGAATGCTCTGACCGGGGCCATGACAGTAGACCAAGCAGCGGACGACGCAGCCAAGAAGGTAAAAGACCTGATGGACGGCGGACTCTAGTCAAGCCTGACGATCTAGCCGGCTGTGCCCCGAGCGCAGCCGGTTTGTTCCGAAAAATAAGGGCACGGCACAGTGACGATCTTGACTGGCAAGGCCGAGACTCGCCGAAGACTGCAACCCTATCGATCCGGCGTGCTGCGAAAGATTTGGGAGCATCGCGCTGACTACGCGTATGTGCTTCCCGCGATCGCCGTAATGCTCATCGTCATTGCCTACCCGATCTACTACACGATCGAGCTGTCGTTCTTTAATACACCACCTGGGCTGCAGATCCGCGACAAGATCTTCGTCGGCCTCGACAACTACGTCGCCATCCTCACAAGTCCGGTGTTCTGGACGGTCACCTCGAACACTCTCATCTGGACAGTGGGGTCCACTTTTATCTCATTTGTGCTGGGGTTTGCCTGCGCCCTGGCGCTCCATCGTGACTTTGTCGGCCGCGGCATTCTGCGGGCCATCCTGATCATTCCCTGGGTCATCAGCGCGGTCGCCGGGTCCTATATCTGGAAGTGGATCTACCACTCGGACTTTGGGATAATCGGCGCCGTGCTGGTCGGCCTGGGATGGGCCGATCGGCCGCCGAATTTCATCGACAGCGTCAGCACAGTGCTGCCCTCCCTGATCGTCGTCAATATCTGGCGCGAGTTTCCGTTTGCAATGATCATGATGATGGCTGGCCTCCAGACGGTTCCCGACCAGTTGCTGCGCGCCGCAAAGGTCGACGGCGCCAATGCATGGCAGCGGTTCTGGCACGTCACCTTTCCGCATTTGAGAAACGTCTCGACGGTCACGATCCTTCTGCTGGCAGTGGCCAACTTCAATTCTTTCATCATTCCCTGGATCATGACCGGCGGCGGGCCGTCGAACGCATCGCATATCTGGATCACCCACATTTACGAACTCGCCTTCGGCCGCCAGCGCTGGGGGGTGGCATCGGCCTATTCGGTGCTGCTGTTCCTCATCCTGATGTCGCTCGGATATTTTTACGTCCGGGCGCTGAGCGGCAACGAGCAGAAGGATGGGAGCCAATGAGCGCAATTGCAGAAATTGCTCATCGGGGCCACGCGCGTCGGCGCTTGCGCATTGACGGCTGGCGGTGGGGCGGACGCATCTTCCTTGTGTTCATGCTGCTTTACACCGCATTGCCGATGGTCTGGATGCTGATCACCTCGATCAAGTCCGGCTTCGCCGCCATGCAATTCCCGCCGCAATGGTGGCCGGACCAACCCACCCTCGCCAGCTACCAAAAATTGCTCGATCCGCAAAACAGCGTCGGCCAGGACTTCCTGCGCTTCTTCTGGAACAGCCTCTTCGTCTCCACCACCACGACCATCCTTTCGGTGATCGTGGCAGTTCCTGCGGCCTATGCGTTTTCACGCTTCACCTTCCCGGGCCGGAAC
The DNA here is from genome assembly GCF_000092045.1 of Rhizobium etli CFN 42. Taxonomy (NCBI): domain Bacteria; kingdom Pseudomonadati; phylum Pseudomonadota; class Alphaproteobacteria; order Hyphomicrobiales; family Rhizobiaceae; genus Rhizobium; species Rhizobium etli. The sequence goes on along the minus strand of NC_007765.1, from coordinate 114,283 downwards.
TTTCTGTTCTTCGCCGTCTTGCTTCGCAACATGTTCCCAGCGGTGATCTTTCTCGTGCCGCTCTTCATTCTGATGCGCGCGATCGGACTAGTGAATACGCATGGGTCGCTCGTCCTCACCTACCTCACATTCGGCCTGCCGCTGGCAATCTGGCTCCTCAAGGGCTTCTACGACAACATCCCGGTGCAGCTCGAGCAGGCGGCGCGCATCGATGGGGCAACGCGATTCCAGGCCTTTTTCCTGATCGTGATGCCGCTCTCGGCGCCCGGAATCATCGCCACCGCGATCTACTCCTTCATCGGCGCGTGGAACGAGTACATCTACGCCTACACCTTTCTCTCCAAGAACGAGCAGTTGACACTCCCGGTCGGCATCCAGCGCTTCTTCTCCGAAAATACCACGGACTTTCCGGGCCTGATGGCGGCCAGCTTCATGATGAGCGTGCCCGTCGTGGTCCTGTTCCTCGTCCTGCAGAGATACTTCGTACGGGCGCTTACGGAAGGCGCAGTCAAGCACTAGGGGAGTTGCCGGTGGCCCATGTGGTCCTTAAAGATCTGGTCAAGACCTATGGCGGCTTCAAAGCTGTCAACAATGTTTCGCTGACGGTCAACGACGGCGAATTCGTTGCGCTCGTCGGCCCTTCGGGCTGCGGCAAGACAACCACGCTCAACCTTGTGGCGGGGCTCATCCCCATCACATCTGGCGACATCGTCATCGGCGACCGGGTGGTCAACGACCTCGACCCCAAGGACCGGGACATCGCGATGGTGTTCCAGAACTACGCGCTCTATCCGCAGAAATCGGTCTACAAAAACCTGGCGTTCCCGCTTCAGATGCGCAAACTGCCAAGGGACGAGATCGACAAGAAGGTCAGGGAAGCAGCGCGCGTGCTCGACATGACGCAGCTGCTCGAGCGCAAGCCACGCGAGCTGTCGGGCGGGCAACAACAGCGCGTGGCGCTGGGCCGTGCGCTCGTTCGCGATCCGGCGGTATTCCTGATGGATGAACCCCTCTCCAACCTCGACGCAAAGCTGCGCGTCCAAATGCGGTCGGAGATCAAGCGTTTCCATCAGGACCTCCAGGCGACGATCATCTATGTGACGCACGACCAGCTCGAAGCGGTCACCATGGCCGACAGGATGGCCGTGATGAACGGCGGCTACCTGCAGCAATATGATTCACCGGCGCAGGTCTTTGCCCACCCGGTGAACATGTTCGTCGCCAGCTTCGTCGGCAGCCCGGCGATGAGCCTTGTTCCGCTGGAGGCATCAACGGCAGGCGGCAACACCGTCTTGACCAGCGCGGAGGGCTGGCGCCTCGAGCTTTCGCCACCCAACGCCCGGAAGGTAGAGAGGGCCACAACCAGGAAAGTCGTGCTCGGCGCACGTCACTCGACGATCAAGCTGCACAAGAGCGCGATGCCTGGAAGCATCCCTGCCAAGGCCTATACGGTGGAGCCGACCGGAGACGTCACCTTCGTGCAGGCGTTCCTGTCCGGCGCCATCGTCAATGTCAGCGTGCGGCCGACCATCGCCGTCGAGCCTGACGAACAGATCTGGCTCGAGTTCGATCAGGAGCGGATGCATCTGTTCGACGGCGAAACAGAAATGGCTCTCAAGGCCAACTGAGGGATGCATGCGAAAACGAGGCATGAATGACTACGAAGCTTAAAATCACGGCGATCAAGCCCTATCCAGTATGGGTCGGAACGCGCAACCAGATGCTGGTCAAGATCGAGACCGACAGCGGCATCTTCGGCTGGGGCGAGAGCGGCTTGAGCGGCCGCGAGAAAGCGGTGGCCGGCGCGATCGAGCACTATCGCGAGTTTCTCATCGGCCGCGACCCGATGCAGATTGGTCGGATCTGGCAAGAAGTTTATCGCAGCCAATATTTCGAAGGCGGGCGCGTTCTGCAGGCGGCAATCTCCGCCATCGACATTGCCCTTCATGACATCAAGGGCAAGGCGTTGGGGGTGCCAGCCTTCGAACTCTTGGGCGGCAAGCAGCGCGACCGCATTCCCACCTTCGCCTCGACCGGCGACGAGGCCGAGGGCGACGTGGCTATCGAACGAGCCCAGGAACTGCGCGCACAAGGATGGCAGGCGATCCGCTTCTTTCCCATCGGGCAAAACAATAAGGGCATCTTCGAGCCGCGGGAGTCGATCGGCGCTACCGCAACTATGCTGAACAAGGCCCGCGATGCGCTGGGAGACGACGTCGTCCTCGGCATCGACTATCACCATCGACTGTCGGTGGCAGAGGCGGCGAGCTTCTGCAACAAGCTCGGCCGCGGCGTGCTTGATTTTCTCGAGGAGCCGATAAGAGACGAGACCCCCGAGGCCTACGAATCCCTGCGCACGATGACCGACATCCCGTTCGCCATCGGCGAGGAATTTGCCAGCAAGTGGCAATTCCTGCCCTACATCGAGCGTGGCATCCATCAGTTCAACCGGCTCGATGTCTGCAATGTGGGCGGGCTCACCGAAGCGATGAAGGTCGCTGGCTGGAGCGAGGCGCACTATGTGGACCTGATGCCGCACAATCCACTCGGTCCAGTCTGCACGGCCGCGACCATCCATCTCGCCGCCGCGGTGCCGAATTTCGCCTGGCTCGAGACCAGGGCGCCCGAAGCAAGGCTGGGCTTCGATAATTCCGACTTCTTCCCCGTGCAACCACGGCTCGACGGTCCCGACTATCCGGTCAGCGATCTGCCGGGGCTCGGCGTTGAGGTCAACGAAGAGGCGATCAAGGCGGAGAGCTTTCGGTTCTGGGAAGCGCCTCACCTGAAGCGCCGCGACGGTTCTGTCACAAACTGGTAGTTTTTATCCACCGGAGCCTAAGATGACCCAAACGTCCGACATCACGCGACCGCCCAAAGAGCTGATCGACGCACTGAAGGAGATCGGCGCCGCGACGGTGTCCGGCACGCTTGGCCATATGGGCTTCCGCAATCCGCACATGCTCGGTCCCGTGTCGCAGAACCGCGGGAAGTCGATCGTCGGGCCGGCCCTGACGCTTCAATTCATGCCGCAGCGGCCGGACCTCTTCACCGAGGGAGAATATGCGGATCCGGAGACGCAGTTGCACCGCCATGTACTCTATCACGTGCAGGAGGGCGATGTGGTCGTGGTCGACGCGCGCGCCGACATGAGCTCCGGCGTCTTCGGCGATATGATGTCAACCTATTTCAAAGGCAGAGGCGGCGGTGGCATCGTAATCGACGGGTGCATGCGCGATCGGCCCAATGTCGAGAAGCTGGACCTCCCTCTATGGCTGCGCGGCTGGACGCCTAATTATCATGTGCAGACTAGCATCTACCCCAATGCCGTTAACGTTCCGATTGCCTGCGGCGGTGTCACAGTAATCCCCGGAGACATCATTATCGCCGACGATGACGGGGTGGTGGTACTTCCGGTCGCAATGGCCTCTGAGGTCATCGCAGAATCGCAAAAGCATCACGATTGGGAGGAGTTCTCGCGAGAGAAGCTTATGGGGGGTGCGTCGTTGCAACGCTACTATCCGCTGCATGACGATGCCCGCGGAGAGTACGAAGAATGGCGCAAAAACCGGTTGAGAACAACTTAGCCAATCGCTCATCCCCGCCAGGCAGCCGATTTTCGATCTGTCAGCCGGAATCCAGCCGAGTTTCGCCGTCACTTTCTAGATTGCAAAAGCCCCGCGGCCGTTGCCGCCGCGGGGCTTCTCGACGCCTCACCCGGGAGAGGGGATCAGGCGGCCTGGACTTTCTTCGATGTACGGGCCCATGCCGGCAGCCAGTCGCCATGGGTGGCGAGCAGGTCGTCGACCAGCGACCAGATCTGGTCGAGATCGAGTTCGGCGGCGGTGTGCGGGTCCATCATCGCGGCGTGGTAAATGTGCTCGCGATTTTCCGTCATCAGCGCCTGCACCGTCAGTTCCTGCACGTTGATATTGGTGCGGATCAGCGCCGTCAGCTGCGGCGGCAGGTCGCCGATGAAGGTCGGCTGGATGCCGGAGGCGTCGACCAGGCAGGGCACTTCGGCGGCGCAATTGGCGGGCAGCGAGGTGATGCAGCCATTGTTGCGGACATTGCCGTAGATGACGGAGGGTTCGCCGGTCCAGACCGAGTTGATGATCGAGGAGGCATATTCCTTCGACGGCGTCACCTCGATCTTGTCGGCGCTGCGGTAGGCCTCCGCCTGACCCTTCCAGCGCTCGATCTGCTCGATGCAGCGCTTCGGATATTCATCGAGCGGAATGCCGAATTTCTCGATCAGGTCCTCGCGCCCCTCCTTGATGAAATAGGGTGTGTATTCGGCGAAATGCTCCGAGCTTTCGGTGACGAAATAGCCGAGCCGCGTCAGCATCTCGTAGCGCACCTTGTTCGGGCAGCGCGGGTTCCAGCCGGGCTTCGGCGCCCTGCCCTCGCGATAGGCGCGCAGCAGATCGGGATAGAGGTTGCGGTAGGTGCCGTCGGCCTGGCGATGCTCGAATTTGAGATAGAAGGCCATGTGGTTGATGCCGGCGGCGCGGTAGCGGATTTCCTCGTAGGGAATGTCGAGATCGTGGGCGAGCTCCATCGCCGTGCCCTGCACCGAGTGGCAGAGGCCGACCTGGCGAATGGTCGGATATTTCTCCGCGATCGCCCAGGTGTTGATCGCCATCGGGTTGACATATTGCAGCATGATTGCCTCCGGGCAGACGGCGAGCATGTCCTCGCAGACCTTCCAGAGATGCGGCACGGTGCGCAGGCCCCGCATGATGCCGCCGACGCCGAGCGTATCGGCGATCGTCTGGCGCAGCCCGTATTTCTTCGGCACTTCGAAATCGGTGACCGTGCAGGGCTCATAGCCGCCGATCTGGAAAGCGACGACGACGAAATCGGCGCCTGATAGCGCGTTGCGCTGGTCGGAATAGGTCTCGGCCTTCGCTTTAACGCCGAGCGTCGAGATCAGCTTGTTGACGACGATGGCGCTTTCCTCAAGCCGCTGCGGATTGAGGTCCATCAAGGCGATCGTTGCGCCGGAAAGCGCCGGACGCTGCAACACGTCGCCGATGATGTTCTTCATGAAGACGGTGGAGCCAGCTCCGATGAACGTGATTTTGGGATTTGCAGCCATTATAACCTCCGGCATGCGGGTCAATCATGCTACCTCGAAAGCGGCTTTGACGAGCCGTTCGGTGTAGGCGGTCTTGGGATGGGTGAGAACTTCGTTGACCGGGCCTTCCTCGACGATCTTGCCATGCTGCATGACGATGACGCGGTGGCAGAGCGCCCTCACAACCTTGAGATCGTGGGAGATGAAGAGGTAGCTCAGGCCCCGCTCGTCCTGCAGCTTGCGCAACAGTTCGATGATCTGCGCCTGGACGGAAAGGTCGAGGGCCGATGTCGGCTCGTCGAGCAGGATGAATTCCGGCTCCAGCGCGATGGCGCGTGCAATGGCGATGCGCTGGCGCTGGCCGCCGGAAAATTCATGCGGGAAACGTGAGAGAATATTGCCGGGCATGCCGGCGGCAACAAGCGCCTCGCGCACCCGGTCCTGCCGTTCGCCGCGGGTCGCACCAAGTCGGTTGACGACGAGGCCTTCGTCGATGATCTGGCCGATCGTCATGCGCGGGTTGAGCGATGAGAACGGGTCCTGGAACACCACCTGCATGCGGGCGCGCAGCGGCCGCATCTCGGCCCGCGACAGCCCGTGGATCGGCTGGCGGTCGAAATGGATCTCGCCGGCCTGTGGCGTGTTCAGCCGCAGGATCGCCTGGCCGAAGGTGGTCTTGCCGGAGCCGGATTCGCCGACGAGGCCGAGCGTCTCGTGGCGGCGCAGCGTCAGGCTCAGACTGTCGACGGCAACGAGCTCGCGCATCTCCGGCTTCAGGAAAGTGCCGTGGCGCAGCATGAAGCCGACCCGCACGCCCTTGGCGTCGAGGATGATATCCGATCCTTCCGGCAGCGGATTGGCCTGGCCGCGCGGCTCGGAGGCGAGCAGGTGTTTGGTATAGGCGTGCTGCGGATTGGCAAACAGCGCTTCGGTGACATTGTGCTCGCGCACCTCGCCATGCTGCATCACATAGACATAGTCGGAGAACTGGCGCACGACCGTCAGGTCGTGGGTGATGAGGATGACGGCCATCCCCAGTTCCTTCTGCAGGTTGCGGATCAGATTGAGGATCTGCGCCTGCACGGTGACGTCGAGCGCCGTCGTCGGTTCGTCGGCGATCAGCACGTCGGGATCGTTGGCGAGCGCCATGGCAATCATCACACGCTGGCGCTGGCCGCCGGAAAGCTGATGCGGATATTGCCTCAGCCGCGCCGCCGGATCGGGGATCTGCACATGTTCGAGCAGTTCGAGCGCCCGCTTTTCCGCATCCCTGCGGCTCATCCGGCGATGCACGCGGATCGCCTCGACGATCTGGCTGCCGATCGTATAGATCGGGTTTAGCGAGCTCATCGGCTCCTGGAAGATCATCGAGATGCGGTCGCCGCGCAGCTTGCGGCGCGCCCGCTCGGAGAATTTCAGGATGTTGCTGCCGTCATAGGAGACGGTCGAATTGCCGGAGACGACGGCGCGCTTCGACAGCAGCCCCATCACCGTGCGCGCGGTCACCGATTTGCCGGAGCCGGATTCGCCGACGATGGCGATGGTCTCGCCACGATAGAGCTGGAAGGAGACGTCCTTGACGGCTTCGACCATGCCGTCCTCGACCTTGAAATTCACCGCGACATTGCGGGCGTCGATGATCGGCGTCTCCGAACGGCCATCATGATCGTGGCGGACGGGCGGGGCGAAGGAGTTGACCAGGGAAAGAGCCATATCAATCACCTCAATAGGGGTCGACTGCGTCGCGCAGTCCGTCGCCGAGGGCATTGAAGGCGAAGACGGTGACGAGCACGAAGCCGACGGGAGCGAGAATCCAGGGATAGGAGCCGATGACCGAATAGGTCGCCGTATCCTGCAGCATCAATCCCCAAGAGATCAGCGGCGGCTTGACGGCAAAACCCAAGAAACCGAGGAAGGATTCCAGGAGCACGACGCTCGGTATGTGCAGCGTCACCGCAACGATGACGTGGCTCATCACATTCGGGAAGATATGCTGGATGATGATGCGCTTGTCGGTGGCGCCGACGGCCATCGCCGCCCTGACATAATCGATGCGGGCAAGCGCTAAGGTCTTGCCGCGCACCTCGCGTGACATCTGCGCCCAGCCGAGCGCCGACATGACGAAGATGACGAAGGCGAGGAAGACATTGGTCGGCGCCGTCACCGGGATCAGCGAGGTCAAGGCGAGATAGAGCGGCAATTGCGGGAAGGCGAGCACCAGCTCGACGAAGCGCTGCAGCCAGACATCGAAGGTGCCGCCGAAATAACCGGAGACCATGCCGACCGTCGTGCCGATCAGGGTCACGATGAAGACGACTGTCAGCGCAATCATCAGCGAGATCCGCGAACCGATGATGGCGCGCGACAGCACGTCACGGCCGAACTTGTCGGTGCCGAGGAAGTGCACCGGCTGGCCGTCGGTCGAGCCGAAGAAGTGGCGGTCGGCCGGGATCAGGCCGAACAGCTTGTATTCGGCGCCCTTGACGAAGAAGCCGAGCAGCCTGGGATTGTCGTAATCCATGCCGACGATCGGCTGGAAGGTGACCGGGTCGAGCTCCTCGGAATCCGACAGCGCATAGACGCGCGGCTGGAAGACGAAATTGCCGTCCTTGTCATGGAAGCTCATCACCTGCGGCGGCGCAAAGCCGACATCGGTCGCCTTCGGGTCCATCGGCGCGAAGAAATCGGCAAAGACCGCCATCAGGATCAGGAGCCCGACCAGGATGAGCCCGGCCATGCCGGTCCAGGAGCGCCTGAGCCGGCGCCAGACCAGCGCCAGATAGCTCTCGCTTCCGTGCGACGGCTTCTTCACGGCAAGTTCGGTGGTCGGGGGCGTGGCGGACGAGTCGAAAGCAAGCATCTCAGGCTCCTCCGAATTGACGGACGCGCGGGTCGAGCAAGGCGAGCAGCATGTCGGCGATGATATTGCCGACGATCAGCGTTGCCGACAGCACCATCATGAAGGTGGCGGTGACATAGACGTCGCCGATCGCCATCGAGCCGACTATCGCCGGGCCGACGGTCGGCAGTGCGAAGATGATCGCGGTTTCGATCTCGCCGGTCAGCATGTAGGGCAGCACGACGCCCTGATACATCACGAGCGGATGCAGCGCGTTCGGCACGGCATGGCGCATCACCACGGCGCCGCCCGAAAGCCCTTTGGCCTTCGCCGTCTCGACATATTGGGCGTTCAGCGTGTCGAGCAGATTGCCGCGCATCACACGCATATTGTAGGCGAGCCCTCCGAAGGTGGCGATCGCCACGACTGGCCAGACATGCTGGACGAGATCGACGAATTTCGCCCAGGACCAGGGCGCCCCGCCATATTGCGGCGAAAAGAAGCTGCCGATCTCCGTCACGTTGAACTGGAAGACCAGGAGATAGACGATGATCAGCGCCATCAGGAAGCGCGGCACCGTCATGCCCAGGAAGGAAATGCCCGAAAGCACGCTGTCGATCCAGCTGTACTGACGCATCGCCGCCCAGATGCCGAAGCCGATGCCGAGCACCGAGGCGAAGATGTGGCAGACGAGCGCCAAAAGCAGGGTGCGCGGCAGGCGCTCGCCGACGACGTCGGCAACCGGCTTGTTGTAGAACATGCTGTAGCCGAAATCGCCGCGGGTGACGATGCCGCCGATCCAGTTGACGTATTGCACGACCATCGGCTTGTCGAGGCCGTGTTCGACCCGGTAAGCCTGCGCCTGGGCGTCGGCCTGGGCGTAGGAGGCGCCGCCCTGGTTGATCAGCTGCGATCTTATATAATCGGCATAGTCACCGGGCGGGGCCTGGATGATCGCGAAAGTCACCACGCTCAGAATGAAGAGAACGGGGATCGCGGAGGCTATGCGCACGAGCAGGAATCGCAACATCGGACGGTTCGCTTCTCTTTGCCGCCAGTCGCTCCTTGTCAGCGCGGCCGGCTTGTTGGTCATATCCGGCCGCGCGCGCCACGCGCGGCCGGAAGCTCATTTCAGCTGGGAGGGAACACTTCCCGCGCGCCGCATCACATGCGACGCGCTTTGGCTCTTTACTTGCTGATGCCATGCATCAGTTGGTCGGACCCTTGTCGCCGGGCTTGCCGGGCAGCTGCCCGGGGAACAGCTCATATTTGCCCTGCTTGTCGGCGGCGACCCACAGGCGTTCGCGAATGACCGAATCTTCAGCCCAGTTGAACATGAAGATCGGCGTGCCCTGGGGCACATTCGAGAAGCGCTTGTTGATGATCAGCGCCCCCGGATATTCCGTCAGACCAACCGTGTTGACGTGCTCGGTCGAGATCTTCTGATACTGCTTCATCAGATCGACGCGCTCGTCATTGTTCTGGCTCGTCGTGAACTTGTTGACGACGTCGACGAGTTCCTTTTCGAAGGGCATCAGATCGAGCTGATCATCCTTGCCGGCGCGGTGGTGCCAGCTGGTGCGCGGGCCGACCGGGGCGAGCTGCTCGGTATTCTGCACCACCGACGACAGCTCGGTCGTGTTGCGCTGGATCAGCCAGTCGAAGCGACCGGCATAATGGGCGTCGTCACGCTTGGCGCCGTCGAGCGCATTGATGACGATCTTGAGCCCGAGCTTTTCCATCTGGCCGACGACACCTTCGGCAAGGCTCTTGTCGGTCGTGTACTGATTGTTGATCAGCATGACGATTTCGACATTCTTGCCGCCGGCCGTGCCGGCCGGGAAGTTCACGATGCCGTCTCCGTCCGTATCCTTGAGCCCGGCCTTGGCGAGTTCTGCCTTGGCGCCCTTGAGATCGAAGGGATAGTAGACGCTGGAGTTGCGGTCGTAGAAGCTGGTGCCGGAAGAAAGCCCGCCCGGATAGATCGCCGTGAACGGCCCCTTGACCAGCGAGTCGCCGATCGCCTTTCGGTCGAGCGCCATGGTGACGGCCTTGCGGAAGTCCTCATTGCGGTTCAGTTCACGGATGGCCTGGCCGCGCTCATCCGGGTTGCCCCAGCCATTGGCGGAGAAGTTCATGCGCAGGTTATAGCCGATCAGGCGCGGCCCGAAGGCGAGACGAGCGGGCGCGGTCTTCTCGGCGGCGCGCTTCAGCGAGGCGACGAAGTTTTCCGGCTGCTCGAGGTTGGAAAAGTCGGCGGAGCCCGCCACCGCCTGCACGTCGCGGTCGGCCCAGGTCGAGAGCTTGTAGTGGAGCTCGTTCAGATAAGGCAGCTGATTGCCCTTCTCGTCCACCTTCCAGTAATAGGGGTTGCGGCGCAGCACGATGATGTCATCGGGGCGATATTCCACCGGGACCCAGGCGCCCATCACAGGCATGTTCATGTATTCCGGCGGGAAGGCGTTCTTGAACTGGTCGTAGGTGTTCTTCGAATATTTCGGATGCTGCGGTTTCAGGATATGCGACGGACCCGGGCAGAAGTTCGGGTAGGCCATCGTATAGAGATACTGTTTCGGGAAGGCCTCCTTGAAGGTCCATTCGACCGTGTAGTCGTCGATCTTCTTCAGCGTCGTGCCGACACCGAAAGCCTCGGGCGAAGCCCCGCCGCCGAGCGGCGAGACGTTCGGGTCGATCACTTCGTCGTCCCAGTAGAACATGATGTCATCGGCGTTGAACGGCGCGCCGTCCGACCACTTGGCGCCTTCGACCAGGTGCATGGTCAGCTTATGGCCGTCTTCGGACCAGTCCCAGCTCTTGGCGAGGTTCGGCAGCGGCTCAGTGTCCTGGGCTTTCACCTGGAACAGCGGCGCGGTGCGCGTGAGGCATTCGGACAGGCCGATGTCGATGCCGCCCCAGCCCTGCGTCTGGCCGGCGCCGTAGTTCCAGCCTTCCGGCCGGCCGCCGATGACGTGGCGCATCGTATCGCCGTAGACACCGATGCCGTCGGGCATATTGCCGGTCTTGAAGACCATCGGCTCTTTCGGCAGACGATCCTTGACGGGCGGAAGCTTGCCGGCGGAGACGAAATTCTTCGTCACCCAGTCGGGCTCGTGATATTCGGGCAGCGCCTTGAACTCCAGAATGGAGTCGCGCGCGACATAATTGATCTTGCCTTCGGCCGGAAATTCCGGCGGCACCGGCGGCACGGTGGGTTCGGAAGCATGGGCATGCAGCGCCAAGACCGAGACGCCGAGCGCCAGTCCGGCCAGAATGCCTGCTTTGCGGAAATTCATCATCGTTTCTCCCTCTTGTTCCGGAGCGCGGGGGCTGCCGGCTCCTTTCTCCTCGAACGGCGTGAAAGCGGGTTGATGTCATGGATTTCCCTCCCGGAAACCCATGACGACCCATCCCTCACAAAAATCAGACGGCCTGTCTCAGCGCCGCCTTTTCCGCGCGCAGCTCTTCGATCGAGCGGACGTTGCGGCGTGCGGCCCCTGCCCAGTCGCGGGTCTGCACCTTGGATTTCGACAGCCGCTCCTTGGCGGCCGGCACGGCATCGGCATATTGCGGCAACCAGCGCGCCTGGGCAACGACCATCTCGTCGACCATCTGCCAGACTTCCTCGGGCGTCGAGACGGCGCCGACCAGCGGATCGTGCAGCACGGCAAGCTTCAACAGGTCGATGTCGCCCGATATGGCGGCATGCACCGACATGCGCTGGACGTTGATCGAGGCGATGCAGGTCGCCGCACAGGCTTCCGGCAGGGTGACGCCTGAGACCATGTTAATGCCGAAGCGATCGACGAAGCCGGGCGATTCGATGATCGCATCGGCTGGCAGGTTGGTGATGACGCCGTTGTTCTTGACGTTGAAATGGCCGCGATAGACCCGGTTGGTCTCCAGCCCTTCCAGAATATGGCTCGCATGTTCGTTGGAACGCTTGGCGGGATCGATCGGCTTGGAGGCAGATTCGAGGAACTGCGGGAATTCCGTCTCGAACCAGTTGCGCGTCTCGGTGGAGTGGCGGAGATAGCCGCCGGTCTCGCCGTGGATCCAATCGGACATGTCGATCCAGCGGGTGATTTCTTCCGGCCGCTTGCGGTACCAGGGCAGGTATTCGGAGAGGTGGCCGTTGCTTTCGGTGGAATAGACGCCGAAGCGCTTCAGCACGTCGATGCGCAGTTTCTCCTGCTGCGAATAAACAGGATGTGCCTCGAAGGCGGCGACCAGTTCGTCCTTACCGATCTTACGGCCGTTGAGGCGCAGATCGATGAACCAGGTCTGGTGGTTGATGCCGGAGCAGATATAGTCGAGCTCGCGCACCGACTTGGCGCCGAGCACTTCCGCTATCTGTTCGGCCCCGTGCTGGACACCATGGCAGAGGCCAACGGTGTCGACCTTGCCATATTCGATCGCCGCCCAGGTGTTCATTGCCATCGGATTGGCATAGTTCAGGAATTTCGCGCCGGGCTCGGCGACCTCCCTGATATCTTTGCAGAAATCGAGAATGACGGGGATGTTGCGCTGGCCGTAGAGAATGCCGCCGGCGCAGATCGTATCGCCGACGCACTGGTCGATGCCGTATTTCAGCGGAATTCTGATATCGTCGGCATAGGCCTCGAGCCCGCCAACGCGGACACAGCTGATGATATAGCGCGCGCCTTCCAGCGCCTGGCGCCGGTTGGTGGTCGCCGTTACCTTGGTCGGCAGCTTGTTCGACTCGACGATGCGGTCGAGGATCGCCTTGATCATTTCGAGATTGTGTTCGCTGAGATCGGTCAGCGCGAATTCGACGTCGCGGAACTCCGGAACGCACAATATGTCGGTGAACAGCTTCTTGGTGAAACCGACGCTGCCCGCACCGATGATAGCGATTTTGAAACTCATGATCTTCACCTCGACCCGATGGAATGCTAGAGAAAATATGGTTGTGAGGGATCAGGCCGCATGCCGGCGCATGTGGTTGAAAGAGCCGTAAAACCTGCCTGTTTTCCTCCCGGCCGCTGTATCGGCCGCGTTCTCCTCGTTTTGTTGAGCGGGATTATGCCCAAATTCGGCAGGCCGACCAGAGAAGGATTATGCTTTCAGGGGTAATTTTGTGCTGCAGGATTTGATCGCCAACGGACAGTCGATGAGGACGGTTTCGCTGCCCCGCGGACGCCAGCGTCTGCACGCCATGCCGACCAGCGCCGGCTACGAAGTGCGGGAGAACGAGACCTATGACTGGGACGGCCGAAAACGCGGCCAGACCCCGTTCACCGTGCTGCAGCACACGATCAGCGGCAGCGGCCGGCTACGCTATTTGAATCGCAATTATCGCCTTCAGGGCGGCGACACGCTGCTGGTGCTCGTGCCGCACAATCACCGCTACTGGCTCGAGAAGGGCGAGCGCTGGGAGTATTTCTGGATCTCGATGAATGGCGAGGAGACGCTGCGCATTCATCAGCTGGTGCTCTCCACCGCCGGCCCGGTCTTGAAGCTGCAGCCTGCGACTATCGATCATCTCGCCGATTGCAGCCTGCGCCTCGTCAAGGGCGCGGCCTCACCGGGTGCGGCCTCGGCAATCGCCTATGAAGCGGCGATGGCGCTTTATGACGACGTCTTCAACTCACCGGCCTTTGCCGCCGAGCTCAGCCTGATGCAGCCGGTGATCGACCATATCAACGCCAATCTCGACAAGCCGCTGCCGGTCAGCGAGCTCGCCGCCATCGTCGGCCTCAGCCGCGCCCATTTCTCCCGCAGCTTCGCCGAAAGCGAGGGCGTGCCGCCGGCCGAATTCGTGCTGCAGCAGCGGCTGCAGCGCGCCGTCAAGTTGCTGACCAAGGCGGACTTCCTGCCGGTCAAGGAAGTCGCCATCATGTGCGGCTTCGAGGACGCCAATTATTTCTCGAAGGTCTTCCGCCGCGTTTACGGCACCAATCCCACCGAATTCCGCACGACCGGCATGTATGCCAGCATCGGCCGGCCGAAATAGCGTCGCAAGAGAGGCAGCCAGGCGATCTTCAGTCGGCAGCACCGGCTTGCTTTCGACGCCCGCGGGCACATCTTCAATGCTGACCCGGGCCAACGATTGGAGTTCCAATGCAAGGCGGTTCTTCGTGTCTATCTCCAGCCCAGTGCCGTGCCGCGCGTGCTCTCATCGCCTGGTCAAAGAAGGATCTGTCCGCAGCCTCCGAGGTAACCAAAGCGACGATTGCCGGCTTCGAGGCCGAGAGGCTTTTTCCGGACGAGCGAACGCTGCGGCATGTCAAGCGCGCCCTGGAAGACGCCGGCGTGCTTTTCATCCCGGAAAATGGCGGCGGCGCCGGCGTTCGCTTGGCAAAACCGGCATCGGCTTCTATAGACACTGACGAGACCGAGACGGTTCAATATGAAGAATATCTCAAAAACGACGCCCCTCCCGGCGCTGGCGGATGAATGACGAAGAAGCAGAAGCCTGAGCACTCGGAACTGGCCGGAGAATTCACCGACGACGGCATCACCGTGCTTGTCGATATCTTTCGAACCGCCGGCAGCAACGAAGACTGGACGATGGAAGTCGTCACCCAGTCGGAAGACCTGATCCGCTGGGACGAGCCCTTTGCGACCGACCGGGAGGCCTTCGACGAATTCCTGGCGGTGGTGGCGCGCGACGGCATCCGGTCCTTTCTCGAAGATGAAGAACCTTCCGTGCATTGAGGGGCAGCCCCGTGAAAAGCATCAATGATCTCGTCGCCTCGGCGAAAACCGTCTGCGACCGATACCGGGCCGGGCGGATGGAGCGCGAGACCGTGCGCGAATGGGTCCTCGGACTGGGCGCCTATCCATCGCCGCATGGGGAGCGCGTGCGCGAAGCGATGGAATGGTTCCGCCTGCACAGTCGCGAGCCTGTTTCCGAAGAAATCGTGCGCGTCGATATCGACCGGCTCCAGGCGATTTCCGTGCCGTGACGGGCGCGCAGGCATGAGAGGTTGGCGCTCGCCTTCGTGGGAATTGCTCCGGCCTCGCTGCCGACTGGCGTAATTGCGCCGTTACTCGGCGGCGTAGGACCAATGACGATCTTGAGCCTTATGCATAATAGTCCTATCGGAGCTTCCATGCGGAGGAACTGGGGGCCGCAGCTTCGGCAAATGTGGCACCCTTACGAGGCGGCATGGCTCCTGCATCCCGCGCGCGAAGCATCAGCCAAGCGCGGCTGGGTCATTTTTAGTTCGTGCGATTGTAGAAGGAACAGCACGTGGCAGCATTTCCGGAAAAGGCAAAGGTCGTCATCATCGGGCTCGGCGGTATCGTCGGCGCCTCCATCGCTCACCATCTCGTCGAGCGCGGATGGGACGATATCGTCGGCATCGACAAGTCGGGCATACCGACCGATATCGGCTCCACAGCCCACGCCTCGGACTTCTGTTACACCACCAGCCACGATTATCTGTCGGTCTGGACGACGCAATATTCGATCGATTTCTACGAGAAGATGGGCCATTACGCCCGCATCGGCGGCCTCGAAGTCGCGCGCACCGGCGATCATGCCTGGATGGAGGAAATCAAGCGCAAGCTTTCCTCGGCCCGCGCCTTCGGCACGCGCGCCCATTATGTCAGCCCCTCCGAGATAAAGGAGAAATTCCCGCTGATCGAGGAAGATCAGGTGATGGGCGGCCTTTACGATCCGGATGCCGGCCTTGTCATTCCACGCTCGCAGACCGTTGCCGGCAAGCTGGTCGATGCCGCCGAAAAGGCCGGCAAGCTCAAGGTGTTCGGCAACACCCCGGCGAAGTCGCTGATCGTCGAAGGTGGCCGCATCAAGGGCGTCGTCACTCATCGCGGCACTATCATGGCCGACCACGTCATCGTCTGTGCCGGCCTCTGGGGCCGCCTGATCGCCGAGATGGTCGGCGAAGACCTGCCGGTCATGCCGGTCGACCACCCGCTCACCTTCTTCGGTCCCTATAACGAGTTTGAAGGCACCGGCAAGGAAATCGGCTTCCCGCTGCTGCGCGACCAGGGCAACTCCGCCTATATGCGCGATACCGGCGACCCGGCGACGACCGAAGGTGGCCAGATCGAGTGGGGCTATTACGAAGCCACCAATCCGCGCATGTGCCATCCGCGCGAGCTTCTGGAAAAGCACGAAGCCCGTCTTTCGCCCTCGCAGCGCGACCTCGAGATGGAACAGATCATCGAGCCGCTCGAACGCGCCATGGAACTGACGCCGATCCTTGGCGAACTCGGCTATAACGAAGGTCACTCCTTCAACGGCCTGCTGCAGGTTTCCGCCGCCGGCGGCCCGTCCTGCGGCGAGAGCCAGAAGGTGCGCGGCCTCTGGTACTGCGTCGCCATCTGGGTCAAGGACGGCCCCGGCTACGGCAAGCTGATCGCCGACTGGATGACCGACGGCCGGACCGAAATCGACCACAACAGCATCGATTATTCCCGCTTCTATCCGCATCAGCTGACGGAAGAATTCATCGAGGGCCGCTGCTTCGAAGCCGCCCAGAAAATCTATTTCCCGGCTGTTCACACCCGCGAACCCTATGCCTCCGCCCGCAACGTCAAGCGCTCGCCCTTCTACGAACGCGAAAAGGAGCTGGGCGGCTACTTCATGGAGCTCGGCGGCTGGGAGCGTGCGCATGGCTACGCCGCCAACGAGCACCTTCTGGAAAAATACGGCGACCGCGTGCCGGTCCGCGAGAACGAATGGGACAGCCGTCATTTCTGGCGCGTCTCGAATGCCGAGCATCTGGCGATGAGCGAGGATTGCGGCATCGTCAATCTCAGCCACTTCCACATGGTCGATATCGAAGGACCTGACCATGTCGAGCTGATGGAATGGCTGTGCGCCGCCAAGGTCGGCGGCGATGCCAATATTGGCAAGGGCATTTACACCCACTTCCTCGACGACGAAGGCATGGTGCGCGCCGACTTCACCGTCTTCCGCATGGCCGACCGCTGCCGTCTCGTCAACGGCGCCGATGCCGGCCCGCGTGACCTGCACTATATGAGGCGCGTCGCCCAGGATCGTGGCCTCGACGTGACGATCACCGATGTCTCGGAGAAATACATCACCATCGGCATCTGGGGACCGAATGCCCGCGAGACGCTGAAGAAGGTCGTTGCCGACCCGGCTGGTCTCGATCAGGAAAACTTCGCCTTCGCGGCGATCAAGCCGATCGAAATCGCCGGCAAGACAGTCACTGCCTTCCGCATCTCCTATGTCGGCGAGCAGGGCTGGGAGCTGCACATGAAGTACGAAGACGGCCTCGCCGTCTGGGATGCGCTGCGCTCGACCGGGGTGATGGCCTTCGGTGTCGAGACCTATGCAAACTCGCGCCGCATGGAAAAGAGCCTGCGCCTGCAGAACGCCGACCTCCTGACCCAGTACAACCTGATCGAAGCCGATCTCGCCCGTCCGAAGGTCAAGGAAGCCGATTTCCGCGGCAAGGCGAAACATCTCGAATACAAGGCGCGCGAGCATCAGCCGGCCATGCTCTGCACGCTGGTGATGACCGAGAATACCGACAAATCAGGCGTCAAGCGCTATCCCGTCGGCAATATGCCGGTCGTCGATCCCGAGACCGGAGAGGTTCTGGTCGACGAACTCGGCCGCCGCTCCTACACGACCTCGGTCGCCTACGGCCCGACGGTCGGCAAGAACATCGCTTTGGCCTATCTGCCCTGGTCCTATTGCCAGGTCGGCCGCAAGCTGAATGTCGAGTATTTCGCCGAGACCTATCCGGTGGAGGTCGTCGGCGTCGGCTACAAGCCGATCTACGACCCGGAAAACCTTAAGCCGCGCACCTAAGCGGTGAAACTCTCGTGGCGCCCACCGGGCGCCACAGTCTTTTTACGCGATGTGCGCTAGTTGCCGTCGCGATCGTCACCTTCGGCGCCATTGTCCGGCGCTCTGCTCGGAACGAACCGTTTCGAGATCAGCCAGCAGCCGAGCGCCCACAGCGCACCGGCGCACCACCCGGCGAAGACATCCGTCGGGTAGTGGACGCCGAGATAGATCCGGCTCAGACCGATGATGACGGCGAGGAAAACGCCGGCCCCCATGACGAAGATCCGGGTCGAGCGGTAACGCTGTGTGCGCGCTACCAACGCCCCGAGCGTCAGATAGGTGACCGCCGAGACCATCGCGTGTCCGGAGGGGAAGCTGAGATCGCTGACCTCGATCAGATGCGGCACGACATCGGGACGCGGCCGTGCAATCAGGATTTTCAGCAGCGTGCTGGCCAGCCAGCCTGTTAGTACCGAGGAAAAGACGAAGAGGGCAATCGGCCATCGCCGGTCGAGCAGCAGATAGATGGTGATGAGGCCGGTTAGCAGCGACAGGACGGTGACGCCGCCGAGACTGGTGATGTCGTCGACGGCATGCGTCAGCCAGGCGGGACCGAT
Source organism: Rhizobium etli CFN 42 (assembly GCF_000092045.1). Lineage (NCBI taxonomy): Bacteria > Pseudomonadati > Pseudomonadota > Alphaproteobacteria > Hyphomicrobiales > Rhizobiaceae > Rhizobium > Rhizobium etli. The sequence goes on along the minus strand of NC_007765.1, from coordinate 95,993 downwards.
CGGCACGGCGAGATCATTCGCCCGCCGCAGCGCCAGCAGGATCGCCTCATCGAAACGAAAGGTCTCGCCTTCGAGAACCTCGCTCGTCAGCCGCTGCAGCACGAACAGCCCGCCGGCGATCGATGCCATGGTGATCAAAGTCAGCGGCTCATATGCGCCGAGCCTCGCCCAAATTCCGCGTCGTTGAACCTCGCTCATGCCTGGCGTCGAACTCCCTTCTTATCACGCATTCCCCGCCAGATCGGCAAGCTGAGCCGCAAATTCAAGACCTTGCGACACTTGCGGCACGTACATAAAGGGCATCCGCCGCCCGTCCCCGCGGCTCGGTAGCAAAAGCTCAACCTTCTTTTGCTATCGCTGGAGCAATTGCCCTGGAGAGGTTTCGGCGATGAAAATTCTGACCGCGATGGTTCTGATGGCAGCCGTCCTGCCGCCGGTCTCGGCCTTCGGCGAGACCGAATGGATGGGCGGCGCGAGACAATGGTCGGTCGGCTTTGCCAGCGAACACCCTGCCTACTGCCGGCTGGTGTGGGACAGCGAACTGGGCAAGACGATGGAATTCCGCCAGAGCGGCACCGAAACCTTCTGGCTGGTCTCGAAGAACACGTGGGACATTCCCTCCGGCACCACGACCGAGGTGACGCTGACAGATCGAGCGGCAACGAAGGTGGTCGCCGCCGAATTCTTCGACAAGAACACGCTTCGCCTCTGGCCGAAAGGCAGCAAGGGCAGCGCCGGCCTAAAGAAGATCATCAAGAATTCCTTTGCTGGAACGCCCGACGTACAATTGACCTTTGCCGGCGACGAAGGCGACTGGACGCTGCCGCTATCAAGGGTCGACCAGCTCTATCCCACCTTCGCCCAATGCCTCAAACGGCTCGAGGCCAGCGAGCCGGCCAAGCAGGATTCGCCGACCAGCAAACCTTTCTGATCGCCTGTCCTGTTCACCTGACCGGTGGCGGCGCGGTCTCGCGGATCAGACTGCGCACCACCTCGATATCGCCGTTCAGCGGCCGTTCGTCGCCATAATGAGACACATGTTCACGCACGGCTTGATGGACGAGATCCGTGCCCACCGCCCGCGCCGCCGTCGCTGCCAGGAAATCATGCGCCTGCGCCGCGGCCATCAGCTCGATCGCCAGGATATATTCGGCATTGTCGATGACGGTGAGCAGCTTGCCGGCGGCGGCTGTCGGATGGGCGAGGAAATCCTCCTGCAGACCAGAGGTCAGGCCGCCGTCCAGGGCCGCCGGTGCCGCCAGCCGGCGGTTTTCGTTGCTGAGCGCGGCGGCGCTATATTGAGCGATCATGAAGCCGGAGTGACTGCCGGCATCGCTTGCCAGGAACGGCGGCAAGCCGCTCACCAGCGGGTTGACCAGCCGGTCCATGCGCCGTTCGCTGATCGCGCCGATCTGCGCCACCGCAATGGCGAGGCTGTCGGCGGCCTGCCCGAGCGCCGGGGCGACCGCATGCGCCTCGGAGGAGACGACAGGCTGTTCCGGCGTGCCTGACACAGCCGGGTTGTCCGTTACCGAGGCAAGTTCCTGATCGGTGATGCGGGCGGAATTGTCGAAAACATCACGGGCGGCGCCATGGGCATGCGGCACAGAGCGAAGGCTGAGCGCATCCTGAGTGCGCCGGCCCAGGGCGGCGGCGACGAGGCCGCTACCGGCAAGACGTGCCCGGAGCGCGGCGCCGACCTTTTCAATTCCCGGCGACGGGCGCAACGCCAGCACCGCCTCGTCGAAGGCAGCGATCTGGCAGCCTGCCGCCTCCAGCGTCAGCGCCGCGATGGCATCGGCCCAGTCGAGCAGCCGCTCGGCGCGGGAGAGCGCCAAGGCCGTCAGGCCGGTGGCGCAAGCCGTGCCGTTAACGAGGCTCAGGCCTTCCTTTGCGCCGAGAACCAGCGGCTGAAGACCGATCGCCGCCAGCGCTTCACGGCCGCTCATGCGCAGGCCAGCAAGCGTCGCGCTGCCTTCGCCGATCAGCACAAGCGCGGTATGGGCATTGTGGGTGAGATAACCGGCCGAGCCTTTCGACGGCACGTCGGGAATGCAATCATGCTCAAGCAAGGCGGCGAGATGCGCGACGATCTCGCGGCGCACGCCGGAATGGCCGTGAGCGAAGTTGGCAATCTGGGCGGCGATAATGGCGCGCACCTCGCGAGCAGCGAGCAGCGGCCCGACGCCGCAGGCATGGCTGAGCACGATGCTGCGCGACAACAGGCTCTGCGAGGCGCGATCGACCACGGTATCAGCGAGCGCGCCGACGCCGGTATTGACGCCATAGGCGCGCACGCCGGTCTCGACGATGCGCTCGACGATGCGGCTTGCCTGCTCGACCCGCGCCCAGGCGGCCGGCGACAGCGCAAGTGCTTCGCCCGCCCCGGCGCGCGCGACGTCGCGCCAGGTCAGCATTTGATCGATGATGACCGTCATTGGCCTGTTCCGAAATGGCCGATGAACTGGCGGAAGGCCGGCGAGGCGCCGCTGCCGAACATCTCGTCCGGCTTGCCGCTGCTTTCGACCAATCCTTCGCGCATGAAGACGACGCGGTTGGAGACGTTGCGGGCAAAGCTCATCTCATGGGTGACGACGAGCATGGTCATGCCTTCCTCGGCAAGCGCGCGCATGACGCGCAACACCTCGCCGACCAGTTCCGGATCGAGCGCGGATGTCGGCTCGTCGAAGAGCATGACCTTCGGCTTCATCGCCAAAGCGCGGGCGATCGCGGCGCGCTGCTGCTGGCCGCCGGAGAGATGGGCGGGATAGGCGTGGCGCTTGTCCGCGATGCCGACCTTTTCGAGCAGCGCTTCGGCCTCGGCGATGCAGTCGGCGCGCGGCCGCTTCAGCACATGGATCGGCCCTTCGATGACGTTCTGCAGGATCGTCATATGGGACCAGAGATTGAAGGACTGGAACACCATGCCGAGTTCGGATCTTATATGGTCCACCTGCTTCTGGCTGGCCGGCCTTGTCTTGCCGTTCTTGTGAACCATCTCGATGTGTTCGCCATCGACCCAGATCTCACCGTCGCTGGCGGTTTCCAGCAGGTTGATGCAGCGCAGAAAGGTCGATTTGCCGGAGCCGGAGGCGCCGAGCAGCGAAATCACGTCGCCGTCCTCGGCGTCGAGGGAAATGCCGCGCAGCACTTCGTGCGTGCCGAAGCTCTTGCGGATATTGCGGACCGAAAGTCGGGTTACGCCTGGCATGGTTGCTCCAATCGAAATCAGGTTCCGCTTACGCCTTCAGCGCCTGCGGGATCGCGCGGCGGTGTCGGGACAGCGAATATTCGAGCAGGGCCATGCCCTGCAGGATGATGAAGTTGAGGACGAGATAGATGATCGCCGCGCAGAGGAAGACTTCCATGGTGCGATAGGTCTGCGAGATCAGCCGCTGGGCCACACCGGTGACCTCCCAGACGGTGACGAGGCTTGCGAGCGCCGTCGATTTCATCATCAGCACGATCTCGGTGGAATAGGCCGGCAGCGCGTGGCGAAAGGCGATCGGCGCCAAGATGCGGCGCACCAGCAGGAAGCCGGACATGCCGATCGAGCGCGCCGCCTCGATCTCCTTCGGCGAAACGGCGCGGATGCCGCCGCGGAAGATCTCCGCTGTGTAACCGGCGGTACAGAGCGCCAGCGACAGGATGGCGCAGACCATCGGCTCGCGCAGGAACGGCCAGAGGAAGGAATAGCGGATGACGCCGAACTGACCGAGGCCGTAAAAGACCAGGAACATCTGGATCAACAGCGGCGAGCCACGGAAGACGAAGATATAGCCCTTGGCGAATCCCGACAGATAGCGGTTGCCGCTGACCCGCATCGTCACGATGACCAGCGCCAGCAGGCCGCCGAAGAAGATCGACAGCGAAAACAGGATCAGCGTCGTCGGCACCGCCTTCAGCAGCGTCACCATGGTCGAAGCGAGAAAGGTGAAATCCATCGTCGCCCCCTTACGCCTGGCCCATGGCGGAGGCCGGCATGCTGCGATTGGCGCGGCGCTCCGCCCCGTTGAAGATGCGGTCGGAAAGGCTGGTCAGGATCAGATAGAGGCAGCCGCCGGCAATGAAGAACAGGAAATATTGCCGGGTCGAGCCGGCCGCGACCTGGCTGGTGCGCATCAGCTCGGCAAGGCCGGTGACCGAGATCAGCGCCGAATCCTTGAGGCTGAGCTGCCAGACATTGCCGAGACCGGGAATGGCGAAGCGAAGCACCTGCGGGATGATGATGCGGCGGAAGCGCATGCCGCGATGCATGCCGATTGCGGACGCTGCTTCGAGCTCACCCTTGGAGATCGCCAGATAAGCGCCGCGGAACACCTCCGCCTGATAGGAGCCGGAGATGATGCCGACGGCAAGCGCGCCGGCGGCGAAGGACGGCAGCCCGAGAAACCCCTCGTAGCCCATCGCCTTGCCGATCGAAGTGACGGCGGAGGAACCGCCGAAATAGATGAGATAGATGATCAGCAGTTCCGGCACGCCGCGAAACACGGTCGTATAGACATTGCCGAAGGCGACGAGGAGAGGATTGCCGGAAAGCTTCGCGCCCGCGACGATCACGCCAAGCACCGCGCCGATCGCCAGCGCCGTCGCGGTGACGGCGAGCGTCATCAAGGCGGCGAGAATGAGCAGCGCGCCCCATCCCGTCGAGCCGAAGCCAAGCAGTTCCAAGCTTGCCATAGCGTCCGTTCCCCGTCCGTGGCAGTGTTTTATTGATCGAGAATAACACGCGGTCTCCGGCGATAAAGCCGGAGACCGGCGCCTGCGGGCCAAAGGGCCGAAGCGCTTACTGCTGCGGGCTGACGTCGACCTTGAACCACTTCATCGAAAGGTTCTTGACGGTGCCGTCGGCGAGCGCCGACTTGATCGCCACGTTGAACTTGTCGCGCAGATCGGTATCGGCCTTGCGGATGCCGAGGCCTTCGCCCTCGCCCCAGATCGAGCCGACGATCTCCGGACCGGTGAAGTCGAGCGCGCCATTGGCGGCCTGGAAGGCATTGGCGAAATAGACGGCGTCGTCGAAGCCGAGGTCGATGCGGCCATTCTGCAGGTCGAGATCGCGGTCGGCACCGGTCTTGTATTCGCGGATCTCGGCAATATCGCCGAAATTGTCATAGACGAACTTGGCGTAAACGGTCGCCGCCTGGATGCCGATCGTCTTGCCCTTGAAGGCCTCCTTCAGCGCGTCGATCTCCTTCACGCCGGTCTGGCCGGGCGTCATCTTGATCGTGGCGCCGGTGCCGGCCGCTTTCGCCAGCGGGCTGTCCTTGGCGGTGGCGAAGGCGGCAGGCGTGGCGGCATAGGGAATGGTGAAATCGATCACCTGCCTGCGCTCCTCAGTGATCGACAGCGCATCCATGATGACGTCGAACTTGCCGGCATTGAGCGCCGGGATCATGCCGTCCCAGTCGGAGGCGACCAGCGTGCATTCGATCTTGGCGCGTTCGCAAAGCACCTTGGCAAGCTCCGGCTCGAAGCCGCCGAGCGTGCCGTCGGCATTGGTAAGATTCCACGGCGCATAGGCGCCTTCAAGCGTGATGGTCGCCTTCGTCCAGTCCTTGGCAAAGGCAGGTGCTGCGAAGGCGGAAAGAGCGGCAGCGCCGCAAAACAGGATTGTGCTGAATTTCATTGATGAATTCTCCTCTGGAGTTGAAACAGACCTTGCGGCACCGCCGATCTCCGCCGGCTTGCCCATTCCGTCCTATTTCTGCAAGGAGGACCGATTGGGAGGTTGTATATGGTACCATATGAGATATTTTGTGATATGCAAGAGAAAACTCGATTATGTGGCAAATTGCATCCGTGCAAAAGGAATAGGCAATGAAGCGTTCCGGCGAGATGAAGCGCGACCTGGTTGGGAATGACAGCACGCCGCTTTATGCCGGCGTCAAACAGGTCATCCTCGATCGAATCCACAGTGGCGAATGGCCGCCGAAGTACCGCGTGCCGTCCGAGAACGAGCTGGTCGTCGAACTCGGCGTCAGCAAGATGACCGCCAACCGGGCACTGCGCGAACTCGCCAATGAAGGCGAGCTCGTCCGCATTCAGGGCATCGGCTCTTTCGTCGCCGAGCGCAAGGGCTATTCGGCGCTGTTCGAGGTCCGCAACATCGCCGAGGAGATCGCCGAGCGCGGCCATATTCACGAGGCCTCCGTCATCGTTCTCGCCCGGGAAACGGCCTCTCCGGAAGTAGCCGACGCCCTCGAACTCGAGATCGGCGCCGCCGTTTTCCACTCGTTGATCGTCCACAGCGAAAACGGCGTCCCCGTGCAGATCGAGGACCGTTTCGTCCATCCCGAAGCCGCTCCGGAATATCTCGAGCAGGATTTCACGACGCTAACGCCGAACGCCTATCTGACGGCCGCGGCGCCGCTCAGCGGCTCGGAGCACGTCGTCGAGGCGGCGATGCCGCAGGCTTGGGAATGCAAGCTCTTGACTATCCTGAAAACCGAACCGTGCCTGACGATCCGCCGGCGAACCTGGTCGGCAAAACAGGTGGTCTCGACCGCCCGCCTCGTCTACCCCGGCTACCGTTACCGGCTGGAGGCGCGCAGCGGCAAGATGTTCGAAGAGTAAAACACCGGTTCGCTTGTATATGGAACCAGCGGCTATTGTGACGCCGGCGTAAAACGCGCCACCAGCGCATGACGATCGCCGGGATAGGTGAAGCGCACATGCGTGACCGGGCCGGCGCCGCTCCAGGTGCGGCGCTCGACCACGAGGCAGGCGGTGTTGCGGGCAATATCAAGGGCAGCCGCCACCTCTGCACTGGCCGAAATGGCATGAATTCTGTGTTCGGCCGCGCTCCACGGCACCTGGTTCAGCAGCCACGGCCCCGGTGCTACCGAGCCGAAATCGGCATCGGCCGCCTCCGGCACGGTCGCAAGGCTGATCAGCCTCTCCTCCAGGCAGAATGGCCGCGCGCCGGCATTATGGATGCAGATGACCTCGAGCACCGGGGAGGCCGCCGGCAGCTCCAGCCGGAGGCTGTCTTCCGCCTTTGCCTTGCGGCTCGCCTGCTTCGACACCGCATAGGAATAGGGCAGGTTCAGCGACTGGACCTCGGCCTTGATGTCGTGGATTTCGAGAACGGCCGATTGCGCCTGCGGCTGGGTAACGAAGCTGCCGGACTTCTTGCGGCGTTCGATCAGCCCGGCCTTGGCGAGCTGGGTCAGCACCTTGTTCACGGTCATGCGCGAGCAATCATACTGCGTCGCGAGATCGACCTCGAAGGGAATGCGGTGCCCCGGCGGCCATTCGCCAGAGACGATACGACCCTCGATCTCGCCCAGGATGCGCTGGTGCAAGGTGGGATCCCTGCTTTGGTTCATCGCCACGTTCCGATTGGTCTCCCGATCTAGTGCCAATACCCAGCCGTGAAAAGCTCTTTTTCAGGAAGCCAGCAACTCACCCATGGCGGCGAGGAACCGCCGATCGATGGCGTCACGCTTGAGATGACGGCCCCCCGCCACCTGCTTGCGACCACGCGCCCAGACGCAATCGACGGAGAGGCCGCCGGCAAACAGCCAGTGATCGAGGATCTGGTCGCCGGAGAGATAGGGAACGGCTGACGTATCGAGTGAAAGGAAATCGGCATGATGGCCTTCGCCGAGACCGGCCGGGGCCTTCAGCGCCGCGGCGCCGCCGGCAAGCGCCTGGTTGAACAGCGAAAGCGCCGTCGACCCACCTGGCGCTGCAACGACGTTGCGGGCGCGCAGCGCCACGCGCTGCGAATATTCGAGCTGGCGCAATTCCTCCGGCAGGGAGATCCGCACGTTGGAATCCGAACCGATCCCGTAACGCCCGCCCTCCTCGAGGAAGAGCGGCGCGGCAAAGGCGCCGTCGCCGAGATTGGCCTCGGTGATCGGGCATAGGCCGGCGATCGCGCTGCTCTTCGCCATGCGCCGCGTCTCGTCCGCGGTCATGTGCGTCGCGTGGATCAGGCACCAGCGCTCATCGACAGGCATGTGATCGAGCAGCCATTCCACCGGCCGCGCGCCTGACCAGGCGATACAATCCTCGACCTCCTTCACCTGCTCGGCGACATGGATGTGGATCGGGCCGTCGCCGGCCATCGGCACGAGCTTCGCCAGTTCCTCGGGTGTTGCGGCGCGCAGGCTGTGCGGTGCCAGTCCGAGTTCAGCGCCGTCGAGCCGGCCGGTCACTCCACGGCATCCCTCCATCAGCCTTTCGAAGCTTTCGAGTGAATTGATGAAGCGCCGCTGGCCGTCAATCGGCTGAGTGCCGCCGAAGCCGGAATGGGCATAGAAAACGGGCAGCAAGGTCAGGCCGATGCCGGTCTCTTCGCAGGCCGCAGCGATGCGTTCGGCCAGCTCGGCGATATTGGCATAAGCGCGGCCATCCCGATCGTGATGGAGATAGTGGAACTCGCCGACGCGGGAAAATCCCGCCTCCAGCATCTCCGCGTAGAGCTTGGCCGCCACCGCCTCGACATGGTCCGGCGTCATCGCCAAAGCGAATTTGTACATGACGGTGCGCCAACTCCAGAAGCTGTCGTTTGCCGGGCCGCGCACCTCGGCAAGACCGGCCATCGCCCGCTGGAAGGCGTGGCTGTGCAGGTTTCCCATGGCCGGCACGATAAGCGCGTGGCGTTCGTCGCCGGTCTGAGGCGAAGCGCCGGCCTCGACCCGGGCGATGCGCCCCGCTTCGAGCGTCAGCCGAACATTCTTCTGCCAGCCTTGCGGCGTCAGCGCCGTGCCTGCGTGAAGTGTGGTCATGCCCGTCTCTCTCCTCTTGCCGCCCCGCCGCTCTTTCTTTTCCAGAAGAGCGCGCAAAATTTCTCTTGTCACCTGCTTATTATGTATATACATGTTTCGCCATAAGGAAAGGCGCAAAGCTGATGACCGGGAACAATTTTTCAGAAGAAGCCCCATCCGCCGATATCCGGCCGGCGCTTTTGCGCAATGCGCGGCTGGCCACCCTTGCCCCTGAAAAAGACGGGCTCGGCATCATCGAAAAGGGCGCCATTCTGATCGAGAACGGCCGCATCGCCTTTGCCGGCGCCGAAAGCGAGCTGCCGGCTTCCGCCATCGAACGCTCCGAGATTGTCGACCTCGAAGGCCGCTGGGTGACGCCTGGCCTCGTCGACTGCCACACCCACATCGTTCACGGCGGCCACCGCGCCCGCGAATTCGAGATGCGCCTTGAGGGCGCGACCTACGAAGAGATTGCGCGGGCCGGCGGCGGCATCGTCTCATCGGTCAAGGCGACCAACGCGCTTTCGGTTGAGGAACTCGTTGCCGAGGCTCTGCCGCGGCTCGATACGCTGCTGGCCGAAGGTGTGACGACGATCGAGATCAAATCCGGCTACGGCCTCAACCGGAGCGGCGAAGTGAAGATGATGCAGAGCGCTCGCCTGCTCGGCCATGTCAGGCCGGTGCGCGTCGCCACCAGCTATCTCGGCGCCCATACGACACCGGTGGAATATAAGGGCCGCAACGGCGATTATCTCGACGATGTCGTGCTGCCCGGCCTCGACGACATGCATAATCTCGGCCTTGCCGATGCGGTCGACGGCTTTTGCGAGGGCATCGCCTTTTCAACGGCCGAGATCGCTCGGGTCTTCGACAAGGCCAAGGTGCTGGGCCTGCCGGTCAAACTGCATGCCGAGCAGCTTTCCAATCTCGGCGGCGCCAAACTTGCTGCCAGCTATGGTGCGCTATCGGCCGATCATTTGGAGTATCTCGACGCCGAAGGCGTTGCCGCGATGGCTGTCTCCGGTACCGTTGCCGTTCTCCTGCCCGGCGCCTTCTACGCCATCCATGAGAAGCAGAAGCCGCCTGTGGAGGCACTGCGCCAGGCCGGCGTGCCGATCGCAATCGCCACCGACTGCAATCCGGGCACCTCGCCGCTGACCTCGATGCTGCTCACCATGAACATGTCGGCGACACTGTTCGGCCTGACCGTCGAGGAATGCATCGCCGGCGCCACCCGCGAAGGCGCCAGGGCGCTCGGCCTCATCGGCGAGACCGGAACGCTCGAAGCCGGCAAATCCGCCGATCTCGCCGTCTGGAATATCGAGAGCCTTGCCGAGCTCGTCTACCGCATCGGCTTCAACCCGCTTCATAAACGCGTCTTCAAAGGCGAAAGGAACGGTCGATGACTATCACGCTCCACCCGGGCTCCGTCTCGCTCAGGGATCTGGAAACCATTTATTGGACCGGCGAGCCGGCCAGGCTTGAACCCGCCTTCGACGCCGGCATCGCCAAGGCCGCCGCCCGCATCGCCGAGATCGCCGCCGGCAACGCCCCGGTCTATGGCATCAATACCGGCTTTGGAAAACTCGCCTCGATCAAGATCGACAGCGCTGACGTCGCCACGCTGCAGCGCAATCTCATCCTGTCGCATTGCTGCGGCGTCGGCGCGCCGCTGCCGGAGAACATCGTCCGGCTGATCATGGCGCTGAAGCTGGTCTCGCTCGGCCGCGGCGCCTCCGGCGTGCGGCTGGAGCTGGTGCGGCTGATCGAAGCCATGCTGGATAAGGGCGTCATCCCGCTGATCCCGGAAAAGGGCTCGGTCGGCGCCTCCGGCGATCTTGCGCCGCTCGCTCATCTGGCGGCGGTGATGATGGGCGAGGCCGAAGCCTTCTTCGCCGGCGAACGCCTTTCAGGCGCCGAGGCCCTTGCAAAAGCTGGGCTGAAGCCGGTCGTTCTCGCCGCCAAGGAGGGCCTGGCACTGATCAACGGCACCCAGGCTTCGACAGCGCTGGCGCTGGCCGGCCTCTTCCGCGCCCATCGCGCCGCGCAATCCGCCTTGATCACCGGCGCCATGTCCACGGATGCGGCCATGGGGTCCTCGGCGCCCTTCCACGCCGATATCCATACGCTGCGCGGCCATAAGGGCCAGATCGATACCGCAGCCGCGCTTCGCGGCCTGCTCGAAAACTCCGTCATTCGCCAGAGCCATATCGAGGGCGACGAGCGCGTGCAGGATCCCTATTGCATCCGCTGCCAGCCGCAGGTCGACGGCGCCTGCCTCGATCTCCTGCGCTCGGTCGCCCGCACCCTCGAAATCGAGGCCAATGCCGTCACCGACAATCCGCTGGTGCTGTCGGACAACTCCGTTGTGTCAGGCGGCAATTTCCACGCCGAACCCGTCGCCTTCGCCGCCGACCAGATCGCGCTTGCCGTCTGCGAAATCGGCGCAATCTCGCAGCGGCGCATCGCGCTGCTGGTCGATCCTGCCCTCTCCTACGGGCTGCCGGCCTTTCTCGCCAAGAAGCCCGGCTTGAACTCCGGCCTGATGATCGCCGAAGTGACCTCGGCGGCGCTGATGTCCGAGAACAAGCAGATGTCGCACCCGGCCTCGGTCGACTCGACGCCGACCTCGGCCAACCAGGAAGACCACGTCTCGATGGCCTGCCACGGCGCCCGCCGTCTGCTTGGCATGACCGAAAACCTGTTCGCCATCATCGGCATCGAGGCGCTGACCGCCGCCCAGGGCGTCGAACTGCGCGCGCCGCTTTTGACGAGTCCGGAGCTTTCAAAGGCGATCGCCGCGATCCGCGGCAAGGTGCCGAGCCTCGATAGCGACCGCTACATGGCGGGCGATCTCGCCGCCGCCGCTGAACTGGTGGCGACGGGCGCGCTGAACGCCTCGGTTTCATCCGGCATCTTGCCGGTTCTGGAGGGTTGATGGTGATGTATGTGCACTTGGTACCCCCCTCTGCGGGCATCTCCCCCAAAAGGGGGGAGATCGGCTGGGCGGACCCGCTCGCTCCAACATCGATTGTTTGGGGAAGTCTCATCTACTTGCCGATCTCCCTCCTTGTGGGGGAGATGTCCGGCAGGACAGAGGGGGGTGATGCCCCAGACGCCGGAGCGCTCTGCCCATGAGCACCCCCGTCTTCGAAATCCGTCGGGGCACCTCCCCCGTCGTCCTCGCCTTCCCCCACACCGGCACCGACGTGCCGCCGGCGATTTACGATCGCCTCAACGACAATGGCCGGATCCTCGCCGATACCGACTGGCACATCCACCGGCTCTATGACGGCCTGCTCGATGACGCCACGACCGTGCGCGCCACCTTCCATCGCTACGTGATCGACGCCAATCGCGATCCCGCCGGCGTCAGCCTCTATCCAGGCCAGAACACCACCGGCCTCGTCCCGGAGACGGATTTCGACGGCAAGCCGATCTGGAAGGATGGGCAAGCGCCCGATGAGGCCGATATCGCGGCGCGGCTTAGGGATTTTCATGCGCCCTATCATGCCGCCCTTGCCGCCGAAATCGAGCGGGTCAGAGCAATCCACGGCGTCGCGATTCTCTACGACTGCCACTCGATCCGCTCGCATATTCCCTTCCTCTTCGAAGGCAAGCTGCCGGATTTCAATATCGGCACCGATATGGGCAGGACCTGCGACGGCGCCATCGAGCAGGCGACGCTGACCGTCGTCGAAGCCGCGCAAGGCTATGACAGCGTGCTCAACGGTCGCTTCAAGGGCGGCTGGACGACCCGCCATTATGGCCGGCCCGAGACCGGCGTGCATGCGATCCAGATGGAGCTCGCGCAATCGACTCATCTGCAGACCGAGACGCCGCCCTTCGCCTATGACGCCGCCAAGGCCGACAGGCTCCGCATTCATCTCAAAGACATTCTGGTGCGCATCGAACAGATCGCACCGGGCCTGAAACGCTGACGATTGAAACCTGAGAACAGGGAACAGCCATGACCAATCCACGCCACAATATCCGTGAAATCCGCGCGCCCCGCGGCAACGATCTCAATGCTAAGAGCTGGATGACGGAAGCGCCGTTGCGCATGCTGATGAACAATCTCGACCCCGACGTCGCCGAAAATCCGAACGAGCTCGTCGTCTATGGCGGCATCGGCCGCGCCGCCCGCACCTGGGAGGACTTCGATCGCATCGTCGCCACGCTGAAGACGCTGACGGAAGAAGAGACCCTGCTCGTCCAGTCCGGCAAGCCGGTCGGCGTGTTCCGCACCCACAAGGATGCGCCGCGTGTGCTGATCGCCAATTCCAACCTGGTGCCACATTGGGCGACCTGGGATCATTTCAACGAGCTGGATAGGAAGGGCCTTGCCATGTATGGGCAGATGACGGCCGGCTCGTGGATCTATATCGGCACCCAGGGCATCGTGCAGGGCACCTACGAGACCTTCGTCGAGGCCGGTCGCCAGCATTATGGCGGCAACCTCAAGGGCAAATGGATCCTGACCGGCGGCCTCGGCGGCATGGGCGGCGCCCAGCCGCTCGCCGCCGCCATGGCTGGTGCCTGCTGCCTTGCCGTCGAATGCAATCCGGATTCGATCGATTTCCGCCTGCGCACCCGCTACCTCGACGCCAAGGCCGAAACGCTCGACGAGGCACTCGAGATGATCGACCGCTGGACCAAGGCTGGCGAAGCCAAATCCGTAGGCCTGCTCGGCAATGCCGCCGAAATCCTGCCTGAGATGGTCCGCCGCGGCATCCGCCCTGATATCGTCACCGACCAGACCTCGGCGCATGATCCGATCAACGGCTACCTGCCGAAGGGCTGGACGATGGCCGAGTGGAAGGCCAAGCGCGAAAGCGATCCGAAGGCAGTCGAAAAGGCCGCACGCGCCTCGATGCGCGAGCACGTCGAAGCGATGATCGCCTTCTGGAATGCGGGCATCCCGACGCTCGACTACGGCAACAACATCCGCCAGGTCGCCAAGGAAGAGGGCCTCGAAAACGCCTTCGCCTTCCCCGGCTTCGTACCGGCCTATATAAGACCGCTGTTCTGCCGCGGTATCGGCCCCTTCCGCTGGGCGGCCCTCTCGGGCAACCCCGAGGATATCTACAAGACCGACGCCAAGGTGAAGGAGCTGCTTCCCGACAACAAGCATCTGCACAACTGGCTCGACATGGCCAGGGAGCGCATTTCCTTCCAGGGCCTGCCGGCGCGCATCTGCTGGGTTGGCCTCGGCGACCGCCACCGCCTGGCTTTGGCCTTCAATGAAATGGTTGGGAAGGGCGAGCTTTCCGCCCCGATCGTCATCGGCCGCGATCACCTCGATTCCGGCTCCGTCGCCTCGCCGAACCGCGAAACCGAAGCGATGAAGGACGGCTCGGACGCCGTCTCCGATTGGCCGCTGTTGAACGCCCTGCTCAATACCGCGTCGGGCGCCACCTGGGTATCGCTGCATCACGGCGGCGGCGTTGGCATGGGCTTCTCCCAGCATTCGGGCGTCGTCATCTGCGCCGATGGCACCGATGATGCGGCCAAGCGCCTCGAGCGGGTGCTCTGGAACGATCCGGCAACGGGCGTCATGCGCCACGCCGATGCCGGCTACGACATCGCCATCGACTGTGCCCGCGAAAAGGGCCTGCGCCTGCCCGGCATTCTCGGGAACTGAATCCCGTGGAGATCCTGCTCGCCGGCGACCACAAGCGCATGCCGTGGAAGAACGGCAAGGGGGAGACGGTGGAGATCGCCGTCTTTCCCTCTGGTGCTTCCATCGAGGATTTCGACTGGCGCATCAGCATGGCAGCGGTCGCGGAGGACGGACCATTTTCGATTTTCCCGGGCATCGACCGGACGCTGGCGGTCCTCGACGGCAACGGCATGATGCTCGAGATCGACGGCCGTGCGCCCGCGCTGCTGACGACGGAAAGCGCGCCTCTTGCTTTCCCGGCCGATATTCCCGTTACCGCCAGGCTGGCAGACGGCGCGATCACCGACCTCAACGTCATGACCCGCCGGGGCGGTCTCACTCATAGTCTCATCCGAATCGAAATCGACGGCGCCACGCCCGTGCCGTTGCCATCGCCGACATGCCTGTTCCTTTGCCATCGCGGCACGGTGTCATTCCGGCGGAATGGCGAGACCGGGATGCTGAGAGACGGCGACGCGCTGCTGATCGAGCAGGCGACGGCGACCGTGCTGGAAATCGATGGCGAAGCCATCGCTTATCTCGTCGCGATTATCACTGGTCGACCTCAGGCAAACGGTTGAAAAAACATGGCAATATGGCAAATATCCGAGCGTGGGCACCGACCAATGCGATATCAGGCCATGGACGCCATTCCTGCTTTCGGTCTAAACTTTGCCCTTCTGATGCAGAAGAAGACCTAGACCGCCCGTGACATCAAGGGCGGCAAGGGAGTAGGTGTGACGGATCCATACGATATTCTCGGCGTTGAACGCGATGCGGACGAGGCGAAGCTGAAGGCGGCCTACCGTCGCTTGGCAAAGGTCGCCCATCCTGATTCGGGCGGCGATACGGAAGCTTTCGACAATTTGCAGAAAGCCTATGCGCTGCTGCTCGATCCGGTCCGACGCAAGGTCTACGACGATACCGGCTATGACGTCGAGTTCGCCGATGCCGCCGAGCTGCAGGCGCTTGTGATGATCGAGAAGCTCGTGACCGACGCCGTTCTCGACGAGCGGGCGCCGGGCAGTTTCGATCCGGTCGCCGTCATGCAGGAAAGCCTGTCCGAGGAACTGCGCAAGGCGCGTTTCAGCAAGAGCGAGCTGGAGCGCCACGCCTCACGCGTCGGCCTGCATCTGGAACGGCTGGAAAAGCAGTCCGGCCGGGACGTGCTCGCCCATATGTTCCGCGCCCGCATCGAAGCGATCTCCAAGGCGGTCGCGGAAACCGAGGCGAAGATCAAAGCGGCCGAACGGGCCGCCGACATGCTGAGCGGCTATGTCTACGATCTCGATCCATCGCTGCTGCCGGAGGCTTCGGTCACCAATCTCGAATGGATCGAGACCTCCAGAAACCGTTCCACCGGCTGACGCAGCACGCGCTAAAACCGTCAGTAGGACAGCTTCGGATACCAGTCCGGCGCCCGGCCTTCCGGCGTCGTATCGATCAGGGTCCAGAGCGGCATCAGATCGGGCGCGCCACGCGGATCCTCGCCGGGATCAGCCGTCACGCCGCCCATTTCCTGGCTCCAGAAGTGGCGGATGGTGCCGTCGCGCCGCGTGAAGACGTTGTAGGCGGCGTCATCGCCGCCGCCTCTGCCGATGGCGTGATAGTCGCGGCTGTAATCGCCCGACGGATCGGAATAAAGCGGCAGGTGATGCCAGCCGCGCTCCTTCTTGAAGGCGAGCAGCCTGCCGATCGGCGAAAGCGCAACGACAGCAAGGGCGGCGCGCTGCTGGATATCGGGCACCTCGCCATCCCAGGCCGACAGCAGCGAGGTACACATCGGGCATGGACGCTCGCGCTCCGGCCCGAACATGTAGCTGTAGACGATCAGCGTCTCCTTGTCGGCAAAAAGCTCGCTGAGGGAGATCGGGCCGTCGGCGCCCTCGAAGCGATAATCCTGCTTCACCTCGCCGCCTGGCGGCAGCGCCCGGCGCTGTCTCGCCACGCGCTCGATATGCCGGCGCAATTCGATCTCCTCGGCCAGCAGCGCGTCGCGGGCACTGCGATATTCCTCGCTCTCATTGGGAAAACGGACGCCGTTTTTTGCCGCGAGCACGGCGGCGGGTACCAGCTGCTGATCATCCATCACATATCCTCCTTCTGTCGTCGCGCGTCTCGAGCGCTCAAATGATGTGCCGCGATCGCAACGGATTTCCAGCACATCGTTGGGAAGACGATCCTCAGATGCGAAAATCGACAGGACCGGCGGGAAAAATCCGCCTTTGAGGAGGAATGGAACAGAAAACTACCTAAGCGACCGAAACGACCGGCATGAAGAACGCTGTGCCAGTGCGATTCCCGGATGATGCCGTCTCAGGCCGTGGCGGGAGGACGCGCGTTGTCGAGCGTACAGGCTCCGCCGCCGGCAAAGGCGATGTAGAGGAAGATGAAGCAGAACAGGATGGCACCTTCGCCCATGTTCAGCGCCGGCCAGAAGCCATACGGCGTGTGGCACATGAAGTAGGCGGCAGCCATTTCGCCCGAAGCGATGAATGCGGCGATGCGCGTTTGAAATCCGACGAGCATCAGAGCAGAGGTGATCACCTCGATTGCGCCTGCAACCAGCAGGAGGGCGGGCAGCGGATAGGGTACGCCTTGAATCGGACCCGGAAACTGCAGAAACTTCATTGTGGCGTGTTCGAGGAAGAGTAAGGCCGCCATGATGCGCAGAAGTGCGAGAATGTATGGCGTCCATTTGCCGGTATTGATCATCGAGTTTCTCCAAAGAGGTTGATGTGAGGTCACGCGGCGGAGGCCGCCTTCTGAGTTCCTGGTTTCTTTCCAGAGCCTTATCGACATGGCGAAGACGGCTTGAAGATTTCGCCGGTCATTGCGCATCTCCATATGATTGGGAGGTTGAGGGGGCGCAGCCGAAACGAAAGCTCGATGCGGTGAGCCCGCCAGCAAAATCCTTCTGGTGATAGGTGGTGGCGCCGGCTTCGTTCTCGGCGGCGCCGACCACCACCATCAGCGGGAGGAGGTGGTCTTCGCGCGGATGCGCCGCCCGGGCGGCCGGCGCCTGCTGCCATTCGATCAGCCGCTCGGTGCGCTTGTCGCAGGCTGTGTGAACCAGTGTTTCCTGAAGCCAGGCATCGAAGCGGCGGGACGGCTCATATCCGCCGGTGCCGCGCATGGCTGAAAGATTGTGATAGCTGAGACCGCTGCCGATGATCAGGACGCCCTCGTCACGCAAGGGCGCCAGCGCCCGGCCGACGCTGATGTGCAGCGCCGGATCATAACCCGCATCCAGCGAAAGCTGCACGACAGGGATGTTCTCTTCCGGATAGAGCGGCTTCATGATGCTGAACGTGCCGTGATCGTAACCACGCGTCGGATCAAGCGCCGCCTCGATACCGCTCGCCCGCAGCAGATGCTGAGCGCGGTTTGCGAGATCAGGCGAACCGGGGGCATTGTAGGTGATGTGATAGAGGTGTTCGGGAAAGCCGTGATAGTCGTAGACCATGCCCGGCTTGACGCCCGACGATATGGCAAAACCTTCCTCTTCCCAGTGCCCCGAGATCACGAGGATCGCCTTCGGCGCATCACCGAGTTCAGCGCGCATGTCGACCAGCGACTGTTCGAGCACGTCGAAGTTGCGACGGAATTCGCCTGTCATGTAGGGCCAGGGACCACCGCCATGGCTGACGAAATAGGTCGGGAGTCGAGAATCTGTCACCGGAATTGTCCTTCGTATCATTGCCGCGAGCATTGGGGCAGCGCTTCGATAGGAAGATTTTGATTTTATCTCCATCATTGATCAATGTGGCAGATAGTGAAGAACCATTTCCTGGATGTTGATGATCAATGGATACGTTGACGAGCCTGCGGGTATTTTGCACCGTCGCCGAACTGAAAAGCTTCACCGCTGCCGCCGATCGCCTGGGCGTTTCACCGGCAATGGCGAGCAAGCATGTGATGCAGCTCGAGAGCCGCCTGGGCACGCGGCTGCTCAACCGAACCAGCCGGCATGTCAGCTTGACGGAGACAGGGCGGCTTTATTTCAACCAGACCAGGGAGATGCTCGAACGGCTGGACGAGGTGGAAGATGCCATCAGCAAAGTGACGGTGGCTCCCCGCGGTACCCTGAAATTGAGTGCGCCGGTTTGGGCGGCAACCAGCTATTTTACGGACATGCTGGCAGCGTATAACCGACGCTACCCCGATGTCTGCCTGGACTTGGATCTCAGCGGCCGGCTGGTCAACCTGGTTGACGAAGGTTTCGATCTGGCGCTGCGGGCAACGTCGCAGGACCGGCTCGATCCGGGCCTCGTCGCCCGCCTGCTGACGAATGTGCAGTTCCGTCTCATGGCCTCGCCGGATTACCTCGAGCGAACCGGGCGGCCCCGGAACGTCGGCGAGCTCAACGGCCACGCACTGCTTCGGTACTCCGGTGTCAATTTCGGGGAAAGCATGTCGCTGGAAGGTCCGGACGGACCACACAAGATCACCTTCCGCACGGCGATGCAAAGCGACAACGAGACAATTCTACACCTGGCGGCCCTGCGCGGCATGGGCCTCGCTTTTCTGCCGACATGGATGGCTGAGCAGGATATCGAGGCAGGCCGTCTGGAGATCGTGCTTCCGGCCATTATGCTCGGCTTCAACAGCACGCTTTACGCCGTCTATCCGAGCCGCAAATATCTCTCGGCCAAGGTCCGTACCTTCATAGATTTTCTGACGGCGAGCACGCGGGAGATGGCATAATCCTCGCTCAGCGAGAAAACGCCGGCGCGAAAAAAATCCCACTTCGGAATCCCGAAATCCGCCCGCTTCGGGATTCCGAAATTCGACGCCTTTTCAGCCATGTGCCCGTGGAAAAACATTGAACGATTTCAACGATGCAGCCAATTTCGGGATTCCGAAGTGCTCTATAGATTATGGTAGGATTTTCTCGCTATCGCCACCAATGCAAACCCAAGCCGTGATTCCACGCGGCGTCGGAAAAGCAAAAAGGGCGCTCGACCCTTGCGGGGAGCGCCCTTATCCTGTCGGACAGCGAACAGCTCGACGACGTCGATACCGGGCGCATCCATTTTTCAGGCAGGCCCGGTATATGGACGCTTGCATTCGCCGTTTCAAGGGGTTTTTGCATCATCTTTATCGCACTGGCACTAAAGGGCGGCGCCGGTCACGGGATTGACCACCGGCCGCTCGCTTTTGTCGCCCTCCCCAGCCGGTTGCACGGTCGGCGGCGCCATCGATTCCGCGTCGGCGGGTTCCGGCTTGCCGGGAACTGTTTTGACATCCTTGGGGCGGCGCTGCTCGGGCTTTACGTTTTCATCAATCGTCGACATTGTCTTTCTCCTTTCCAGGGAAGAAGTCGGGGCTGCCGACATGGTTCCGGCGGCGGATGGAGGTTGCCGATGCTCGAGAGGTTTTTGCTGCAAGGGCCGCAGGATGCGCGCTTCACCGTCCTTCTTGCCCATGGCGCCGGCGCGCCGATGGATTCGGTGTCGATGACAGCGGCGGCCGACGCGCTTGCCGGCGTCGGCTTTCGCGTCGTCAGGTTCGAATTCTCCTATATGGCCGCCCGCCGCACCGGAGTCCGCAAGCCGCCGCCGCGCGCCGAAACGCTCAATCCCGAATATGAGGCGGCGATTGCTGCGCTCGACGCCGGCGGTCCCCTCATCATCGGCGGCAAGTCGATGGGCGGCCGGGTTGCGAGCATGGTCGCCGACGGTCTCTATGACAGGGGAAAGATCGCCGGCCTCATCTGCCTCGGCTATCCCTTCCATCCGCCCAGCCAGCCGGAGAAGCTGCGCACCGGCCATCTCAAGAGGCTCAAGACACCCACACTGATCTGCCAAGGAACGCGCGACGAGTTCGGGACAAAGGACGAAGTGCCGGGCTATGATCTCTCCGACAGGATCGAGATCCTCTGGCTCGAGGACGGCGACCACGACCTCAAACCGCGCAAGAAAATCTCCGGCTTCGCCGCTGCCGACCACCTCGCCACGATGGCAAAGGCGGCAAAGGCGTGGGCCGAACGCCTGCCGGTTTAGGCGCCGCCTTTTGGCCGTCGTCGGGCGGAAAGCTTCCTCACATCGATGCGCCGGTCGGCAGCGAAAACGGTGATTTCGAAATGAGCGGCCTGCACCACGTCGCGGATATTCCTCGGCCGGTGCGCCGCGATGTTCAGCCCGCCCCTCAGCCGCACGCTGTCATAGAGAATGCCGGCGCCGCCGCTCGCGCGCACCTGTTCGCCGAACAGCTGGGACGCCGCATAGCTCGTGTCGTCATAAATATCGGGCCGCAGAGCCTGTTCGCCGCGGATGTCGAGATAGTCGCCGATGAGCGTGGCGACATAACTTCGATAGGTGCGCGCCATCGTCGCCACCCCACGCGCCACAGCCTCGCGCCGGAGATGATGACCAACCTCGGCGGCGGCCGTCGTCAGATTGTCGGCGGCATACCAGGCGCCGAGATCGGGGCCGTTGAAGCGCATGCCACCGGGTGCGACATGCAGGAATGCCGCCATCACAATGCTGGCGTTGGGCGTGCCGTAGACCCATTCGGCCTCGGGAAGCCGCCGGATCCGGTCGGCCACGAGCCGGTCGTTGGTCCACCCTACAAGTTCCATTACGGCTTCCAGATCGGCCGCCCTCGCCACCGTATCGAAGAGGCCGATCGGCGGAAATTGCGATGGGATCAGCCGGTAGGACGGATGCGGCGCCTCGGCAAAACGATCGCTCACCGGAAGACGATGTCCGTATCTTCATAAGGCGTGAAGGCCTCGTCCAGCCTGTTGGGCGGCATGTAGAGCCCGCCGCGCGCGCCGTCGAGAAACCGGCGCACGGTCATCAGCCCGTCCTGGGTTCCGCTTGTGACGATATCGAGTGGCGCATGGCCGCCAAACACCGGCGCCTGATGCGGTGTCCGCAGCCAGGCGACGCCAGCGCGTTCGTCGGCAAACAGCACGCCGAGCGCCTGGTGGATGCCGAGCACGGCTGAGATGCGGGTCAGCGTATCGACGTCGAGGGTGAAAGCGCCGTGCTCACGCGCCTGCTTGGCCCAGCTGTGATAGGTCGAGCGGGAGGGATAGCCGAGCACGAGTAGACGCTGCTCCTCGCTCAAACCCCAGAGATCGGCGATCGCCAGAAAGGTTCGCAATGCCGGCGGGCTCAGCCGCCTGCGATTTGCCGGTGCAAACCGCTCCGTTTCCAGCCGCTCCGGCTCCTGCTCCTTGCGTCTTGCCTGCTGCATAGCAATCTCCTGTCTTGAACTAGATTTAGTCCAAATCTGGGCATCCGGCAAGCGAATTGGAAGAAGGACTTCAGGAAAGCTCTGCGGCCGCCTCACGGATCGTCTGCATCAGGATTGATTGCGGCGCCGACGGCACGGCATCGGCGCGTATCGTCAGCCCGACCGGCCCCTTGGTTTCGCCGGTGTCGACCGGCAGAAGCGCCAGCCGCCCATCGGCGACATCGCCTGCCACCACGCCGTTGGAAATGATCCAGATCGCATCGCTTGCCCTCAGGAAGGCGCGGCCGAAGGAATCCGACACCGTCTCGATCTGGTTCGGCAGGCTGGAGATACCGTTGGCGATGAGGAAATTTTCGACGACCGGCCGGATGATCGAGCCGCGCGTCGGCATCAGCACCGTATAATCGCCGAAACCTGAAAACAGCGATTGCCGGCCGTTGAGCAGCGGATGGCCGGCGCGCACGGCAAACACCACCTGTTCGGAATAGAGATGTTCGAAGGAGAAGCCCGCCATCTTCTCCGCCCCGGCCAGGCGGCCGACCACGAGGTCGAGATCGCCGACGCGAAGCTCTTCCAGCAGCACGGCGTTTTCGCCGGTGACGATCTTCACCCGGCTCCGGGTATTTTCCTTGAGGAAGAGTTCCATCGCCCGCGGCATGATCCGCGACGACACCGTCGGCAGGGCGCCGATCCGGATCGGCGGCGCACCGGCAAACTGCTCCTGCGAGACCGAATCGAGACCCTGACGCAGCGCCGTCAGCGCCGCCCCGGCATGGCGCAGGAAGACCTCGCCGTAGCGGGTGATCTTGATGCCGCGGCCGTCCCGCTCCAAGACGTCGACGCCCAGCACCTCTTCCAGCTCGCGGATCGTCTTCGTCACCGCCGGCTGGCTGACATGCAGCAGCTCGGCTGCCTTCATCACACTCTTCTGCCGCGCCACCTCGACAAAGGTCTGCAGATGGCGAAACTTCACGCGGCTGTCGATCATCGCCCCACATAACTCCGAGGTTATCGAAAAGCCAGAAAATATCATTTTACTTAACCGGATCAACCGGTCAGTTTCACAATTAGGAGTATTTCTGGTTGGATGGGCGAGTTTGGCGAGAAAGCCTACCCCAGGGCGAGGGGACGTGCCAAACGTGGCGTCGATGTTGAGGGAGACATTGCGGCATATTCCCTTCTCCCCGCTGGCGGGGAGAAGGTGGCGGCAGACGGATGAGGGTTGCCGCCGACTGAACTGAGGAGATTGACGTGCAATTTGCCCGCATAAACGACGTGACGATCCATTATCAGGTGATCGGTGCGCCCGCCGACCGGCCGGTGATCGTTTTCATCAATTCCCTCGGAACGGACTTCCGCATCTGGCGCGACGTCGTGGTGCGGCTGGCCGGCGACTACGCCGTGGTGCTTTACGACAAGCGCGGCCACGGCCTGTCCGATGTCGGCCAGCTTCCATCGTCGATCGAAGACCATGCGACGGATCTCGCCGGCCTGCTCGATCTGCTCTCGGTGAAGGATGCGGTTATTCTAGGCCTTTCCGTCGGCGGCCTCATCGCCCAATCGCTCCATCAGCGCCGCCCGGATCTCGTGCGCGCCCTGATCCTCAGCAACACGGCCCATAAGATCGGCACGGCGGAAAGCTGGAATGCCCGTATCGCCGCCGTGGAAAAAGACGGCATCGCCAGCATCGTCGACGCCATCATGGAGCGCTGGTTCACCCCGGCCTTCCGCCGGCCGGAAAACACCGCCTATTCCGGCTATTGCAACATGCTGACGCGGCAGCCGGTCGGGGGTTATATCGCCGCCTGCGAAGCGATCCGCGACGCAGATCTCACCCAAGCGGCCAAGTCGATCGCCGTTCCGACGCTCTGCATCGTCGGCGACCAGGACGGCTCGACGCCGCCCGATCTCGTGCTTTCCACGGCGCGGCTGATCCCGGGCGCCCGTTACGAGGTGATCCCGGACTGCGCCCATATCCCCTGCGTCGAGCAGCCGGAAGCGCTGACGGCGATCATGCGCGCCTTCCTCACATCCCTTCCGCCTGGAGAAAGCAGCCCATGAACGAAACCGCGTCCCCCTCCGAACGCTACCGGCAAGGCATGGCAACCCGACGCGCTGTGCTCGGCGACGCCCATGTCGACCGCGCCGCAGCCGGCGAGACCGGCTTCGACCGCCCGTTCCAGGAGTTGATCACCGAAGCCGCCTGGGGTCATGTCTGGTCGCGTCCGACGCTGACCAAGCGCGAGCGCTCGATCGTCACCATCGCCCTGCTGGCCGCGCTCGGCCAGGATGAGGAGGTCGCCATGCATGTGCGCGCCACCGCCAATACGGGTGCGACGCGCGATGATATCTGCGAGGCGCTGTTACATGTGGCAATCTATGCCGGAGTTCCCGCCGCCAATCACGCGATCAAGATTGCCAAGCAGGCCTTTGCACAGATGGACGCCGAAAAGGCGGCCTGAGGGGGAGAAATGTCCGAACGAGCAAACAGCAAGCCGGAGACCGGCGCCTTCTTCGCCCGCGACCGAGCCTGGCACGCGCCGGCGCTGACCCCAGGCTACAAAACCTCGGTGTTGCGCGCGCCGCAGCGCGCGCTGCTGTCGCTCGACGGCACGATCTCCGAAATCACAGGTCCGGTCTTCGGCCATTCGATGATCGGCGAACTCGACAACGACCTGATCCTGAACTATGCGCGCCCCGGTGAAAGCGCCATCGGCGAACGCATCATCGTCCACGGCCGCGTGCTCGACGAGCGGGCAAAGCCTGTGGCCGGCGCCCTGGTCGAATTCTGGCAGGCCAATGCTGGCGGCCGCTACCGCCACAAGAAGGAAACCTATCTGGCGGCGATCGACCCGAATTTCGGCGGCTGCGGCCGCGCCATCACCGACGAGGAAGGCCGCTACCATTTCCGCACCGTACGGCCGGGCGCCTATCCCTGGCCGAACGGCGTCAACGACTGGCGCCCCGCCCATATCCACTTCTCGATCTTCGGGCACGGCTTTGCCCAGCGCCTGATCACCCAGATGTATTTCGAGGGCGATCCAATGATCTGGAAATGTCCGATCGTCGGCACGATCCCGGACAAGGCGGCGATCGAGCAGCTGATCGCGCCGCTCGACTGGGGCAATACGATTCCGATGGATTCACGCGCTTATAAATTCGATATCGTGCTGCGCGGCCGCCGCTCGACGATGTTCGAAAACAGGCTGGAGGGCAACTGACCATGCAGCAGCTCGGCTATCTCAAGGAAACCCCATCGCAGACTGCTGGCCCCTATGTGCATATCGGCCTGACGCCGAATTTCTGCGACATCACAGGCGTCTACGACAGCGATCTCGGCACGCAGATGGTCAACGACAAGACGCTCGGCGAGCGCATCACCGTCACCGGCCGCATCTTCGACGGTGCCGGCGCACTGGTGCGCGATGCCGTCGCCGAGATCTGGCAGGCCGACAGCGCCGGCCTCTACAACAGCCCCTCGGAACTGCGCGGCGCCGCCGACCCGAACTTCGCCGGCTGGGGCCGCTGCCCGACCCGCGCCGAAGACGGCGTCTACAGCTTCGAGACCATCAAACCCGGACGGGTCCCGTTCAAGGACGGCCGCAGGCAGGCGCCGCACATCACCGTCTGGATCGTCGCCCGCGGCATCAATATCGGCCTGCATACGCGGATGTATTTCCCGGAGGAGACGGAGGCCAACGCCAGCGACCCGCTGCTGTCGCGCATCGAACATCGCGAGCGCGTCGCAACGATGATCGCCACCCGCGACGGTGCGACTTGTCATTTCGACATTCATTTGCAGGGTCCTCACGAAACGGTGTTTCTGGATATTTGAGGGTCGGTGGCTTCTATGGAAAACCCAGTGCCCGTAGCCCCCTCACCCTATCCTCTCCCCAAGGGGAGAGGGGATGTGCCATACGAGATCACATGCCCATAGGCGCCGGCGCTGCCCCAAAATCCTTCTCCCCTCGGGGAGAAGGTGGCGGCAGCCGGATGAGGGGGCCGCAGCTTACAAACGAGCAGACCATGACCGCATCGCCCTTCGATCACCCCTTCCTCTCCGGCCTCCTCGGCGATGACGAAATCGCGCCCCACTTCTCCGCCGAAGCCGATATCCGCGCCATGCTCTCCTTCGAGGCGGCGCTCGCCAGGGCCGAAGCCGCGCACGGCCTCATTCCCGCAGAAGCCGCAAGGAAGATTGCCGAAGCCTGTACCGGTTTTTCTCCGGATCTCGCCAGCCTTCGCTCGGCAATGGCGAAGGACGGCGTCGTCGTCCCAGACTTCGTCAAGCAGTTGCGGGCCAAGGTCGGCGAGGAAGCGGGCAAAAACCTGCATCTCGGCGCCACCAGCCAGGACGTCATCGACACCAGCCTGATGATCCGTCTGAAAGCGGTGGTCTTTCTGTTTGCCGGCCGACTTTCCGCCATCATCGCGGCGCTCGAAGGGCTCGACCGCCAGTTCGGCGGCAACCGGCTGATGGGCCATACCCGCATGCAGGCGGCGATCGCCATCAGCGTCTCCGACCGTCTCAACGTCTGGCGCGCGCCGCTCGCGACCTATCGCGACCGCCTGACCGAGCAGAGTTTTCCCGTCCAGTTCGGCGGTGCTGCCGGCACGCTCGACAAGCTCGGGCCGCAAGGCCCGGCCGTCCGTGCTTCGCTCGCCCAGGAGCTCGGCCTCTCCGACACCAGGCAATGGCAGAGCGCACGTCTGCCGATCGCCGATATCGCCGGCCTGTTCGCCTCGATCTCTGGCAGCCTCGGCAAGATCGGCCAGGACATCGCCCTGCTCGCCGAGATGGGCGGCGAGATCGAAGTCTCAGGCGGCGGCGCCTCCTCGGCCATGGCGCACAAGCAGAATCCGGTTGCCGCTGAAGTCCTGGTCTCGCTCGCCCGCTTCAACGCCACGGCGCTCTCCGGCATCCACCAGTCCCTCATCCATGAACAGGAACGCTCCGGAGCGGCCTGGACGCTCGAATGGCTGCTGCTGCCGCAAATGACGATGGGAACCGCTGCGAGCCTGCGGCTTGCCCGAGAACTGACCGGAAATATCAAGCGGCTTGGTACGGGCTGAGGCCGCAGCTGAAGGCCGGCGCGGCGGCAAAGAAATGCGGCGGGATGGTCACAAGCACAGCGATTTGCTTTTTCAATCGTGCGCAACCATCTAATAGGCATGACTTGCGGAAAACGCCCCGCCCGAGCAGCCCATTTACCGAAAACCAACCATACTGGGTTGCTTTCCGACGCGAAAGCCGATTGCTTAGGAGAATATACTTCTTCTTCCGCTAGCGGTTAGGAGAATGAAAGGGGGCGCAGGCAAACCCGTGGAATTCTGCTGCTTCGCATCGGGATAAACTACGATTACGATGGCGATGCGGGAAGGCCGGTTTGAAAAACGATGACGACAGAACTGTTTCAGATAAAATTTTGGGGCGTCCGCGGCAGTATTCCCGTATCGGGCCCCGAGTTCGATCGCTACGGCGGTAACACTTCCTGCATCGAGATTCGCTGCGGAAAACATCGGTTGCTTTTCGACGCAGGTTCGGGCCTGCGCGAGGCGGGGTTGTCGCTGCTCGCCGACGGCGTCAGCGACGTGGATCTGTTCTTCAGCCACTGCCACTACGACCACATCATCGGCCTGCCCTTCTTCAAGGCGATCTATTATCCCTCGATCAACGTCAACATCTGGTCCGGCCATCTCGACGGAAAGATGAGCACGCGTGAGATGGTCGAGCAGTTCATCAGCCCGCCCTGGTTTCCGGTGAAGACCGACATCTGTCAGGCGACGATGAACTTCCGCGATTTCCACGCCGGTCAGGTTCTGACCCCGCATGAGGGCATCGAGATCAAGACTTTCACGCTGAACCATCCGGGCGGCGCCATCGGCTACCGCGTCGAATGGCAGGGCCGTTCGATCGCTCTCATCTACGATATCGAGCATATCCCCGGCAGCTATGATCCGGTCTCGCTGGAGATGATGCAGGGCGCCGATCTCGTCGTCTACGATTGCACCTACAATGAAGACGAGATGCAGCGCTTCAAGGGCTTCGGACATTCGACCTGGGAGCACGGCACCGAGCTCGCCAAAATGGCGGGCGCCAAGTGCTTCGCCCTGTTCCACCACGCCCCCTCCCGCACGGACGAACAGCTAGCGGAGATGGAAGCGCAAGCGGCGGCCGCCTTCCCCGGCGCCTTCGCCGCGCGCGACAATCAGACCGTGGTGATCTAGCAGACTGAAGTCTGAACTTCTGGCGGAACCGATGCCGGGCCAGACCGTTTCCCCGAATTCGCAAGATCGATGAAACGGGGATCAGCCATGACCGTGCTTTCCGGACAATGCCTTTGCGGGCAGGTGCAGCTTTCTGTTCGCGGCGAACCCTTACGCGTCGGCATCTGTCATTGTACCGACTGCAGGAAGGAAAGCGGTTCGGCCTTCACCTTCTATGGGATCTGGCCCGCCGGGCAGTTCGAACATTCGGGGGAAACCGGCGCGTTCCAAGGCCGGCATTTCTGCACCGGCTGCGGTTCGCGGCTGTTTTCCGTCGACGACGAAGAGGCCGAGATCAAGCTCGGCATCCTGTCCGAGGCTCCTACGCCGCTGGTGCCGAGTTACGAGCTCTGGATCAAGCGCCGCGAAGCGTGGCTCCGGCCGGTGGAGGGCGCCGAGCAGCATGAGGAGGACCGAAGGTGAGCGCGGCCGCCCTCGTCCGGCATCGCATCATGACAGTCGCAGGCATCGAGACCTTCTACCGCGAGGCCGGCCGACAGGATGCGCCGGTCTTGCTGCTGCCGCACGGTTATCCCTGCTCGTCCTATGAATTCCGCAATCTCCTGCCGCGCCTTGCCGACCGCTGGCGCCTGATCGCTCCGGATTTTCCAGGATCCGGCTATAGCGGCACGCCCAATGATTTCGACTATGGCTTCGATGGCTATGCCGCCTGGCTGGACGCCTTCATCGGCGCGGTCAACATCGACCGCTTCGCTCTCTACCTCCATGATTTCGGCTCACCGATCGGCGCACGGCTGGCGATCAGAGATCCCAGGCGCATCGTGGCGCTGATCATCCAGAATGGCGATATCCCCTATGAGGACGCGCTCGGACCGAAATACGCGGATATTGAAGCCACATGGACGCTGCCGCGAGCGGAGATGAGGCAGGCGCTCGCGGAAGCGATCAGCGAGGAAACCTTCAAAGAGGAATTCCTCAACGACCTGCCGCCGCCTTTGGCCAGCACCATCCCGCCCGATCTTTGGAAACTGCATTGGTCGCTCACCACGCCGCGGCGCAAGGAAGTCGCCATTGATCTGATCGCCGGATTGAAGGAGAACCGCGCCTGGTTTCCGCAACACCGGAGATATCTCAGGGAAAACAGACCTCCGACCTTGATCGTCTGGGGGCCGAACGACCACTACATGCCGGAAAAATCGGCGCGGGCCTATCTGCGTGATCTGCCGGATGCCGAACTGCATCTGCTCGGCGGCGGCCATTGGCTGCTCGAGACGCATCTCGATGAGGTCACAGCGCTCATGCGAGATTTTCTCGGACGCGTGCACGCCGCCTGATCGCTGCTCGTCATCGCCTCAGAAGCGCGGCCGCCGCCGACCAGTGGACGGCAGGATGCCGGTCGGTCACCGCAAACAGGGCCGAGAGGAAATCCCAGGCGGCGGCGTCATGCACGAGATGGTGGGTGAGCAGCCCGACAGGCTCGTCGCGGCCGGCGAACCGGTCGCTGAGCTCCGCCACCAGCTCGGCCACCAGCTCCGCCTCGCTGCGTCCGCCGCGCGTGCCTTGCCAATCGATGATGTCGACATGGGTGTTGAGCAGCGGCAGTGGGCCGCCTGGCCTCGCCCGTCCGTAGACGGAAAGCGCTGCAAAGCCGAGGCCGGGCAGTGCCGGGATGAGCGCTGCGTCGATGCGGTTCCACGGCGGCACCAATATCGGCTGGAAGCGGTCCGGGTGCAGCCGCTCCAGCAGCCGGAGCCCTTCCCGCAACTCGGCGAGCACCACGTCCGCCGGCCGTTCGGCGCCGAGCTCCTGCTTCTTGCGCTCCGGCCCGGCATGGTTGGTATGCGACCAGCCATGAACGGCAACAGTAATGCCTGCGTCCCTCGCCAGCCGCGCCGCCAGCGCCTCGCCGGTCAGTGCGGGAATGACGGCGAGCGTCAGCGGAACCGCGCTCTCACCGGTCAGCTCCAGGAGCGTATCCAGATCAGGCGTCGGCTCGACCGCATCGTCATCGCGCAGCCAGAAGCGCGCCGTGCGACCGGCGGCCTGCCACCGGTCGAGCTCGCGGTACAGCGGCTCCCAACTCGTCCTGTCGTTCATTTCATCGCTCCTGTTGCCGCATAATCCCGCAAAATCCCGTCCAATCGGTGAGCCGCCACCGTCAGCGAGCGCTCCGCGAGCACGAAGCGCCGCGCCGCCTGCCCCATGCCATCGCGCGCCCCCGCATCGTCAAGCAGCGCAGCCACGGCTGCGGCATAGGCGGCGACATCGCCATCCGGCGTCAGCAGCCCGGTCACGCCAGCCTCGACCACCGCGGGCACGCCTGCTGTCTCCTGTGCGACGACGGGCAGGCCGGCGGCCTGGGCTTCGAGATAGGCAAGGCCGTAAGCCTCGCCGCAGCCCGGCCAGACATAGAGGCCACCGCGCCCGAGCAAGCCGGCGATCTCAGCCTCATCCCGCTCGCCCAGCCACTCGATGCGGTTCGTGGGACAACCGGCAAACAGCGCCTGGACTTCCTGGCGCATCGGACCGTCGCCGATGACGGCAAGCGTCCATGACCGATCGTCGATCAGCCGCAACGCTTTTGCCAGCATCGCATAACTCTCCATCTTGTCGCCGGGCCGCATCATCGCCACCGTCATCAGGCGGTGCCGGTCCGGCGCCGGCGACAGGCTCTCGAACAGCGACGTGTCGATAAAGGGTTTGAGGCCGGCAAGTCGCGCCTGCGGGAAAGCGGCCGCAAGTCCCGCTTGGTCGCGTCCGGTAAAGCCGATATTGACCGCCGCCCGCATGATCGCCTCGCCGACGAGCGCCTGATGAGCCGCCCAGCCGGTGCGGTCGCGTTTGGCCGCATAGGAGGCCTCGGCGGTGACATAGGGAATGGAGAGTTCGGCCGAAATCACCGGCCCGAAGGGATCGGGCGATTTGTAATAAGGGTGATAGCAGAACCAGAGGTCGGGGCGCGCGGATTGTGTTTTCAGTCGCAGCCGCTCCAATTCGGCGCGGATGGCGGGTTCGAGCGCCGCGGCCGCCTCCGGCGTCGCGGCATAGGCGCGGAAGTCGGAGATGACCTCGACCTCATGCCCGGCAACCTCCAGCGCCCGGATCAGCAGCCGCGCCATCAGCCGGTCGCCCGATGGCACCGGATGGTTCGGCGATTTCATCGGCGCGTAGAAAGCCACCCGCATTCAGCATCCCTCACGTAAGACAGACCGTTTCCAAATCGGCGCTCGCTGCCGCGCGAAAAAATCCGCTATTGTCCCTTTCTCTAAAACTTGCGCATAAGCATATGGATTGTGATCGCGATCGAAACAATTCCGCCTTTTTCCCAATCTCTATGGGCGCGCGGTTACATCGACAAGAACGGGAATGAATGACGACTGCCTCAGTCACAGGGATTTTTTCGGAGCGCTCGATCAGAAGGGCAAGGCTTGGTTCCGGCCTCGTCATTTTCATTTTCGTCCTGCTGCATCTGTCGAACCATGCGCTCGGGCTGATTTCGCTTGCCGCCGCCGATAAGGCCCGCTACCTTTTCCTCGCCATCTGGCGCAATCCCCTCGGCACCACGGTGTTTTATGCCTCCGTGCTGATCCATATGGGGCTGGTGCTGCGCGCCATCTACATGCGCCGCAGCCTGGTCATGCCGAAAGGGGAAACGGCGCAGCTCGTGCTCGGCCTGCTGATCCCGCTGCTTCTGATCGATCACGTCATCGGCACGCGCATCGCCCATGAGCTCTATGGCTATATCGACGATTACGAGACCGTGGTCGAGCAGCTCTGGATCAAGAACCCGGCGAATGGCGCCCGCCAGGTGCTGGGCGTGTTGGCCGTCTGGTTCCATGGCTGCATCGGCATCCATTTCTGGCTGCGCTACCGACCGTGGTATGCGGGCTCCGCGCCGCTGCTGCTGGCGCTGGCGATCCTCGTGCCAGTGCTCTCGGTCCTCGGTTTCGTCCAGATGGGCCGCACCCTTGCCGATCCCTCCTATCAACTGGCGACCAATCCTTACGAGGTCAACCTCAACGCCCACTATCTCCACGACCCCGAGGTTCGCGCCCGGATCGCCGCGGTGCGCGCCGGTCTCTACGGCGCCTTCTCGGCCTCGCTGCTCCTCGTCGTCGTCGCCCGGGCCCGGCGCCGGCTGAAGGAACGGCTCGACCAGGTAGCGGTGCATTATCCCGGCGGCGAGGTGATCCGGGTGCCGCGTGGCTTCACGGTGCTGGAAGCAAGCCGGCTCGGTGGCCTGCCGCATTATTCGGTCTGCGGCGGCAAGGGCCAGTGCTCCACCTGCCGCGTGCAGATCCTCGGCGATTACGAAAGCCTGCCCGCGCCCGACAAGATGGAGCAGACGACGCTCAAGCGCATCAATGCCGGCCCCGACGTTCGCCTTGCCTGCCAGCTGCGCCCGGACCGCGACGTTGCGGTCGCACCCCTTCTGGTGCCGGCGGTCGAAACCGCCCTGCCCGCAAACAGCCAGGAGACGAGCCCAGGCCGCGAGCGCGAAATCGCGGTGCTCTTCGTCGATATCCGCCATTTCACCACACTGACAGAAACGCGCCTTCCCTTCGACGTCGTCTTCCTGCTGAACCGCTATTTCGCCATCATCGGCAAGGCGGTGGAGCAGGCGGGCGGTCGGCTCGACAAGTTCATCGGCGACGGCGCCATGGCGCTCTTCGGTCTCAACACAGCACCGGAGGAGGCCTGCCGCCAGGCGCTGAAGGCGGCTGCCGCGATCGTCACGGAAATTGAGAAACTCGCCGACGAACTCGCCGACGAGCTGGTGCTGCCGCTGCGCATCGCGATCGGCATCCACACCGGCCCGGCCGTCATCGGCACGATGGGCTATGGCCGGGTGCGCAGCGTGACGGCGATTGGCGATACCGTGAATGTCGCAAGCCGGCTGGAAAGTGCCGCCAAGGAGTTCGAGGCGGCGATCGTCATCTCCGAACCGGTGGCGGCCCGTTCCGGCGCCGATCTTGCCGGCATCGAAAGCCATGAAATCAGCGTGCGCGGCCGGGCACTGCCCTTGAAAGTCTATGTCATTCCGAGAGAGAAAGCGGGAGAACCGCTCGAAGGAAAAGCCTGATGCCCGGCAAGCCCTGGCTCACCGCCAAATATTGGAGCCGCCGCCTGCGCAAGGCGCGCAATGCCGTGGTTTCGCGCGTCTTCGACACCCGCCTCGGCCGTCGCCTGCTGATCGAGAATATCGGCCCGCGCGTGGTCTCGATGACGGTCGATGCCGGTGATCATCTGATGACCTTCTCGCCCGCCGACTATATCGGCCGCAAGGTCTTTCGGAAGGGCCATTTCGAGCGCGACGCCGTCGACCGGCTGATCGTCATCCTGCGCGAGCGCGGCCTGCTCAGGAAGGATGCGACGCTGCTCGAGATCGGCGGCAATATCGGCACTCAGACCGTCTATTTCGCCCTGAGCGGCGTCTACGCCGGAATCGTCAGCGTCGAGCCCGACCCGCGCAATTTCCCGCTGCTTGAACTCAACATCCGCCAGAACCGGCTGGAGGAGAAAGTCCGGCTCGTCAACTGCGCCGCCGGCGAGCACGCAGGCGAGATCGACTTTTTCCTCAATCTTAACAATCACGGCAAGAGCAGCGCCATCCGCCAAAGCCCGACCGACCAGAAGATCAGCGTGCCGGTGAAACCGGTGTCCACAATCCTCGCCGACCTCGCGATCGACCCGGCCTCAATCGGCCTGGTCTGGATGGATATCGAAGGCTACGAGCCGATCGCCTGCCGCTCGATGCAGCCGCTGCTTTCCCGCCGCGTGCCGCTTCATATGGAGTTCACGCCGCTGTTCTATGGGCGCGAGGGCACAAAAGAATTCGTATCGATGCTGTCGAGATTCTATAAGGATTGCCTCGTGCTGTTCGAGGACCGCGAAGTGGAGATGAAGGTGCGGGATCTGCCGGATGAGTTCGATCAGTACAATGTGCTGTTTTTGCCGTAGCTTACATCCTGAAAACCGATCGTTGGCCTGGAGATTCGGACTATCGCCCAACAGCTCCACGATCGGGCTGCGCTCGATGCGTACCCCACGGGCCGTCAGCCGTGCCAGCTGCTCTTCATCGGGCTCGAACAGCAACTGGGTGAAGAAGATGGTCGCGCCCCAGTCCGGGTCATCATGGCGGCATGGGCCGAATGCGCATGGTTTGCGAGGACGCCGAGTTCGCCGCCGCTCACCTCTAGCCGTGGCAACAGGGGCAGTGCAGCACATGGATCAGCATCAGAATGCGGCGACCTCCGAGATGATCGCCAAGATGCTAAACCAACCCCGTCGTGGTCAGCCGCACCATGGCCAGACGTCGCGAGCAGGGCTATGTGCATTCGGAAAAAGGCCATGGCGGTTGGCTGGTGCGATGAAGGAAGCTGAGGCGCTGCTGCGGCGGCTGGGCGGCGTGACGCTCAAAGAAATCGCGACCAACTTCGAGGCAAAACTGACGGCGCGCTCGGCTGCAGCTTGTTCCTGTGCCTCGTGAGCGGAAGCTCCGAGGATTCAGCCGTGACGCCCGCTTACTGTCCACGAGGGGGTATCGCGATCGGGGTGCTGGTTGTTGCTCTGCTTGATCGCCGCGGCCCAGTCGGCACCGTTGTTTTCAGTCGCGCCGGTATTTTCTATGTCCGTGATCGTGTCGAACCATGCCACCATGTTCTCGGTGCAGGTATTGGCAAGCGGCGCGAAGGCGTTCGGTTTATCAAGCGAACCAATCATCAGGTTGGTTCGACCGTTTTCCAGATGGTGGAAGAACAATGGGGTGCCGCAATTGGCGCAGAAGCCGCGCTCGACAAGCTCCGAGCTCTTCCAGACGCTCGGCTTGCCGCGAGTCCAGCTCAGCGCATCATCGGGCGCGGCGACCAGCGCGGCAAAGATGTTGCCCGAGGCCTTCTGGCACATGCGGCAATGGCAGAGATGCGAATTGTCGAACATGGCGGTTGCGTGGTAGCGCACGGCACCGCACTGGCAGCCGCCGCTCACTTCCATCTCGATACGTTTCATTTTTCTCCTCCTTCAAAAGCGGGATGCGGCTTGCTCTCCCCTCACATCCTCCGATACAGGAAATAGCGCCCTTCCTTGATTCCCTCCGGCAGCGGCAGGGCCGTGAGATCCGGATGCTCCAGCGGCAGGCCGCTGACCGCAATCCCGTTCGGGGCGAGTACCCCGGCCATCAGCTGCGGCAGCCAGGTCAGCGTCACCGCGTCAATCTCGTCGTGGCCGGTGCCGATATCCGCGTGGGCAAGGGCGGCACCGATGCCGAGGAAGGCCTGACCGGAATCGCGGATGTTGCCGGTCACCATGTCTTGCGGCTCCGGGGTCGAGGCCGAATAGGAGCGGACCTCCCAGTCGAAGGCGATGATGCGGCGGCCGGGGAATTTTTCGCGCAGGTGATCATAGGTGCGGCCGTTGCCGAGGCCGAACTCGAGCACCGGGCCTTCGATGTCCTCGACCAGAGCGGTGATTGCGTTCAGAATGTCGCGTTGGGCCGTCAACCGGCGAATGAAGCTGTCGAGGCGGCTCATCGAAATCCGTATCCGTGATGAAAATCGTGAGCGCGTGCTAACACATGAAACCTTGCCAAGTCGATTGCCGTAATTGGGAATTGGCGTTGCAGCAGCGATATGGGTCCGTGCTAAGGTCGATGACATGACAACCGTGACCGACGAAGAATTCTTTGCGAGCGTGCCGCGCTTCAGCGCCTTCGAGGGCGTAACCGATGCCCGCAATTACCGGCCGCTGCCGGAGGGATGGGTGCTGGCGCTTGCCGATATCGTCGGTTCGACGCAGGCGATAGCCGGCGGCCGCTACAAGGACGTCAACATGGCCGGCGCCAGCGTGATTTCGGCGGTGCTGAATGCAGTCGGCAAGGGCGACTATCCTTTCGTCTTCGGCGGCGACGGCGCGCTGATCGCGCTTCCCGGTTTGCTGGAGAAGACGGCGCGGGATGCGCTCGCCGCCGTGCAGGTCTGGGTCGAGGAGGATCTCGGCCTGATGCTGCGCATTGCCATCGTGCCGGTCGCCGATACCCGCGCAGAGGGCCTCGACGTCCGCGTCGCGCGCTATTCGGCAAGCCAGCATGTCACCTATGCGATGTTCTGGGGCGGCGGCACGAGCTGGGCGGAACGACAAATGAAGCTCGGCCGCTACGGCGTCGAGCGCGCCGCTCCGGGCACGCGGCCCGACCTCACCGGCCTTTCCTGCCGCTGGAGCCCGATTGCGGCTGAGAACGGCGAGATCGTCTCGATCATCGCCGTGCCCGGCGAAGGCCGACCGGGCGAAGAATTTCGCGATCTCGTCAACGGCATCGTCGCCATCACCGCCGAGCAGAACCGCGGCAGCCATCCGGTGCCGGCCGACGGCCCGAAATTCGCCTTCTCGCTGAAGGGCATCAATCGCGAGGCCAAGGCGACTGCGCCGGCCGGCCGGCGTCTGTGGCAGAAGCTCTTCATCTTGCTGCAGCTCGCCATCGTCGTTGTCTGCTACAAGCTCGGCGTTCCGCTCGGACGCTTCGATGCCCGCCGCTACAAGGGCGACGTCGCCGGCAATTCCGATTTCCGCAAGTTCGACGACGGACTGAAGATGACGGTCGATGTCGACGCCGCCCGCTTGAAACGGATCGAGACGCTGCTGGAAGAAGCGCGGGCGAGAGGCATTGCCCGCTACGGCCTGCATCGCCAGTCCTCGGCGCTGATGACCTGCTTGGTGCCGACGCCGATCTCGCGCGACCATATGCATTTCATCGATGGCGCCGCCGGCGGCTATGCCGTCGCCGCCAGCCGCATGACCGGCAAATCGCTTTCGGCCGTTTCCGTCACGCCTTGATGACGTGAGAGGCCGAGAGGCCCAGCCGGTCGAAGACGTTCCGCGTATCGATGATCAGCGCCGCAGTTTTGGCGAGCATCGTATAATCGATCCTGTCATGGTCGGTCGCGACCAGCACGGCATCGTAGCCGGCCACCGCCTCCGGAGTCAGCGTCACCGACTTGCGGCCCTTCAGGGCCCGGTGTTCGCGCGTCGGCGGGATCTCGGCGACGAAGGGATCGTGGTAATCGGCTCGGCCGCCGCGCTCCTCGATGATCTCGATCAGCCGCAGCGACGGGCTCTCTCTTATGTCGGCGACGTTCTTCTTGTAAGCGAGCCCCAGCACCAGCACTCGGCTGCGGCTCAACGCCTTGCCGGCGCGCATATCGAGCGCTTCAGCCAGTTTGCCGACGACATAGCGCGGCATCGCCGAATTGATCTCGCCGGCAAGCTCGATGAAGCGGGTCGGCAGCTCGTATTCGCGCGATTTCCAGGTGAGGTAGAAGGGATCGATCGGAATACAATGGCCGCCGAGGCCGGGGCCCGGATAGAAGGGCATGTAACCGAACGGCTTGGTCTTGGCCGCGTCGATCACTTCCCAGACGTCGATGCCCATCGCCGCATAGACGGTCTTCAGCTCGTTGACGAGGGCGATGTTGACCGAACGGAAGATGTTTTCGGTGAGCTTGACGGCCTCGGCCGTCGCATTCGAGGAGACCGGAACGACGGTCGAAACGGCCGCGCCGTAGAAGGCCTTCATCAGAGCCAACGCCTCGGGCCCGTCGCCTGCGACAACCTTCGGAATGGTGGCCGTGTGGTAGTGCTGGTTGCCGGGATCCTCGCGCTCCGGCGAGAAGCCGACGAAGAAATCCACGCCGGATTTCAGCCCGGTGCCTTCGAGAATGACCTTGACGATATCGTCTGTCGTGCCGGGATAGGTGGTCGATTCCAGCGCAACAAGCTGGCCGGGACGCAGGCGCTCAGCGATCGAGCGTGAGGTCGCCTCGACGAAGGAAAGGTCGGGGTCACGATGTTTGGTCAGCGGCGTCGGCACGCAGATGATGATGACATCGCATGCGGCAAGGCCGGCGAAATTGGTGGTCGCCTCGAAACGGCCCGCATCGATCTCGGCGGCAAGTGCTGCGTCGCTGACGGCGTCGATATAGGAGCGGCGGCCATCGAGCGCTACCATCTTGGAAGGGTCGATGTCGAAGCCGGTGACCACAAAGCCGCTGCGCGCCACGGCAATCGCCAACGGCAGGCCGACATAGCCGAGCCCGATAATGCCTGCGCGCGCCGCGCGGGTTTCGATTTTCTGCAAAACCGTATCGAAGGTGGAGGTGGCCAAGGCGGGATCTCTCAAACGGAACAGGGGAAGCTGATCTAATGCATGATGGCGGGGAATTAAACCCGGGGCTAATTCCCGCGGGGCAATACCGTCGGTGGGCGACCCATGACCCCTCCCAACCCCTGCCCACAAGGGGAGGGGTTCACCCGCGGCGCCGGCCTGCCCTCTTTCCACATCAGCCTTCTCGACGATGAGTGACGCATTGGGGCAAGGTAAGTCCTTTCCCCTTGTGGGGAGGGTTAGGCGGCAGGGTTTTGCCTCGCGATTTCCCGGACATTCATACTCAAGATCTTTTAGCCGGAGGTGTGGCCGAAAAGCCCCGGCGCGCGCCTTTGCTGCAACCTGAACGGACAAAAAAGTCCGGGTCCCATTGTTTCGCGTCTGCAGCATCCCTATCTGAGTTTGATATTGTACCATCGAGAAAGGATTTCCCGTCCGCTTCCTCGCCAGGGGAACTGAGGGGCGCTGCTGCCGGGCTTTCGGCAGATCGTTGACAAATATTACCGCTCGTACATCCTGATTTCCTTGTGACCTGCGCATGAAAATGCGTCGGCCGAGGGACTTTTGGCTCTTTAGGGATGGCGTGCCTTATGAGGATCATACCGCGAATGAGCACGATCGAATCCAGCGTGTCCTCCATCCTGTTGGACCGCGTCGCCGAATGGCTGACGAATTCTTCACTGGCGGGGAACGATCTCGAAACTATCGTGAGCGGCTTCTGCGAAAGGATGGCCTCCGCCGGCCTGCCGATTGCGCGCGTGCACCTGACCTTTTCGATGCTGCATCCGCTCTACGATGCGCTGAGCTTCACCTGGCGGCGCGCCAGCGGCGTCACCATCGAGGGTTTTCGCATGCCGGCCGGCCAGAAGCCGGACCGCTTCCTGCAGAGCCCCTATTATTACCTGCTCGACAACAACCTGCAGCACATCCGCCGCCGGCTGATGCAGGAAGGGCCGGCCGAATTCCCGATTTTCGAGGACCTGCGCAAGGACAGGATGACCGATTACCTCGCCTTCGTGCAGCCCTTCGGCGATGATTCGGTGCAGGGCATGATGGGCTCCTGGTCGACCGACCATCATAACGGTTTTACTGACGACATGATCGACGCGCTGCTGCGAATGCAGAACCATCTGGCGGTCGCCGCCAAGATGGCAGTGCTCGGCAAGCTCGCCAACAATATGCTGACCACCTATCTCGGTGGCGACGCCGGCAAGCGGGTGCTGAACGGACAGATCCGCCGCGGCGACGGCGAGACGATCCGCGCGGCCCTCGTCATGGGCGACATGCGCGAATCCACCATGTATGCCGAAAAAGAGGGCCGCCAGGCCTATATCGACACGCTGAACCAGTTCTTCGACGCGATCGCCGCCCCCTTCAACCGCAATGGCGGCGAAATATTGAGCTTCCTCGGCGACGGCTTCCTGGCCGTCTATCCCTGCGGGCGCCACAAGGATCCGTCGAAGATCGCCTGCGAGGCAGCACTTTCGGCCGTTCACCAGGCCCAGGCACGGGTCGCCGAGCTCAACGGCGAACGCGAGCAGAAGGGTCTCAGCAAGATCGGCTACGGCATCGGCCTGCATGTCGGCAACGTCATGTTCGGCAATGTCGGCCTGAAGGACCGCCTGACCTTCTCCGCCTTCGGATCAGCGGTCAACGAAGTGCAGCGTCTGCAGATCCTGACCAAGAAATACGGCCGAGAGGTCGTCGCCAGCCAGGCCTTCGCCGGTTATTGCGGCGGCGAATGGACGCGGCTCGGCGAGGAGAAGCTGCGCGGCATCCGCCAGAAGGTTACGGTGCTGCAGCCGCGCGCCCCGGCCCCGGAGATCCATGTCGACGAACATTTCCGCGAGGCCGTGCAGAACGGACTTTCCGAAGCCGAACAGGTCATTCTCCTGCACCGCGACGCCAAGAAACAGGTGAAGCGCACAAGTATGGAGAAATTCATCCAGTAAAACGCCAGGTTGCGACCGCTAAAACGGCGCGTTTCTTCCGGACAGAGATGGTGAAACGCGGCAATTTCCCCTTGATTGTCATCAGCTAGACACCCCGTTTGCGGTACGATAGTGTTGCCTTAACGGGAACATAGAAGACTGGGGAATTTCATTGGTATGGCGTCCGCTGCCGATCTGTTGCGTATTGAGAATCTCGACGTCTCCTTCTCGGTTTTCGGCGATCGCCTGCGTGTCGTAAAGGAAGCCAATCTCCGCATCCTTCCGGGCAAGGTCACCGCTCTCGTCGGTGAATCCGGCTCGGGCAAATCGGTGATCAGCCAGGCCATCATGGGCATCCTGCCCAATCCGGCCAGAGCGTCGGGCAGCATCCTCTTTACCGATCCGCTCGACGGCAGCACGACCGATATCCTCTCCTTGTCACGCGACAGCGAGCAGATGCGCGACCTGCGCGGCCGGCGCATGGCGACGATCTTCCAGGAGCCAATGACCTCGCTCTCGCCGCTGCACACCGTCGGCAACCAGATCAGCGAAGTGCTTTTGATCCACACCGAGATCGACAAGCAGGAGGCGCGTGAAAGGACAGAGGAAATGCTCGGCCTCGTCGGCTTTTCCAATCCGCACCGCACCTACGACATGTATCCGTTCGAATTGTCCGGCGGCATGCGCCAGCGCGCGATGATCGCCATGGCGCTGATCTGCAAGCCGGCGCTCCTGATTGCCGACGAGCCGACGACGGCGCTCGATGTGACGATCCAGGCGCAGATCCTGGAATTGCTGCGCGACCTGCAGGCCAAGCTCGGCATGGCGATGCTGCTCATCACCCACGATCTCGGCATCGTCGCAAACATGGCCGACGAGGTGGTCGTCATTTATCACGGCGAGATCATGGAAGCCGGGCCGGTCGAGGCGATCTTCCGCAACCCGCAG
This sequence comes from Rhizobium etli CFN 42, assembly GCF_000092045.1. Classification (NCBI taxonomy): domain Bacteria; kingdom Pseudomonadati; phylum Pseudomonadota; class Alphaproteobacteria; order Hyphomicrobiales; family Rhizobiaceae; genus Rhizobium; species Rhizobium etli. The sequence continues at coordinate 55,145 of NC_007765.1, read as the reverse complement.
CATCCCTATCTCAAGGCGCTGATGGCCGCCGTCCCGCATTTCGACATGAAACCCGGCGAGCGGCTGAAGGCGCTGCGCGATGTGCGGGTCAATCTTGAGGCGCTTGTTGGCCAGAAAAAGCCGCTGCAAGCGGAAACGCCGGGCACGCTGCTGTCCGTCACCAATCTGTCGAAGACCTACAAGACGCGCAAGCGCAGCTTTCTCGGCAAGCACGAGGCCACCGTGCTGCGCGCCGTCGACGATGTCAGCTTCGATATCCGCCGCGGCGAATGTCTGGGTCTGGTCGGCGAATCAGGCTGCGGCAAGACCACGCTCAGCAAGATCCTGATGCGCGCGATAACGCCGGATTCCGGCGCGGTCCTCTTCAACGACGGCAAGGAGGTCATCGACGTCCTCGCGGTCAAAGGCGACGAGCTGCAGGATATGCGCACCAAGATCCAGATGGTGTTCCAGGATCCAGTCTCCTCGCTTTCGCCGCGCATGACGGTGCGCAACATTCTCAGTGAACCGCTTGAAATTCACGATCGCGGCGACAGCGACGAGCGCAAGCGCAAGGTCGAAGGGCTGATGGCGGCGATCGGCCTAGACAAGCGCTATCTCAGCCGTTACCCGCACAGCTTCTCCGGCGGCCAGCGCCAGCGCATCGGCATTGCCCGTGCACTCGCCCTCGGCCCGAAACTCGTCATTCTCGACGAACCGGTCTCGGCGCTTGACGTCTCCGTCCAGGCGCAGATCCTCAACCTCTTGAAGGATCTGCAGAAGGAGCTGGGGCTGACCTATCTCTTCATCTCGCACAACCTCGCCGTGGTCGACTACATGGCCGACCGCATCGCCGTCATGTGCAAGGGCCGCATCGTTGAGATCGCGCCGCGCGAAATTATTCTGCGCGATCCGGTCCACCCTTATACGAAATCGCTGCTCGCCGCCGTCCCCTTCCCCGATCTCGACCGCCCGCTCAATTTCAAGGCGCTCCGGGAAAACGGCGCCGCCGACAAGCAGAACTGGGGCGCGACCTTCACCGCCGAGCATGACGACGCTTCCGAGCTTGCCTATGCCGACCTCGGTGACGGCCATCTGGTGCGCGCCCGCAAGGGCGCCGATGCCAGGGAGTTGCGCTGATGGTGACGCGTCGCACTTTTCTGGGCGGCCTCGTCGGTGCTGCGATCGCGCCGGCGGTGCTTCGCGCCGAGCAGGCAGTCGAGCCGGAGTTCCTCAAGGAGAAGCTGACATCCGGCAGCCTGCCTGCTATGGCCGAGCGCATTCCCGCCCGCCCGCGCATCGTCAACCTGAAGGAACTGGGGCTCGAGCCCGGCACCTATGGCGGCACGGTGCGGACCATCATCGGCAGCCAGCGCGACATCCGCTTCATGACGATCTACGGCTATTCCCGCCTGGTCGGCTATAACAAGCACCTGCAGTTCCAGCCTGACATTCTGGCCGACTTCCGCTCCGAGGACGACACCGTCTTCACCTTCACGCTGCGGGAAGGCCATAAATGGTCCGACGGAGAGCCGTTTACGGCCGACGATTTCCGCTACTGGTGGGAAGACGTCATCCTCAACGACAAGCTGACGCCGGGCGGCGGCGCCCTCGAGCTTCGTCCGCACGGCAATCTGCCGCGCTTCGAAATGCTCGATGCTCTGACGGTGCGCTATACCTGGGAAAAACCCAACCCGATGTTCCTGCCGAGCTTGGCAGGCCCGCAGCCGCTCGTCATTTTCGGGCCGGCGCATTACCTGAAGCAGTTCCATAAGAAGTTCCAGCCCGACCAGGCGAAGATGGAACAGATGATGCAGACGAGCCGCGTCAAGAAGTGGCAGGATCTGCACATCAAGATGGCGCGCTCCTACCGTCCGGAAAATCCGAACCTGCCGACGCTCGATCCCTGGCGCAACACGACGGCGCTGCCGGCCGAGCAGTTCGTCTTCGAGCGCAACCCGTTCTTCCACCGCGTCGACGAGACCGGCAGGCAGCTGCCCTATCTCGACCGTTTCGTCCTCAACGTCTCCTCCTCGTCGATCATCGCCGCCAAGGCGGGTGCGGGCGAGGCCGACCTGCAGGCGACCGGCATCGATTTCAACGACTACACCTTCCTGAAGGAGGCGGAGAAGCGCTTTCCGGTGAAGGTCAATCTCTGGAAGGTCGCACGCGGCTCGCGCATCACGCTCTTGCCGAATCTCAACTGCGCCGACGAGGTGTGGCGCGGCCTTTTCCGCGATGTACGCCTGCGCCGGGCGCTGTCGCTGGCGATCAACCGGCACGAAATCAACATGGTCGCATTTTACGGCTTGGGCACGCCGAGCGCCGATACCGTGCTGCCCGACAGCCCGCTGTTCAAGCAGGAATATGCCGACGCCTTCGTCAAGTTCGACCCCGACGAGGCCAACCGCCTGCTCGACGAGCTCGGCCTGGCCAGGCGCGGCGACGACGGCATCCGGCTGCTGCCGGATGGGCGGCGCGCAGAGATCACCGTCGAGACCGCCGGCGAAAGCAATCTCGATACGGACGTGCTGGAACTGGTGCACGATCACTGGGCCGATATCGGCCTTGCGCTTTATACCCGCACCTCGCAGCGCGACGTCTTCCGCAACCGCGCCATGAGCGGCACGATCATGATGTCCATCTGGTACGGCCTCGACAACGGCGTGCCGACGGCCGACATGTCGCCGTCCGGTCTTGCGCCGACGCTTGACGATCAGCTGCAGTGGCCGCTCTGGGGCATGCATTATCTTTCCGCCGGCCAGGAGGGCGTGGCGCCCGACCTGCCGGAGGCGGCCGAACTGATCGATCTGCTCAAACAATGGGGCTCAACAGCAAAATTCGAGGAGCGCCAGGCGATCTGGCACAGAATGCTGTCGCTCTATACGCAGCAGGTCTTCTCGATCGGCCTCATCAACAGCACGTTGCAGCCGATCCTGCGCGCGGCCAAGCTGCAGAACCTGCCGGAGAGAGCGCTCTACGGCTTCGATCCCACCTCCTATCTCGGCGTCTATATGCCGGATGTTTTCTGGTACAAGGAGGCCTGAGGCGTGCTCAGATACATTCTCTGGCGCATCGCCGCCATGGTGCCGACACTCTTCGTCATTTCGGCGCTGGTTTTCACCATCATCGAGCTGCCCCCCGGCGACTTCTTCGAGAGCCAGATCGCCGAGCTGCGCGCCTCCGGCGAGACCGCCAACCTCCAGGAAATCGAGGAAATGCGTCAGCAATACGGCTTCGACAAGCCGGAGATCGTGCGCTATTTCTACTGGGTCGGCGGCATGCTGCACGGCGATTTCGGCTATTCCTTCGAATACCAGCTGCCGGTCTCGGATGTGGTCGGCGAACGACTGTGGCTGACGATTCTCGTCTCCTTCACGACGATCCTGCTCACCTGGCTGATCGCCTTTCCGATCGGTATCTATTCGGCGACGCATCAGTATAGCTGGGGCGATTACGGGCTGACCTTTCTCGGCCTGCTCGGCATCGCCATTCCGAACTTCATGCTGGCGCTGATCCTGATGTATTTCGCCAATGTCTGGTTCGGGCTGTCGATCGGCCACCTGATGGACCAGCAATATCTCAACGCGCCGATGAGCTGGGAAAAGGCGAAGTCGATCCTCGCCCATCTCTGGATCCCCGTCATCATCGTCGGCACGGCCGGCACGGCCGGCATGATCCGGCGGCTGCGCGCCAATCTTCTCGACGAGATGCAGAAGCAATATGTGACGACGGCCCGCGCCAAGGGCCTGCACCCGATGCGGGCGTTGGTCAAATATCCGCTGCGCATGGCGCTCAATTTCTTCATCGCCGACATCGGCTCGATCCTGCCGTCGATCATTTCGGGCGCCGAAATCGTCGCCATCGTCCTATCGCTGGAGACGACCGGGCCGATGCTGATCAAGGCGCTGCAGAGCCAGGACATGTATCTCGCCGGCTCGTTTCTGATGTTCCTCGCCTTCTTGAACGTCATCGGCGTGCTGATTTCCGATATCGCCCTCGGCTTCCTCGATCCCCGCATCCGTCTGCAAGGCAGGAGCACCAAATAATGTCGCCCCTTCCCGCACCCGGCGCGCCACTTCCCCACTACGTCTCGACTGCGCCTTTCGATCCGCATGCGACCGAAACCATGACGGCGGCGCAATCGCGCATCCATCTCGCCTCGCAGAAACAGCTGATGTGGTGGAAGTTCAAGCAGCACAGGCTGGCCTTGATCTCCGGCATCTTTCTTGCCGCCGTCTACCTGATGATCCTGATCGTCGAGTTCCTGGCGCCCTACGGCCTGCACACCCGCAACGTCGATTTCATCCATGCGCCGCCGCAGCGCGTTCACTTCTTCGACAAGGGAGAGTTCGTCGGCCCCTTCGTCTACGGCCGCAGCATGACGCTCGATCTCGATACACTGCACAGGGTCTATACCGACCGGCCGAACGACGTGCAGCCGATCCGTTTCTTCTGCCGCGGCGATTCCTATAAATTCTGGGGTGTCGTCGCCTCGAACTACCATCTCATCTGCCCGGCGATCGGCGGCCAGATGTTCCTGCTCGGCACCGACCGGCTCGGCCGCGACGTGCTGTCGCGCATCCTCTATGGCGCACGCATATCGCTGACGATCGGCCTGATCGGCATTTCGATCAGCTTCGTGCTCGGCATCGTCATCGGCGGCCTTGCCGGCTACTGGGGCGGCGTGTTCGACCTCATCGTCCAGCGCCTGATCGAGGTGCTGCAATCGCTGCCGAGTCTGCCGCTATGGATGGCGCTCGCCGCCATCATGCCGGTGACCTGGAGCCCGATCGTCATTTATTTCGGCATTACCGTCATCCTCGGCATCATCGACTGGACCGGGCTGGCGCGGGCCGTGCGCTCCAAGCTCCTGGCGCTGCGCGAGGAGGATTACGTGCAGGCCGCGCAGCTGATGGGCGCCAGCACGCCACGCATCATCGGCCGCCATCTGGTGCCGGGCTTCATGTCGCATCTCATCGCCTCGGCGACGATTTCGATCCCCGGCATGATCCTCGGCGAGACCGCGCTCTCCTTCCTCGGCCTCGGCCTTCGCCCGCCGATCACCAGCTGGGGCATTCTGCTGACCGAGGCAAAAAGCGTCAGCGTCATCGCCTTCTATCCTTGGCTGCTCTTTCCGATCATTCCTGTTGTTCTTGTCATTTTGGCGTTCAACTTTCTGGGAGACGGCTTGCGTGATGCGGCAGATCCCTACAAATAGCAGGAAACCCGGCGGCGCCTCACGGCACCGCGCCCGCCTCGTGACCTCCGGACGGTGGGGGTACTAATTCATGTTGTTCACCCCGGAGGGAACACCCATGGCCAGACGTCTCGAAGATGCTCGCATCCTCATGTACAGCCACGACACCTTCGGCCTCGGCCACCTGCGCCGCTGTCGCGCCATCGCCCATGCATTGGTCGAGGACTATCGCGGCCTCAACATCCTGATCATTTCGGGCGCGACGATCGCCGGCGCCTTCGACTACCGCGCCCGCGTCGACTTCGTGAAGATCCCGAGCGTCATCAAGCTGCGCAACGGCGAATATACCTCGCTTGCCAGCCACATCGATCTGCACGAGACGCTGAAGATGCGCGAATCCAGCATCCGCCACACCGCCGAGACCTTCCAGCCCGACATTTTCATCGTCGACAAGGAGCCGATGGGACTGAAGGGCGAGGTCGAGGATACGCTCGCCTATCTCAAGGCCCGCGGCACCGTGCTGGTGCTCGGCCTGCGCGAGATCATGGACGCGCCGCATCTGCTCGATGCCGAGTGGAAAAGAAACGGTATCATGCAGAAGATCGACCAATATTACGACAGCGTCTGGGTCTATGGCCCGCCGGACTTCTACGACCCGCTGATCGGTCTCGATGTGCCGGTCAGTCTGCGCCGGAAGATGGATTTCGTCGGCTTCCTGCAGCGCAGCGTTTCCAAGGGCAAAACCTCGATCCACGCCCGCAAAGACAATTACCTCCTCGTTACCACAGGCGGCGGCGGCGATGGTTCCGATCTCGTCCACGACGTGATGAATGCCTATGAGGCCGATCCGACGCTGACGCAGAAGGCGCTCGTCGTGCTCGGGCCCTATATGCCGGCCGCCGAGCGCGCCAAGCTGGTGCAGAAGGGTGAAGCCATCCCCTACATCGAGGTGATCGAGTTCGACAATCATATGGAAGAACTGATCGACGGCGCCACCGGTGTCGTCGCCATGGGCGGCTACAACACCTATTGCGAGATCCTCTCCTTCGACAAGCCGGCCCTCATCGTGCCGCGCGTCAAACCGCGCGAGGAACAGCTGCTGCGCGCCAAGCGAGCCAGCGAGCTCGGTCTCGTCGACATGCTGCTGCCGGAGCAATCGGTTGATCCCGCCATCATGGCCGCGGCGCTGAAGCGCCTGCCCTCCCGCCTGCCGCCGTCGAAAAGCGGCAGCAATATGCATCTCGAAGGGCTGGATCACATCTCGCAGACCGTCGGCCGGTGGCTCGACGGCCGGGCCACCCACCTTGCCGTCGTCGGCGCAGAATAGGGCACAGCCTTGCCGCCACGCCGCAATATCCTCGTCGTGCTGAAAGGCTATCCCCGCCTTTCGGAAACCTTCATCGCCCAGGAACTGCTCGGCCTCGAAAGGGCCGGCTTCGACCTGACGCTGATTTCCATGCGCCGGCCGACCGACAAGAAGCGCCATCCCGTACATGACGAGATCAAGGCGCGCGTCGTCTATCTGCCGGAATATCTGCACGAGGAACCGATCCGCGTGCTGAAAGGCCTCGTCGCCGGCTTCGGTAAAACCGGCTTCAAGGCGGTGATGAAACGCTTCTTCGCCGACCTCAAGCGCGACCCCTCCCGCAACCGCTTCCGCCGCCTCGGCCAGGCGCTGGTGCTGGCGCGCGAATGGCCGGATGGAGGCGAGTGGCTGCATGCCCATTTCATCCATACGCCGGCCTCGGTAACGGAATATACAAGCATCCTGACGGGCATGCCCTGGACCTGTTCGGCCCATGCCAAGGACATATGGACCTCGCCCGACTGGGAACTGAAGGAGAAGCTGAAGAGCGCCCGCTGGACCGTCACCTGCACCAGGACCGGCTACGAGCACATGCGCATGCTGACATCGCGCAAGGAGGCCATACATTTGAGCTATCACGGCCTCGATCTCGCCCGCTTCGGCCATTTTTCCGGCGCACATTCGCAGAGAACCGGCAACGACCCGGCCGATCCGGCCTTCATCCTCAGCGTCGGCCGCGCCGTCGAGAAGAAGGGCTACGACGTGTTGCTGCGGGCGCTGGCGCTGCTGCCGGCCGATCTCCATTGGCGCATGGAGCATATCGGCGGCGGCGACGAGCTTGCCATGCTGAAGGCGCTCGCAGCCGAGCTCGGCCTCTCCGGCCGCATCGTCTGGAAGGGCGCCATGGCACAGGAAGACGTGCTCGATCACTACCGCCGCGCCGATCTCTTTGCGCTCGCCTGCCGCATCGCCGCCAACGGCGACCGCGACGGTTTGCCGAACGTGTTGGTCGAGGCCTCGAGCCAGCGCCTCGTCTGCATCTCCACGACGGTATCCGGCGTACCGGAACTGCTGACGGACGGCGAGAACGGCCTCGTCGTGCCGCCGGAGGATCCGGCGCTGCTCGCCCGGGCGCTGGAGGCGGCGATCCGCGATCCGGCGCTGCGCCAGCGCCTCGGCGACGCCGCCGAAAGGCGGGTGCGCGAGGACTTCGATTATCATTCCAGCATCAGACAGCTCACCGGCCTGTTCGAGGCCGAATGGCAGAAGGCGTCATGACGGCACCGCGCATCTTCTTCTACGTCCAGCACCTGCTCGGCATCGGCCACATCGCCCGCGCCAGCCGCATCGCCAATGCGCTGGTCAGGGACGGCTTCGACGTCACCGTGGTGACCGGCGGCCTGCCGGTGCCGGGCTTTCCCGGCGAGGGTGTGAAGACCGTGGCTCTGCCGGCGGTCGTCGCCAGCAATGCCGGTTTCTCCGGCCTCGCCGATGCTGATGGCCGGCCGGCCGGCGAAGAATTCCTCGCCGCCCGCCGGCAATTGCTGCTCGACGCCTTCCATGCCGCAAAGCCCGATGTCGTCATCATCGAGGCCTTCCCCTTCGGCCGGCGGCAGATGCGCTTCGAACTCCTGCCCCTGCTTCGAGCGATCGAAGAGGCCGAACCGCGGCCAAAACTCGTAAGCTCGGTGCGCGACATCCTGCAGGAAAACCGCAAGACCGGCCGCGATCAGGAGACCGTGGCGCTGGTCAGGGATCATTTCGACGCCGTGCTGGTCCACGGTGATCCCGGCTTCGTCAGACTCGAGGATACCTTCCCGCTGGCGCCAGAAATCGCCGACAAGCTGCGTTATACCGGCCTCGTCGCGCCGCCGCCGGCACCCGAACCGGCGGAAACCTTCGATATCATCGCATCGGCCGGCGGCGGCGCGGTCGGCGCCGAGCTGATCGGCGCGGCAAAGGAGGCGGCGAGACTGCTGCCGAGCGATCTTCGCTGGCTGCTGATCTCAGGTCCCAATCTGCCGGAGCCCGATTTTGCCAGGCTGTCGCGGGACGTAGCCCCGAATGTGACGCTGGCGCGCTTCCGCAAGGATTTTCCCTCGCTCTTGCGGTCCGCTAGGGTGTCGATCTCCCAGGCCGGCTACAACACGGTCGGCGACCTCTTGCGCACCGAGTGCCGGGCGATCCTCATTCCCTTCGTCGCCGGCGGCGAGACCGAACAGACGGTGCGGGCCGAGCGGCTGCAGGCGCTGGGTCTTGCCGAAATCCTACCGGAACAAGGGCTGACCTCAGCCCATGTGAAAGAGGCTGTCGAAAAGGGGCTGGCAGCGCCTCGGCAGGAGCCGGCCTCGCTCGATCTCGACGGAGCGGAGAAGACGGCCGCCATCATTCGCTCGATGATTGCCGAATCGCTCGCCTAATTTAAAAATCCTGTGATATAAGCAGAGTTCCGGCGAGAATCGGCCTTTCTGCAGCCGGTGCCCTTCGCCTTGTTTTCATTGCGATATCGGCGGTCCGGCTGCATGGTCCTGTTCTCGACAATTCCTCCCGTCCCGCGCCCGGATCGCGCCTTCGGAATTTCCCAGCACGCTGACGGTTAGTCATGGAAAAGAGCCTCGCCCGCTACATCTGGAAGAACACGCGGCTGCAGCAGCTGTGGATCCTGGCTGTCGTCGCGGCCTCGATGATCCCCTATTTCCTGTCCTTCGATCTGCCGAAGCAGATCGTCAACGGACCGATCCAGGGCGACGGCTTTGAAGGCCCCGGCGCAACCCAGACCTTCATGCATATCGCCTATGACATTCCACTGATCGGCCATGTCGAATTCTTCAAGGGCGTGCAGCTCGACCGCTTCCAGATGCTGATGGCTCTCAGTCTGGTATTCCTGGCGCTGGTGGTGCTGAACGGGCTCTTCAAATTCTACATCAACACCTATAAGGGCCGACTCGGCGAACGCATGCTGCGGCGCATCCGCTTCGAACTGATCGACCGGGTGCTGCGGTTTCCGCCGGCTCATTTCAAGCGGGTGAAATCGGCCGAGATCGCCACCATGATCAAGGACGAGGTGGAGCCGATGGGCGGCTTCACCGGCGACGCCTTCGTCTCGCCCGCCCTGCTCGGCGGTCAGGCGATCACCGCGCTCGCCTTCATCATCGTGCAGAATTTCTGGCTCGGCATGATCGCCGCCGCCATCGTCGGCGTCCAGGCAGTCGTCATTCCCCGCATGCGCAAGCGCTTGCTGGATCTCGGCCGCCAGCGGCAGCTGACGGCCCGCGAGCTTTCCGGTCGCGTCGGCGAAATCGTCGAGGGCATCGGCACGATCCACGGCAACGACACATCCAACCTCGAACGCGCCGATATCGCCTGGCGGCTCGGCCGCATCTTCTCGATCCGCTACGACCTTTACCAGTGGAAGTTCCTGGTGAAGTTCATCAATAACTTTCTCGCCCAGGTCACGCCCTTCCTGTTCTACGCGATCGGCGGTTATCTCGCGCTGCAGGGCCGGCTCGACATCGGCCAGCTCGTCGCCGTCATATCGGCCTACAAGGACCTGCCCGGGCCGCTGAAGGAACTGATCGACTGGGACCAGATGCGCCAGGACGTGCAGGTGAAATATCAGCAGGTCTACGAGCAGTTCAACGTCGAGCCCTTGATCGACAGTAGGATCCAGGAATTGGCGACCGCACCCGTGGGCGCACTGACCAGCGCGCTGGTCGTCACCAATCTGACGCTTTCGGACGACAGCGGCGCCCGCCTCGTCGACCACGTCTCGGTCGAAATCAAGCCGAACGAGACGGTTGCAATCGTCGGTCCGAACGGCAGCGGCGCCGAAGCATTCGCCGAAGCGCTCGGCCGCATGATCTGGCCCGACTCCGGCCGCATCACCATCGACGGACGCGACCTGCTCGAGCTGCCGGAATCGATCACCGGCCGCCGCATCTCCTACGCCTCGGCCGACACCTTCTTCTTCCATGGCACGCTCGCCAGCAATCTGCTCTACGGCCTCAAGCACGCGCCGATGATCGACCCCGTCTACGACGAGAAGCAAGAGCAGGAGTATAAATGGCACTCCGCCGAGGCGCTGAAGGCCGGCAACCCGACGCTCGACCTCAACAGTGATTGGGTGGATTACCAGGCGGCCGGCGCCAATGGACCGGATGATCTCCTCAAAGCGATCCGGCCGGTGCTCGACGCCGTGCTGATCTCGCAGGACATCCTCGACCTGGCGCTGCGCTCGAACGTCAATACCGAGGTGCATGTGGCGGTCAGCGACCATGTCGTGGCGCTGCGCGCCTCGCTGCGCGACCGGCTGCGCGACGAAGGGCTCGACGGCATCGTCGTGCCCTTCGATTTCGACGCCTACAATGCCCAGGCGACGGTCGGTGAGAACCTGCTCTTCGGCACGATGAAGCGGCCGCTGATGACCAACCGCCGGCTTGCCGCCCACCCCTATTTCCAGCAGCTGTTCCGCGAGACGGGCCTCAGCACCGATCTCTACGCCATGGGCCTCGAGATTGCCGAAAACGCCGTCGAACTCTTCCACGACCTGCCGCCGGATCATCCTTTCTTCCAGCAGCTGACCTTCATGACGGCGGACGACATTCCGACTTATCAGGCGCTTCTGCAGAAGCTGCAAAGCCGCCGCTTCGAGGACGCCACGCCTGAGGAGCGGTCCGCCATCATCCGGCTTAGCTTCGCCTATATCGAGCCGCGCCACCGCTTCGGCCTGCTGACCAACGAGCTGATGGACAAGATCGTCAGCGCCCGCAAGCAGTTCCATGCGCATATTCCGGCCGACCTCGCCGAGTTGATCGAGCGCTACGACGCCGAGCGCTTCACCCCGTCGGCAAGCCTGATGGACAATGTGCTCTTCGGCCGTATCGCCTATCAGCAGGCCGACGCCTCCGACCGCATCCGGGCCATCATGGGCGAGCTCTTCGACGCGCTCGACCTTTATGACGATGTCCTGTCGATCGGTCTCGAATTCGACGTCGGCTCCGGCGGCAAGCGGCTGACCATGGTGCAGCGCCAGAAGCTGAATCTTGCCCGCGCACTTCTGAAGCGCTCGGACTATTTCGTCTTCAACCGGCCGCTGTCGGCACTGGATCAACGCGTTCAGGATCAGATCACCCGCAACATCATCGAAGACCTGCATAAGGAAGGTGAGCGCCCGGCGATCATCTGGGTGCTTTCGAATGCGCGGCTCGCCGAAATGTTCGACCGGATCCTGCTCTTCGACCGCGGCGGGCTGGCGGAAGCCGGAAACTATCCGGAACTTTCCGAGAAAAACGGTATGTTCAAGGAACTGTTATCGTAATATTCTATTGGGGCGGCGATGGTAGGCGTTCCCGGGGGAACGCCCGGAATTGAGGCGCCGGGTTCCAAGAACCCTGCGTCAGGGGATTGAAACGCTCATGCTGTTGAGAGACGAAGTCGAAATGCTGCGCCGGGTGCCGATCTTTTCGAGGATTGCGCCAGCGAAACTCAAGCTTTTGGCCTTCACCTCCGACCGCATGACCTACAAGGCCGGTCAGGATCTCTTCCATCAGGGTGATGTCGGCGACGCGGCCTATGTCATTCTCTCCGGCAGCGCCGACATCATCGTCTCCTCGCCGGCCGGCGAAATCAAGGTCGCCGATGTCGAGCTCAATTCCATCGTCGGCGAAATCGCCATCCTCTGCGATGTCTCACGCACGGCAACGGTGCGCGCCACCTCGCCCCTTGAGGTGCTGCGCATCAGCAAGGAGCACTTCCTGAAGCTGCTCAGCGACTTCCCCGAGATGGCCGTGGAAATCATGCGCGTGCTTGCCGACCGCCTGAACCACACCACCGCGGAACTGACCGCGGCGCGGGCGGCGAAGCAGCCGCAGATGGCGCAGTAAGAAACACTCAGCGTTTCGGCGGCCAGTGCTGGGCGCCATGAAGAAGGCGCAGTATTTCCACCCTCTGCGCCTTTTTGTCGATGCGATAGATCAGCAGGAATGCGGTGCGCGGAATGACCAATTCCCGTGTTCCCTCGAGACGACCGCTGCGTCCTGCTTCGGGGTGATCGGCGAGCATTTTGGCCTGATGCCGGATAACATCATCCAACGCGATTGCAGCCTTCGGATTTTGCGCGAAGACGTGCCGAAGCTGATGTTCCCGATCCAGAAGCGTCTGCTGCAGCCAGCTAACGATCAAGCCTCATCTCCGGATTCCACCTGCGCGAGCAGTTCGGCCCGAAGCTTGTCCATTCGTTCTTCGGCATCCTGTGCAGTGATCCAGACCGCGTTCGGATCATCGGCTTGGCGGATCGCTTCCTCGACCTGTTCGCGAAACCACTTGTCGTATTCCGCCGCCTTATGGGTCCGACGCAGAGCTGCGGCCCGATCCGGTCGAGACGCCGTCTCGGAAACGTAATCGGCCGCATCGACATCGAACTGCGAGATGCCGACATCCTTGAGATAGGAGACCAGCGTATCCATACGCTTAAACAGGCGCACCTGCCGGCTGCGTTGAGCGGCGAGCGGACGTTCTGATTTGCCGTAGCGGATAACGACGGACCAGCCGCCGGTCTTGCCGACGACATGCGCGGCTTCGACCGCTCCGGCATCGACAAGGCGGGAAAGGGTTGAATGATCGACGGTTTCTGCGGTCACGGCCATATCCTCGTTGCGGCGACAAGGATATGCATTTAATTATAGATTGCAATGCATTCAATAATTGGATTTGGGCAGATTCGCGCCGATGGCTGCCCCTCACCTAACCCTCTCCCCGTAAAAACGGGGAGAGGGGACGTGCGAGAGCTTGGCGGGGGACGGAGAGGTTGCGGCTTGATCCCTTCGCCCCGTTTACGAGGAGAAGGTGCCGGCAGGCGGATGAGGGGCGGGCCTCGACGCCCCGCCTATTCGCGCTGTTCCAGCGCCTTGCTGAAGGCCAGCGCCGCCAGCGTGCAGATGGCGCCGGAAAGCAGGTAGTAGCCGACGAAGGTCAGGCCGAAGCGGCTGGAGAGGCTGAGCGCCACCAGCGGCGCAAAGCCGGCGCCGACCAGCCAGGCAAGGTCCGAGGTGAAGGCAGCACCGGTATAGCGATAGCCGCGGCCGAACCGCGACGAGATCGAGCCGGTTGCCTGGCCGAAGGACAGGCCGAGCACGCCGAAGCCGATGATGACGAAAGCGTCGTGGCCGTTATTACCGGATGCGATCAGGATCGGCCCGACAAAGCTGAAGACGGCGATGATGACGGCGCAGATGGCGAGCTGGGCGCGCCGGCCGATACGGTCGGCGATCAGGCCGGAGGCGATGATGGCGACGACGCCGACCATGGCGCCGACCACCTGCACCACCATGAAGGTGCCGATCGGCTGGTTGCCGTAAAGGCTCATCCAGCCGAGCGGGAAGATGGTCACCAGGTGGAACATGGCGAAACTGGCAAGCGGCACGAAGGCGCCGATCAGGATGTCGCGGCCGTGAACGCGCAGCACCTCGAGGATCGGTGCGGCCTCCAGCTCATGTTGCTCGAGCAGCGTACCGAATTCCTTGGTCATGACCAGGCGCAGACGCGCAAACAGCGCCACGACATTGATCGCGAAGGCGACGAAGAAGGGATAGCGCCAGCCCCAGGAAAGGAAGTCCTCGCTGGAAAGGTTGGCGACGAAATAACCGAAGAGCGTGCTTGCCAGCGCAAAACCGATCGGAGCGCCGAGCTGCGGGATCATTGCGTACCAGCCACGGTGATTGGGCGGCGCGTTGAGTGCGAGCAGCGATGCCAGGCCGTCCCAGGCGCCGCCGAGCGCGAAGCCCTGGCCGAGTCGGAAGAGCGCCAGCAGCGCGATCGACCAGACGCCGATCTCCGCATAGCCGGGCAGGAAAGCAATCGAGGCCGTGGAGCCGCCGAGCAGGAAGAGCGCGATCGTCAGCTTCGTGCCGCGCCCATACATCCGGTCGATGGTCATGAAGACGACGGAGCCGACGGGACGGGCGAGGAAAGCGAGCGAGAAGATGGCGAAGGAATAGAGCGTGCCGGTCAGCCTGTCGGGCGCGAAAGGAAAGACGAGCTGCGGAAAGACCAGGACCGAGGCGAGGCCGTAGACGAAGAAATCGAAGAATTCCGACATGCGGCCGATCACCACGCCGATGGCGATGCTGCCCGGTGACACCGGCTTGTCGTCGTGAATACGCCGTGCGTCGCGTTCAAGCGACGACGACGACGGTCCGTAATGCGATGTTGTTGCCATAAAACGCCTCCTCGTTAAGGCGCTTGCGGCAAGGCGCCTCAAGTCTGATCTTGATCAAACCTGCAGGCTTATCAAGTCCGTAAGACCGAAATAGTTCATCATCACGGCTCAAATGAAGCGCAGATGGAAAAAATTGCGTGATCCGGACGGTGATTTTCCCCTGCAAATGCTGGCCTGACCGGCAGTTGCGGATATATTGGACTGAACATGCGCAGGGGCTAAAATCCTTCTATATTCCATCAGGATTTCAAAGCACTAGCGCCCGATGATTTTTGCCGCAGTGCGGCATGTTTGCTGCACTGCGACCTTCCGCCTCATGTCGCTATCCGGTTCAGTGCTTTAGTCGCGGACAAAACGAAACAACAAGAGCTTAGAGACGTGCCAAAACTCATGAAGTTTTCCCGCCTTCTATCCGTCTTGCCGCTGCTTTTCCTGGCAGGATGCAACATGGTGGTCATGGCGCCCTCCGGCGACATCGCCGCGCAACAGCGCGATCTGATCGTCATCGCGACGGTGCTGATGCTTCTGATCATCGTTCCGGTGATCTTCCTGACGCTGCTCTTCGCCTGGCGCTACCGCCGCTCCAACACTGCCGCGACTTATGCGCCGGAATGGCATCATTCGACCCGCCTCGAAATCGTCATCTGGGCGGCACCCCTGGCGATCATCATTGCGCTCGGCGCCGTCACCTGGATATCCACGCATAAGCTCGATCCCTACCGCCCCCTCGACCGGCTCGATGCCGAGCGCGCCATCCCGGCCGATACCAAGCCGCTGACCGTCGAGGTCGTGGCGCTCGACTGGAAATGGCTGTTCTTCTATCCCGAACTCGGCATCGCCACCGTCAACGAGCTTGCCGCTCCCGTCGACATGCCGGTCAATTTCAAGATCACCGCCTCCTCGGTGATGAACTCCTTCTACATCCCCGCCCTTGCCGGCCAGATCTACGCCATGCCCGGCATGGAGACGAAGCTGCACGCCGTCATCAACCGGGAAGGCGAATATGAAGGCTTCTCCGCCAATTACAGCGGCGCCGGCTTCTCGCACATGCGCTTCAAGTTCCATGGCCTCACCCGCGCAGGCTTCGACGCCTGGGTAGCCAAGGTCAAGCAGCAGGGCACGATGCTCAACCGCGACGCTTATCTGAAGCTGGAGAAGCCGAGTGAGAAGGAGCCGGTGCGTTATTATGCCGGCGCCGACGCCGATCTTTACACCGCCATCCTCAACATGTGCGCGACGCCGGGCAAGATGTGCATGAACGAGATGATGCACATCGACATGATGGGCGGCGGCGGCAAGGAAAGTGCTGAGAACCGCGAGAAGCTGCAATACGACAACCGCCACGCCGGCGAAGGCGTGGTGGCGCCCGCCGCCACCGTGCCGGCAACGGGGGCTCCGGCACGCAGCGAGCCAGACAGAAGCACCGATGGCAACAGCATGCAGCATGACATGCCCGGGATGCACAGCACGCCCGGAATGGACATGCAGCATGACGGCCATTCCATGCCCGGCATGGGCAACGACGCCGGTCCGGCGCCGGCGCAGCTCAACAACAACAATTAACCTGGCGCTTTGCGTCGCAAGACATAATGAACGGGTTGTTCCATGTTTTCCAATCCTGACCTCCTGAAGTTGATCTTCGGCCGGTTGACCCTCGACGCCATTCCCTACCACGAGCCGATTCTGGTCGTGACCTTTATCGGCGTCGTCATCGGCGGTCTCGCCGTGCTTGGCGCCATCACCTATTTCAAGTTCTGGGGTCCGCTCTGGCACGACTGGATCTGCAGCGTCGATCACAAGAAGATCGGCATCATGTATGTGATCCTGGCCGTCATCATGCTCTTGCGCGGCTTTTCCGATGCGATCCTGATGCGCGTCCAGCAGGCAATCGCCTTCAACGGGTCGGAGGGCTACCTGCCGCCGCACCATTACGACCAGATCTTCACCGCCCACGGCGTCATCATGATCTTTTTCGTGGCGATGCCCTTCGTCACCGGCCTGATGAACTTCGTGGTGCCGCTGCAGATCGGCGCGCGCGACGTCTCCTTCCCCTTCTTGAACAACTTCTCCTTCTGGATGACGACCGCCGGCGCGATCATCATCATGCTGTCGCTGTTCATCGGTGAATTCGCCCAGACCGGCTGGCTCGCCTACCCGCCGCTATCGGGGGCCGCCTATAGCCCGGGTGTCGGCGTCGACTATTATATCTGGGGCCTGCAGGTGGCCGGTGTCGGCACGACGCTCTCCGGCATCAACCTGATCGCCACCATCGTCAAGATGCGCGCGCCGGGCATGACCTTCATGAAGATGCCGGTCTTCACCTGGACCGCACTCTGCACCAACGTGCTGATTGTCGCCTCCTTCCCGATCCTGACGGCAACGCTCGCGCTGCTGTCGCTCGACCGCTATGCCGGGACGAACTTCTTTACCAACGACCTCGGCGGCAATCCGATGATGTACATCAACCTCATCTGGATCTGGGGCCATCCGGAGGTCTACATTCTGGTGCTGCCGGCCTTCGGCATCTTCTCGGAAGTCGTCGCCACCTTCTCCGGCAAACGCCTGTTCGGCTATGCCTCAATGGTCTACGCCACCTGCGTGATCATGATCCTGTCCTACATCGTCTGGCTACACCACTTCTTCACAATGGGTTCCGGCGCCAGCGTCAATTCCTTCTTCGGCATCACCACGATGATCATCTCGATCCCCACGGGAGCGAAGATCTTCAACTGGCTCTTCACCATGTATCGCGGCCGCATCCGCTACGAGGTGCCGATGCTGTGGACGGTCGGCTTCATGGTGACCTTTGTCATCGGCGGCATGACCGGCGTCATGCTCGCCGTGCCGCCGGCCGACTTCGTGCTGCACAATTCACTGTTCCTCATCGCCCACTTCCACAACGTCATCATCGGCGGCGTTCTCTTCGGCATGTTCGCCGGCGTGAACTACTGGTTCCCGAAGGCCTTCGGCTTCAAGCTCGATCCCTTCTGGGGCAAGATGAGCTTCTGGTTCTGGCAGATCGGCTTCTGGTTCGCCTTCATGCCGCTCTACGTGCTCGGCCTTATGGGCGTCACCCGCCGCATGAGCCAGTTCGAGGATCCGTCACTGCGGATCTGGTTCATCGTCGCCGCCTTCGGTGTCGGCCTGATCGCGCTCGGCATCGCCGCCTTCCTGATCCAGATCGTCGTCAGCTTCATCAAACGCGAGGAATTGCGAGACGATAGCGGCGATCCCTGGGATGCCCGGACGCTGGAATGGTCGACCTCCTCGCCGCCGCCGGACTACAACTTCGCCTTCACGCCCGTGGTGCACGATCATGACAGCTGGTACGACATGAAACGGCGCGGCTACGAGCGCCCGCTCGGCGGCTTCAAGCCGATCCACATGCCGAAGAATACCGGCACCGGCGCCATCCTGTCGGCAATCAGCGTCGCGCTTGCCTTCGGCCTGATCTGGTACATGTGGTGGCTGGTCGTCGTCTCCGCCGTCGCGCTGCTCGTGGTGGCGATCGGCCATACGTTCAACTACAAACGCGACTTCTACATACCCGCCGGCAAGGTGACCGAAACGGAAGGCAAGCGCACGGCGCTGCTTGCCGAGCAGGTGTAATGACCATGAGCGATCAAACCATCGACAGGGCCGAAAAGCCTGAATTCTATCTGACCGAAGACCATCATCCGGAGGGGAGCACCAATCTCGGCTTCTGGCTCTATTTGATGAGCGACTGCCTGATCTTCGCGGTGCTGTTTGCCACGCACGGCGTGCTCGGCCGGAACTATGCCGCCGGGCCGTCGCCGGCCGATCTCTTCGATCTGCCGATCGTCGCCCTCAACACCTCGATGCTGCTCCTCTCGTCGATCACCTACGGCTTCGCCATGCTGCAGATGGAGCGGAACGCCAAGGCGGAAACGCTGTTCTGGCTTGCCGTCACCGGCCTGTTCGGCGCAGCCTTCATCGGGCTCGAGCTTTACGAGTTCATCCACCTGATCCACGAGGGCGCAGGGCCGACGCGCAGCGCCTTCCTCTCCTCCTTCTTTACGCTCGTCGGCACCCACGGGCTGCACGTCACCTTCGGCATCATCTGGCTGATCACGCTGATGGTGCAGGTGTCGATGCACGGGCTGGTCGAGGCCAACCGCCGCCGCCTGATGTGCCTTTCGATGTTCTGGCACTTCCTCGACGTCGTCTGGATCGGCGTCTTTTCCTTCGTCTATCTGCTCGGAGTTGTCGGATGAGTTCGCAAGCCCCTGCTCATGAGGACGCCCACGAGGCGCATCACGGCCACAGCCACGGCCATCAGGCCGGCCATGGCACCTTCCGCAGCTATATGGCGGGCTTCGCGCTATCCGTCGTCCTGACCGCCATTCCCTTCTGGCTGGTCATGGCGGGCGTCTTCGCAAGCCCGGCGGTGACGGCGGTGCTGGTGATGGCCATCGGCGCTGTCCAGATCGTCGTCCATATGGTCTTCTTCCTGCATATGAACCCGAGAAGCGAGGGCGGCTGGACGATGATGGCGCTGATCTTCACCCTCATCATCGTCGCGATCGCGCTCTCCGGTTCGCTCTGGGTCATGCATCATCTCAACACCAACATGATGCCGATGAGCCCCGAGATGATGAAGAACATGCCGTGATGACATCGAAAGGGCGGCGGCAACGCCGCCCGAAGCGGTTCTTGCCATGAGCGAGACTTCCCCGGAAAAAGAGGATAGACGGCATTCGCCTGCAAAACGCGCGCTCTTTGTCGTCTGCCTGGCGCTGCTTGCCGCAGCGCTTGCTGCGCTCGGCACCTGGCAGGTGCAGCGGCTGGCCTGGAAGCGCGACCTCACCGCCCGCATCGACCAGCGCGTGCATGCCGCAGCAGTGCCCGCCCCGGCGCGGACCGAATGGGCCAAGATCAATGCCGACGACGAATATCGCCGGGTAAACGCGGCCGGGACGCTGGCCAACGACAGGGAGACGCTGGTCTACGCCTCGACGGCGCTCGGCCCGGGTTATTGGGTGATGACGCCGCTCACGCTTGCCGACGGCACTGCTATCCTCATCAATCGCGGCTTCGTTCCCACAGACAAGCGCGACCCGGCCGCGCGCCGCGAAGGCCAGGTGTCGGGGCCGGTCGAGATCACCGGGCTGATGCGGATGACGGAGCCGAAGGGATCGCTGCTGCGATCCAACGACGTTGAAGCCGACCGCTGGTATTCACGCGATGTCGCCGCCATCGCGCAAAAGCGCGGCGTTGATGGGGTCGCACCCTATTTCATCGATGCCGACGCCGCTGCCAATCCGGGCGGCCTGCCAGTCGGCGGCCTGACGGTCATCCATTTCCCAAACAACCATCTCGTCTATGCCATCACCTGGTACGGGCTGGCGGCGATGGCGCTCGCCTTGCTGGTATTCATCCTTCGCGGCGAGATCGGAAGAGGCGGCCGCCGATAGCGGAGCACCGGCAAGCAGTTGCGCCGGACGCTCGAGCGCAACCGGATTAATATCATGTAAAGTGATGTCCGCTACTGCTTGCCTGAACAGAATATGTAAAAGCTGCACATGAACCGGCCGGATTACATTCCCAGTCTCGATGGATTGCGCGGCATCGCCGCGCTGCTGGTCGTTCAAGCTCATATCGGCCTTATCTTTCCAAACACCGCCCAGCATTTGATGACGATGGGCAGCGAAGCCGTCGGCCTGTTCTTTGTCCTTAGCGGCTTTCTGATGGCCCATCTCTATGGTTCACGGCCGGTGACCAGGGAAAATGTACTGGATTTCCTGGTGAGCCGTTTTGCCCGCATCTATCCGGTCTATCTGGCTGCGGTTCTGCTCGTGGCGATGCTGTCCGGCATGCAGGGTCTGAATTTCGTCCAGCCTATCATCGGCGGCACGGACTTTCTGCGTCATGTCCTTCTTCTGGGCTCGAGCGGCGTTTTCTGGTCAATTCCCCCGGAAATTCAATTCTATCTGCTCTTCCCGATCCTGTGGCTTTGCTTAGCCCACCCGCACCGCTATGGCGGCCTCATCGCGGGCTTCGCCGTGGCAGTCGTCGTCGATGGTCTGCTTGAATTGCCGGGGCCGGGAATCATGCTCGTTTCCAAGCTCCCTTACTTTCTTTTCGGCGCGCTTGCCGGGAGGATGAATTCTTCGTGGCAGGGATGGGCGCCATCCGGCCTCACGGGGTTCTTCACTCTGCTCCTTCTGGCGGTATTCTTCGCTTACAGGCATGTCCTGCCGAGTTTTTCCCCCGCATTCTGGGGCCTGCAGAGCGCGGCCGCCGCAGCGGTGATCGTGGCGCTGGTCGCGCGGCAGCCGCCCGTCGCAGCCCATCTCCTGGCAGCTGCGCCCGTGAGATTCCTCGGCACGATCAGCTTCTCGCTCTATCTTTTCCACGTCCCGATCATGTTCCTTGTCCATCGGACTTTTGAATCTTGGATTCCGGAATCGGTGCTCATCGCGGTGGCGCTTGCCGTGGCGATGGGGGGAGCATGGTTCCTGCATGAGACGATAGAAGTCCCAAGCAGACGCCTGCTCGTCGCCTGGTGGCAGCATCATCGGTGGCGCCTGGTCTCGCGCGACACGCCGGCCTCGGGGATCGAACGGGCGATCCTCGACCTGCAGGCGGCCGAAAAGCGCCTTCTGAACGGCGCAGCTTCAGCCACGGCGGTCATCCCTTGCAACGGCGACGAGAAGCTCCGCGCATAACGGGTTCGCCGGACCAGCTCAGCCGCCTCATTTCACGCTCCTTGAGAAGCGACCCGGCTGATCGCATCGGCGAGCTGCGCCTGCGAGAAAGGCTTGCCAAGGCGGGGCAGATTGGCGGCGCCGGCGCCGTCGGGCAGATCGGCATAGCCGGTGGCGAGGATGATCGGCATCTCGGGCCACTCGCTGCGGATCGCCTCGGCGAGCTGCGCCCCAGTCATGCGCGGCATGGCGTGATCGCAGATGACCAGATCGACCGACTCCTTGCGCAGGATGTCGAGCGCCTCGGGACCGGCCATCGCCTCGAAGACGGTGTGGCCGAGATCCTCGAGCATCAGCGTCGTATTCATCAAGACCAGGCCGTCGTCATCGACGGCGACGATGCGCAGCCGGCGCCGTGCATCGTCATCCGCTCGCCGCACGTCGGCCGCTACAGCGGCCCGCTGCTCGACGGCGACGACGGGGAACCATAATTCCGCGGTCGTTCCTTCGCCGGGGCGGCTTTTCAGGATGAGCCGGCCGCCGGACTGGGTTGCAAGACCCTGCACCATCGAAAGGCCGAGACCGGTGCCCTTGCCGACACCCTTGGTGGTGAAGAATGGCGTAACCGCCTGCTCCAGCGTCTTTGTGTCCATGCCCTCGCCTTCATCGATCACGGCGATCCGGACATAGCGGCCGGCCGATAGCGGCCCTTTGCCAGCGGCGATCGACTCCTCCGACGCGCGCAGCACGATGCGGCCGCCCGACGGCATTGCGTCGCGCGCGTTGACGACGAGGTTGAGGATCGCCATCTCCAGCTGGTTCGGATCTGTGAGGATGGTCGGAAGCCTGACGGGGAAGGAGGTTTCGATCGTGGTGAGAGGACCGAGCGAACGGCTCAGAATATCCATCATGCCACGCACCAGACCGGAGACGTCGATCGGCTCCATAAGCAATTCCTGCCGGCGGGAGAAGGCAAGCATGCGCTGGGTCAAGGCAGCACCGCGCTGGGCGCCCTGCATGGCATTGTCGACGAGCGATGTCAGCGAGAGATCCTGCGGCATGCGTTTCTTAAGGATTTCCAGGCTGCCGAGGACGGCCATCAGCAGATTGTTGAAATCATGGGCGATACCGCCGGTCAGTTGACCGATCGCCTCCATCTTCTGCGATTGGAAAAGCTCTTCGCGGGCCTGTTCCAACGCCCGCTGCGTCTCCATCTTTTCGGTGATGTCGCGGGTGATCTTGGCAAAACCGAGGACTTCGCCGTCATCGCCCCGGATGACATCGACAACGACGCTCGCCCAGAATCGGGTGCCGTCCTTGCGGACGCGCCAGCCTTCCCTTTCGAACCGGCCTTCGGCGCGCGCGACGCGCAGCGCCGTCTCCGGCAGGCCAGCCGCGCGATCCTCGGGCGTATAGAAGGTCGAAAAATGCCGGCCGATGATCTCATCAGGCCGATAGCCCTTGATGCGCTCGGCGCCAAAATTCCAGCTGCTGACATTGCCATTGGGATCGAGCATGTAGATGGCATAGTCCGAAACGCCCTGGACGAGGCGGCGAAATTGCTCCTCGCTCTGGCGGATCGCGTGCTCGGCGGCCCTGCGTTCGGTGAGGTCGCGGGTGATCTTGGCAAAGCCGACCAGTTCGCCGGAGGGGTGGCGGATCGGATCGATGACGACATGCGCCCAAAAGCGGCTGCCGTCCTTGCGCTGGCGCCAGCCCTCCCCCTCGAACCGTCCCTGCTCGAGCGCCGTGGCAAGCGCGCGCTCGGGAATTCCGGCCGCGCGGTCCTCGTCCACATAAAAACGCGAAAAATGCTCGCCGAGAATTTCCGAGGGCTTGTAGCCCTTGAAGCGCTGAGCGCCGGTATTCCAGCTCGTGACGATGCCTTCGGGGCTCAACATGTAGATGGCGTAGTCGGTGATGGCATCGACCAGAAGACGAAAGCGTCCCTCTTCGCTAAGAGACGTAACATGTCGATCCAGCACTTCCATCTGCCCCTCTCGGTCACCAGCGCTCTTAACGCTACGGGGGCGCAGATGGTTCCGAAAAGATCACACTTTTTCAGACGGCCCTGACCTGCGGATAGAACCGCTCGCCGATCCGCTCGGCAGCGGCATAGGCCTGTGAAACGATCTCGGGGACGAGATCAATATCGGGCAGGCTGCCGAGGCCGAGCGGGCCGACGGCAAACAGTCCGGCGACCGTTGAGCCGTCCTCCAGGAAGGGCTCGCCCAGCGCAGTGACCGCCAGCCCGAGCGAAAGTTCGTCCGGCATGGCGAGGCCGGAGGAAAACAGGCTCTGCATCAGCGGCGCGGAAAGATCCGGCGCCTGGCAGCGGCAATCGATAATGCGCTCGGCATAGATGACCTCTTCGACAGAGGAGCCGGCCGGCGTGAAGAACAGGCCGCTCAAGCCGCGGCGGCCGGCCCGGCCGCGACGCAGCACGGTGCGGCCTTCGGCAAGCTCGCGCTGCAGGCGCAGGTGCATGGCCTCCGGCAGGCGATTGCGATGGCTGTCATAGATCGCTCGCAAATGTCGGTTGAACTGATGCTTGTCGCGGGCCGGCAGCGAGCGCCAGAGCGAGCGAGCATGTTTCCTGAGGCCGTTCATCACCGACTGCCAGCTTCGCCCCTCTTCTTCCGCCTCGCGACAGGCCTGGCGGATGAAGCGCACGATGTCGGGCAGGCTCTCAGGCAGCGCTTCGGCCGGGAACACCGGATCGGCGGAATTCGGCGTATGGCTCTGGGGCAGGAAGCCGCGCCGGGAAATGATCGTCACCTGGCCGGCATAACCGGAATCGCGCAGTTGCAGCAACTGGTCGACGACGCGAATGCCGCTGCCGAGCAGCACGGCATGCGGCCGCGCGACGAGACGCTGGGCGCGGACCGGCGAAACCTCCGGCGCCTCGGCATGCGGATCGCTGAGGCCGTAGCCGGTGGCGAGGATCACAGTATCGAATAGCGGATTGGCCGGATTGGCGCTTTCGAGCAGGAAGCGGTTGCCGTGGCTCCGGCGGATCGCCACCACAGGATCGTTGCAGACCTGGACGGTAATGTCCCGGCGCGCCGCCAGCGCTTCGGAAAACCGCTGGTAGACATAATCGCTGAAGATGTCCTTTGGCACGAATATCTGCCGGAAACCCGGAATGGCGGCCGGCACGGCGGCACGGAAGGCGGCGTTGGTACAGAGCCAGTCGTTGAAATCGTCGCTGTCGCCGACCGCGACCGAGAGATCGCGCACGCGAGTATTGAGGATCGTCGAGGCGCGGGCAGAGGCCAGCGCCTGGCCGCCGCTGACCGACGAGTTCGGATCGAACAGTTGCAGGTGAAAGGGCGCGCGCACCGTCTTCATCAGCGCAATGGCCGTCATCATGCCGGAAAAGCCGCGCCCGACGATCGCAATGCGCGGAACGGCCGATATCTGCGCCGCCGCATTGGCTCTTGCGGAAAAAAGTCCCTGAACCGTCATCGCAACTCCTTTGCGGCTTCATCCGCACCCTGGGGTCGATCGAGGTTTCAACGCATAAACAATGGGTCACGCGTTGATCAGGTTCATTCGGCCATTCGCAAACTTCCGCCGCATGGGTCCGTATAGGCGGCCCTCAAGCAACATTCCCGGGCAAAGCAGGCCGACGATAGTCTATCAATCTAGTCGTGTATGAAAGCGCCAAAAATCGCCAGTGGCAAGGGATTTATTGGACTCGAAGCTTAAGCCGTTCAAAAAATAAGCATATTTTCCAAACAAAACGTCTTGCGCCGCAGTGGCCACGCCTCGGCGGCCGCCTCGGCCTGACCGTCTCGCCTTCAACGGACTGGCCGGATCCGCTGATTGCGGATCACGGGCTGGCCATCTCTGCGCTCCCTCTTAGAGTATTTTCACTGTGAGCAACGTTTGATCCGTTCCTCGAACTCTCGTCGCAGCGCCTTCAATTACGTTCCCCATACACCTATCAACATCTCAAGAAACCGTTCTGCCGCCGGCGAGAGGTGCCGCCGCAACGTCGAACCACGCCGATTGTACGGGAGATCTCAGGATTGCGGATGGGGCGGGTGATCAGGGCTGGATGGTCTTCGCGCGGGGTTGCCATTCGTGGCAGCACCGAAATCCCAAGGCCAGCCTCCACCAAACCGAGGGAGGTAGACAGATGCGTTACCTCGTAAAACCAGCGAAGTTTGATATTTGATTTTGCCAGTGCCGCGTCGAGCAGCGTCCTGTTGCCGCTCGACCGATGAACCGTAATCAAGTGATAAGGCTCCACATCTAGTCTTAAGCGCTTTCACCGGGATATTGCTTTGCCTTCAGCAACCCGGCCAGATGCGCCGTATTGCGCGCCAGCATGTCGACGGCCTTTGTCACGACCTTCGGCACCTTGTCGAGATCAACGAAATTGGTGGAACCCATCGCTTCCCCGACCCAATAGGCGACCGCATTGGCAGGAATGGTGAAGCCGACATCGTTCAGCGCCTGGTAGAGTTCGGCCGACACATGATGGGCGCCATCCTCGTTGCCGACAACGGCAACGGCTGCGACCCTGCCATAGGAAACCATGCGGCCCTGATCGTCCGTTTCCTCAAGGAAGGCGTCCATGCGCTCCAGCGCCCGCTTGCAGACGCTGGACGGCTGGCCGAGCCAGATCGGCGTCGCCATCAGCAGAATATCGGCGTCCAATAGTTTCGCACGGATATCCGGCCAGTCGTCGCCGGCGCCTTCATCCGAGGTGACACCCGGCTTGACGTTGAAATCGGCAAGGCGAAGCACGTCGGTCACAACGTCATATTCGGACAACGCCTTGTCGATGAGACCGATCATCCGGTCGGTCGACGACGGGTCCTTGGCGTCGCTGGTCTTCAGCGTGGCGTTGAGAGCAAGGGCTTTCAGCGGCATCGTATCTCTCCGGTAACGGTTGCCCTGGCGGATCTGCCCGGTGCAACCCACCCGCGCGCCGATTGTTCCCGCGGCCGAGGCGAGGCGGCCTCACGCAAAAATAACCAGTTGGTGAATTCTTTACTTGAACCGCCAAATGGAATCGGCAAAACTGACGGTGCTATCAATCCTTTCATGGATTTGCCGTCTTTTCGGGCCAGCGTCCGAGCACACATCTATTGGAAAAATACCGTGAGCAGCGATGCGTTAACACGCGCGACGAAGCCTTCGGCTTCGATGGCGCTTGCAACTGCGGCAGGCTGGGGCCGAGGCCTCTTTACACTGGTGCGCATCACCGTGATGGCCTTCCGCCACCCTTGGCAGGCGGGCTTTGCAATCGGCGCCACGCTCATCGCATCGACCTTCCAGCTGATGATCCCCCGCCTTCTCGGCCAGGCCGTCGACCACACGCAAATGGCGATGGGCGGCGGTGCGGCGGGCCAGGTCGCGCAGGACGCGCTGCTGACGACGGCCTTGCTGCTGCTCGGTGCCAGCGTGCTGCGCGGCCTCTTCACCATGGTGCAGAACTATTTCAGTGAGTCCGTCGGTCACCACATGGGCTACGAGCTGCGCCTGGCCTGCTACGAGAAGATCCAGCGACTCTCCTTCAGCTTTCACGACACCGTGCATTCCGGCGAT
Source organism: Rhizobium etli CFN 42 (assembly GCF_000092045.1). Taxonomy (NCBI): domain Bacteria; kingdom Pseudomonadati; phylum Pseudomonadota; class Alphaproteobacteria; order Hyphomicrobiales; family Rhizobiaceae; genus Rhizobium; species Rhizobium etli. The sequence continues at coordinate 28,215 of NC_007765.1, read as the reverse complement.
CTGATCACCGTCGGCATGCTCGATCTCGAAGGCGTGCGCATGTATTTTTCCACCGCGCTGGTGCGCATGATCCTGCTCACGATCCTGATCGGCATCGGCGCCTATATGCTGCTGTCGACCGATGCCGTGCTCGGGCTGCTGGCGCTCTCCTTCGTGCCGTTCGTCGGCTGGCGCTCCTCGGTGACGCAGCTCAGGCTGCGCGCCACCTGGCTCGACCTGCAGGAGCGGCTGTCGGTGCTGACCCGCATCATGGAGGAGAATCTCGGCGGCATCCGCGTCGTGCGCGCCTTTGCCGCGCAGGAGCATGAACTCACGAAATTCGAGGCGGCCTCGAAAAACGCGCTGGCGCTTGCCCATCAGCGGGTCGGCATCCGCGTCGTCAATACCAGCGCCATGACCTTTTCCTTCTTCGCGGCGATGGGCCTCGTGCTCTGGATCGGCGGCGGCAAGGTCATGTCCGGCGAGATCACCGTCGGCACGCTCGCCTCGTTCCTGACCTTCATGACAATCCTGCAGATGCCGGTGCGCCAGCTCGGCCTGATGGTCAATGCCTTTGCCCGCGCCTCCACCTGCGGCTCGCGTCTCTTCAACCTGCTCGACCTCGATATCGCGATCAAGGATGCGCCGGATGCCAAAGAATTAGCGGTAACGGAAGGCGTGCTGCGCTTCGAAAATGTCAGTTTCGCCTATCCGGGCTCGGAAAAGCGCACGGTGCTCCACGATGTCTCCTTCGAAGCCCGGCGCGGCCAGACGATCGGCATCGTCGGTCCGCCCGGCAGCGGCAAGTCGACGATCGCCCATCTGATCCCGCGCTTCTACGACGTCACTGGCGGCAAGATCACCATCGACGGCCAGGATATCCGCAAGGCAACCCTGCAGTCGCTGCGCCGCGCCGTTGCCGTCGTGCAGCAGGATTCCTTCCTGTTCACGACGACGATCGAAAACAACATCGCCTATGGTGACCCTTGGGCGAAGGAAAGCCGCATCGAACGCGCCAGCGAAAGCGCCCAGCTGCACAATTACGTGCTCGGCCTGCCCACCGGCTACGGCACCGTCGTCGGCGAACGCGGCATATCGCTGTCCGGCGGTCAGCGGCAGCGTCTTTCGATTGCCCGGGCGCTGATGCTGAAGCCGGCGGTGATGGTGTTCGACGATTCGACGGCGGCGATCGATGCCGCCACCGAACAGCGCATCCGCAGCGCCATGCGCCGCTATGCCGCCGACCGGGTGACGATCATCGTCGCCCACCGCCTGAGCTCGCTGATGCATGCCGACCAGATCCTGTTCGTCGAAGACGGAAGAATCGTCGAGCGCGGCACGCATCAGGCGCTTTTGGCGCTCGGCGGACGGTACAAGGCGCTGTACGAGCTGCAGGTACGGCCCGGCGACGAGGTGTTGAGCGCGTAGTTGCCCTCTTCTCCCCACTGGAGAGAAGTGCCGAGCAAAGCGAGGCGATGAGGGGCGAGGCGCGGTAGCGAAGGGCAAACGAGGGCGTGCCGTGTGGCCCCCTCATCCGCCCGTCGGGCACCTTCTCCCCGTTGGAGAAGCGGACAAAGAATTCACGCGCGGACCACCTCAAGTGATGGCCGCAGGAGGAACGACGATGGCCGAGGAACTGGAAACCGAGCGTTCCGACGTTCGCGAGGACGGCCGCCGCCCGCCGCGGGCAGTGGTCGGTTCGCATCGCATCGAGGAGGAAATGTTCGGCAAGGCCTTCGACGGCAACATCGTCAAGCGCATCTGGGCATTCGTTCACCCCTACCGCACCCAAGTCCTCTGGGCGGTCGTCGCCGTCCTGACCTTCACGACGATGCAATTGCTGATCCCGCTGATCATCCGTTACGCCATCGACCACGGCATGTCGCCGGGCGGCAATCCTTCGGCGCTGATCTCGGCGATCGCCGCCTTCGCCATCGCCATCCTTATCAATTATGCGGCAAGTTACGCCCAGGAGACGCTGGTCGGCAACGTCGCCGAAGAGGTGCTCTTCGACATCCGCAAGGCGATGTTCTCGCATCTCCAGCGCGTCTCGCTCTCCTTCATGGACAAGACCGAAGTGGGGCGGCTGATGTCGCGCCTGCAAGGCGACGTCAATTCGATGCAGGAATTCCTCGAAACCTCGGTTCTCTCGGTCGGCGACATCGTGCTGCTCTTCGGCATCGTTTTCGTCATGCTCTATCTCGATTTCAAGCTGGGCCTGCTGACGCTTGCGGTGCTGCCGGTGCTGTTCGTGGTCCGGCTGTTCTGGCTGCCGCTCGCCCGCAAATCCTTCATGGCCGCGCATGAGACCAATTCGGTGGCGAACGGCGCACTCGCCGAAGCGATCCATGGCGTGCGCGCCGTCCAGAGCATGGACAGGCAGGGCGTCAACTTCACGCTCTACGACGACAAGGCACATGCCAATCTCAGGACGCATCTGACGGCGGCGCGTTATGCCCAGGTGATGGTGCCGATCGTCGACAGCCTGACCGGTGTAGCGATGGCGCTTGTCATCGTCGTCGGCGGCGCCCGCGTTCTAAACCAGGCGCTCGATGTCGGCGTGCTCGTCGCTTTTCTGTTTTATATCCAGCGTTTCTTCGACCCGATCCGGTCGCTGACGCTGCAATATTCGGTGATGCAGCGCGCCATGGCGTCCGGCCAGCGGTTGACCGAGGTGCTCGACGTGCCCGTCGACATCGAGGACGCGCCCGACGCCAAGATCCTGTCGCGCGACATGGACGGTTCGGTGGAATTCAAGGATGTAATCTTCGGCTACAATCCGAAACATCCGGTGCTGAAACATGTGAGCTTCAAGGTCAATCCCGGTGAGACGGTGGCGCTGGTCGGGCCGACGGGGTCCGGAAAATCGAGCTGCATGTCGCTGATCCACCGCTTCTACGACGTGCAGCAGGGCCAGGTGCTGGTCGGCGGCCATGATGTGCGTGCGCTGACGCAGGATTCGCTCGGCGCGCAGATCGCCATGGTGCTGCAGGAGCCCTTCCTGTTCACCGGCACCGTCTTCGAAAACATCCGCTACCACAAGCTTGAGGCGACGCGCGAACAGGTGATCGAGGCGGCGAAGGCCGTCGGCGCCCATGATTTCATCATGCGTCTGCCCGATGGTTACGACAGCATTCTCGGTGAACGCGGCGGCAATCTTTCGCTCGGCCAGCGCCAGCTCCTAAGCTTCGCCCGAGCGCTGGTGGCCGACGCCAAGATCCTGGTGCTCGACGAGGCGACGGCCAATATCGACAGCTATACCGAGATGCTGATCCAGAAGGCGCTCGTCAAGCTGCTCGAAAACCGCACCGGCCTGGTCATCGCTCATCGCCTGGCGACGATCCGCGAGGCCGACCGCATCATTGTGCTGCAGAACGGCGAGATCATCGAAAGCGGCGACCATCGCCAGCTGATGAAGAACGGCAAGCTCTATTCCAGGCTCTATAACCTCAACTACGCCTCGTTCGACGATATTCCCGAAGACGTGCTGGAAGAGACGACGGCGACACAATCGGCGACCTAAGACTAAAGGCGGATGACACGCATTAACTCATGTTGCAAAGATTGAACGAACCAACGCCTTGCTGCCGCATTTCCCTCCTAATCGGGGGCCGGTACCACTGAGGAGAAAGTTATGAAAAGAATAATTAGCAGCCTGTTGATCGCGGCGGCCCTTGTTGGATCGGCTGTTCAGCCCGCTGCCGCGCGTGACCATCATCACCATAACAATACCGGCCGGATCATCGCCGGCGGCGTTGCCGCAGGCGTGGTCGGCGGCCTGATCGGCGGCGCGATTGCCAACGGTGGCCCGCGCTACGTCGATGAAGGCCCTCGTTATGTCGAGAGCCCCCGCTATGTCGAACCGAGATGCTGGTATGAGGACCGCGACGTTCGCAACCGCTACGACGGCGGCTATCACGCCGAAACCGTACGGGTCTGCGAGTAGACCTGACGTTTTTTGAAGCGGCGTTGAACGCGTCAGCGTCGCTCGACCCTCAGCCGAGGTTGCGTTCCGCAGCCTCGGCTTTTTCAGTTATATCAGCGACATGCCGGCAGGAGAGCAGCCACCGACCGGGGTCGAGCCACGCGTCTCGAAAATCCGGACGCGCCTGCAGATTACGAACGCGTCGTCCCGGAGCTGGTCATCCGCCGGAGCTACCTACCGTAACCTCTTTCTCCCATGGCTTTTCGCAGAGGTCATCCTGTGGCAAGAAGGACGATGACACGGCGCCGTAGGGGAGGAAAATCGGCTGACATGAAGGGAATCCGCCAGCTCGCCGAGCATCTCGATATTTCGATTGGGACCGTGTCCCGTGCGCTGAATGGCAAGCCCGATGTCAACGAGGAAACGCGCCGGCGGGTGCTCGCCGCCGCCGAGGAGCTTGGCTACGTCGCCAACCAGTCGGGCCGCAGCCTTCGCCAGGGCATGACCAATGTCATCGGGCTGATGCTGGAAGTGAGCCGCGAGACGGTCGAAAACAGCGACGACTTCTTCCTCGGCGTCACCGACGGGCTGCAGAGCGTGTTTTCCCGGCACAAGCTCGATCTGGTCATGCTGCCCTGCCCTGATGACGAGGATCCGCACGAATATCTGAAGCGCATGGTCGCGCGCCGCCTCGTCGATGCCCTGATCATCTCGGCGACACGGCGCACCGACCGGCGCATCGAGCTTCTGGAAAAGGCCCGCATCCCCTTCGTGGCGCTCGGCCGCAGCGCGTCCGGCGGCAGCTATACCTGGATGGATCTCGATTTCGAAGGCGTGGCGGCGCGCGGCGTCGACCGGCTCGTCGCAAAGGGCCATCGGCGGATTGCGGTGGCTGCCCCCTCCTCCGACATCAATCTCGGCTATATCTTCCTCGACAGCTACCGCCAGGCGCTGCAAAGCCACGGCCTAGCCTTCGACCCGGCGCTCGTCATCCGCGTCAAGTCGAGCGAACAGGGTGGCTATCAGGCCGGCCACGAACTGCTGATGATCGAAGACCGGCCGACGGCGATCATCCTGATCCACGAGCTGATGGCGATCGGGCTTTACCGCAGGCTGGCGGAGGCCGGCATCGTGCCCGGCCGCGACCTCGCCGTCGTCGGCTTCCGCGAAGAGTCGCGCACGCATTTCCTGCAGCCGACGCTGACCTCTTTTCGCATGTCGCTGCGCGATCTCGGCGCCCAGCTCGGCGAAACCCTGCTCGCCACCATGCCGGCCTATGCCGATCACTATCCGCAGGGCGCCCGCAACAGGATCTGGCCGATGGAACTCGTTCCGGGCGAAAGCGACGCCTTCACACTGACGGCTTGAAGCACACCGCTCAGACCCGGCTCGGTGCCGCCGCAGCTTCCCGGCTCGACAATTGACGCGTCACGAAGAAGACCAGAAGGGCGCCGGCCGCAAGGCAGGCGGCCAGGAAGAACATCGGCGCGATCGTGCTGCCGCTTTCATCCTTGATCCAGGGCACGACATTCTGGGCGACGAAGCCGCCGAGATTGCCGACCGAATTGATGGCGGCAAGCCCGGCCGCCGCACCCGCCCCTTTCAGGAAGCGCGACGGCAGGCTCCAGAACACCGGCTGGGGGGCGAAGATGCCGGCGGCGGCGACACAGAGGAAGGCGAATTGCAGAGTGTGGTTCGGGATCAGCGCTGACAGCAGCAGGCAGGCGGCGCCGATAAACGCCGGAATGACGATATAGGGCGTCTTCGATTGTGCCTTGTCGGCCATGGCGGGAACGGCATAGAGCGCGACTGCGACCAGCAGCCAGGGAATGACGTTGAGGAAACCGTTCACCGTGTTGCTGACGCCGAAGGCCTTGACGATGGTCGGCAGCCAGTAACTCAGCCCATAGGCCGACAGCGGAAAGGCGATATAGCAGAGCGCCATTAAAAGGACGCGCGGGTCGACGAGCGCCTTGAAGCCGTCCGACGCATTTTCGGCCATGCCGGCATTTTCCGAAGCGAGCCTGCGCTCGAGCCATTTCTTCTCGTTGCTGCTCAAGAAGGTCGCATTTTCCGGCCGCCCGGGAAGATAGAAAAAGGTGACGATGCCGGCGACGACGGCCGGAATACCGGTCGCCAGGAACACCCACTCCCAGCCGGCAAAGCCGTAGAGGCCGTCGAGATCAAGCAGCGCGCCGCCGAGCGGTGCGCCGACGGCATTGGCGATGGCGCTGAAGATCATGAACAGGCCGACCATCCGGCCGCGATAGCCCGAAGGGAACCATAGCGTCAGGAGATAAAGGACGCCGGGAAAGAAGCCGGCTTCGCAGACGCCGAGCAGGAAACGGAGGATATAGAACATCGCCGCGTTCTGGGTGAAGGCGAGCGCGATGGTAACGAGGCCCCAGGAGACCAGGATGCGGGCAAACCAGACACGCGCGCCGAGCCTGTCGAGGAAGAGATTGCTCGGCACCTCGAAGAGAAAATAGCCGATGAAGAAGAGCGAAGCGCCAAGACCATAGGCATATTCGCTCAGGCCCAGGGCATCGACCATTTGCAGCTTGGCGAAGCTGACATTTTGCCGGTCGATATAGGCGATCAGATAGAGGATGCCGAGAAACGGCATCAGCTTCCAGGTGATTTTCGAGATCAGCCGCTTCTCATCAACCATGCGTATTCTCCGGAATGATCATGTTGGTCGGAGCTTAGATAGCGCCGCCCGCCGATATTCAATCGCGCGACGTATTTTCTTCGATGCCGCAACCATATGGTAGCCGCATCCGGGATCGGATGCGGCCGGTCTTTGACTATTCGGCAGCGGCTACGGCGGCACGGCGGCCGATCGTTGCCTGGGTCAGCACGAAGGCTGCGAAAGCGCAGAGCGCGATGCCGGCGGCCATCGGAACGGCGGTGCCGTCGAAGAACAGGCTCGAGATCACCATGGCGACGGCGGCGATGACGAAATGCAGCGTGCCCATCAGCGACGAGGCGGTGCCGGCGATTGCGCCGTGATCCTCAAGCGCCAGCACGGCGCTCGTCGGGATGACGAGGCCGAGGAAGCCGTAGCCAATGAAGAGGAAGGTCGCCATCACCGGCAGCTGGTTGAAGCCCGCGGCCATCACCACCGCCATGACGACCATGGCCAGCGCGAAGGCGCTGACGGCAATCCGCATGACGCGCACCAGGCCGAAACGCTCGCCGAGCCAGCCCGTCGCCTGCGATACCGCGAAGAAGGACACGGCGTTGATCGAGAAGGCGAAGCTGTATTGTGTTGGCGTCAGGCCGTAATGCTCAATCAGCACGAAGGGCGAGTTGGCGAGATAGACGAGGAAGCTCGAAATGCCGAGACCGCCGATGAAGGTCAGCGTCAGGAAATTGCGGTCGGAAAGCAGCAGCCGGTAGGCGGCCATGGCGCTCCCGAGACCGCTGCCGCTACGCTCGGTGGCCGGGCGGGTCTCGTCAAGCTGGGTCGCGAGCAGAACGAGGCCGATCAAGGCCGCCATTGTCACGGCCCAGAACACGCCGCGCCAGCCGTAAAACTCGATGACGGCGCTGCCGGTCAGCGGCGCCAGGATCGGCGAGATCGAGAAGACCAGCATGAGCAGCGACATCAGGCGCGCCGCCTGAACGCCGGTGTGCATGTCGCGGACGATGGCACGAGGAATGACCATGCCGGCAGCACCGCCGATGCCCTGGATGAAACGGAAGGCGATCAGGGTTTCGATATCGGTCGCAAGCGCGCAGCCGATCGAGGCGAGCGCGAAGAGGCCGATGCCGAGATAGAGCGGCAGCTTGCGGCCGCACATGTCCGAGATCGGACCGTAGACGAGCTGTGAGAGCGCAAAGGAGATAAAGAAGGCGAGCAGGGTCAGCTGGGTGACGTTATTGTCGGCATGCAGATCCTGGCCGATCGAAGGCAGCGCCGGCAGATACATGTCGATGGCGAAGGGGCCGATGGCCGATAAAAGGCCGAGAATGAGGGCAATGCGGAAGAAGGAAGCCGTCATAGTGGTGATCTTTCATAAAAGCGCGAGCAAAGACGCCGGATGGTGTTTCGCCGCAGTGCTCTTAGGGTTCAATGATGATCGTTCGCGCGAAGACGAAGTTGGGAGCTCATATCTTCAGCTGGGAAGCAGGAGTGTCAATTAATTTGGACACTGCTGTAAAATTAGACGCCATTGTCTAAAACGTCAAGACGTCTTATCTTCGCTCTCATGAACGATCGCATGACACCGGCAGTCCGGATGACGGGGCATAGCCAGCGCGGGCAATGTGCCAAGCGCATGTCAATCCTCGATGCCGCCGCCGACGTTTTCTGCCGCCAGGGATTTGCCGCCGCCAGCATCGACGAGATCGCCGCCGTCGCCTGTGTCTCCCGGCAGACGATCTACAACCACTACCGCGAGAAGGAAACGCTGTTCGTCGCCGTCGTCGAGGACGTCATGAACCGCGCCAATGCCATGCTCTTCTCCGTGCTGTCGGCCTTCCCTGCTGACGCCAACAATCTGGAGGACGACCTAACCGCCTTCGTCATGCGCCTGAACAAGAATTGCATCTGCAACCACGACGGAAAATTCCTGCGCAAGCTGGTGCAGACGGAGGGAGAGCGCTACCCGCATCTCTTCGAAAGCTGGCGCCAGCACGGGCCCGGCAAGCTGACGACTGCGCTTTCCGCGCTTCTTGCGCGGCTGGCGCAAAAAGGAGCGCTCGTCATCGACGATTTCGACGTCGCCGCCCGGCAGTTCGTCGCGCTCGGCAATGCCGACCTGCAGATGATGACCCTTTTCGGGGGAACGCCGACGGACGCCGAACTTGAAAAGGCGGCCCGCAATGCCGTTCGCACTTTTCTCAGGGCCTATGGCCGACCCGCAGCGGAGAAGGCCGGCGCTCCGCCGCAGCTGGCAGCCATATCCGGCTGATCAGGCAAAAACCGTCATCTGCGCCGGCACGACGGCGAACATGCCGGCGCGGCGTGCGGCAAGATACTTCACCAGCTGTTCGACAACCGAAGGCATGACCGGCTTCTGGACAACGCCGACCGCGCCCTTGACGCCGTCGGCGACAGTCTCGGGATTGCCGGTCATGAAGACGACGGCGATGCCGTGCTCTTGCGCCAGCCGCCGGCCGATCTCGGGCCCGGTCGGGCCGTCGGCAAGATTGACGTCGACGAAGGCGATATCGGCCAACGGTGCCAGCCGCAGCGCCTGTTCGCGATCATTTGCCAAGCCGGCGACCTGCATGCCCATGCCTTCCACCGTCGCGCCGAGATCGAGGGCGATGAGGAATTCATCTTCGACGATCAAGACGCGCTGTTTCATGAGATCATCTCGCTGCCAGCGCCGCACGACATTGGTGGCCATGATACGTCCCCTTGTTACGCACATACTTCGAAAGAAGGATTCGCTTCAGCAGCTGTGCCTGCCGAAACTCATTGTCGTAACGGCGAACTTGACGATATGTTCCGCGGTGAAACGCGATTTTTTTGATTTAAGGTATTGTTAACGTTAATGAATTCGTAAGGAGGCGCTGGCAGCGCAGGAAAACCATGGCCGATCTTGAGCGCGCACCTCTGGTTGAGGGCGCAATGACACGATGTGATTATTCAACGGCTTGAGGACTGAGGGGCGACTTGAGAAACAAGATTATCGTGTTGGCCATCGCGGCCGTCAGCCTTTTCGCCTACACCAAGGTGATGGCCAGGATCGGCTCGGGCTCACCGCCCCCGGCCGCGCCGATGGAACAACGCGCCGACCTCATTCGCGTCTATAAATCCGAACGCCGCATGGTTTTCCTTAAAGGCGACGCTCCCATCGCGGCCTATGAAATTTCTCTGGGCAGTGCTGCCGATGCAGGCCCGAAACAACGCGAAGGCGACGAGAAGACGCCGGAAGGCCCCTATGAAATAGACTGGCGCAATCCGAAATCGACGGCGCATCTGAGCCTGCATATTTCCTATCCGAAGCCGGAAGAGCAGCGGGCGGCTGAAGTGAACGGCTTTCCGCCAGGTGGCAATATCAATGATCCACGGGCTGCCCAATGGCTGGGGCCGGCTCGGGCAAGCCCATCGCCTGTGGGACTGGACGGATGGCTGTATTGCCGTCACCAATGCGGAAATGGGCGAGATCTGGGCGCGCGTCCCAGACCATACGCCGATCGACATCATGCCCTGACCAGCCAATCAGCCCTTGGTCTTGCCGACGAGGACCGGCTGGCTGCGATAGTCGGCGGGAAACAGTGACTTCAGGTTCTCGATTTTCGGCAGGTCGTTATAGACGATATAGGGATAGGTCGGGTTGAGCGTCAGGAAATCCTGATGATAGGCTTCGGCAGGATAGAAGCCGGCTGCATCGGACACCTTGGTGACGATCGGCCGCGGAAAGGCATGCGCCTTGTCGAGCTGGTCGATATAACCCTCGGCGACCTTGCGTTGCTGCGGATTTGAGACGAACAGCGCCGAGCGATATTGCGTGCCCCGGTCCGGGCCCTGGTAATTCAGCTGCGTCGGGTTGTGCGCCACCGAGAAGAAGATTTGCAGCAACCTGCCGTAGCTGACCTGTTTCGGATCGAACTTCACCTCGACGGCTTCGGCGTGACCTGTCGAGCCGGTGCTGACGGTTTCATACTGCGCCGTCTTGGCCGTGCCGCCGGCATAACCGGAGACGGCGCTTTCTACGCCCTTCACATGCTGGAAGACGCCCTGGACGCCCCAGAAGCAGCCGCCGGCGAAAATTGCGGTCTCGGTGCCGGAGCCGGCAGCCTCGTCGATCTCAGGCGGCGGGATGACGACCGCCTCTTCGGCAGCGGCGGTTACATCCGCACCGAGCAAGACAGCCGCGACGGCAAGGAACGCGGCGAGGCGCCGGCGGTTGGAAGACATGGACATCGGGCTAGCTCCAAAGGGTCGGCCAAATCCTTGCTCACCCTTGCAAAAGCTGCAAATCACAAACCGGTTGCTCACGCCGATGTGACAGGCCGAAGAAAGCGCCTGTGCGAAGTTGAACCAACCCTCAAGTTGAGTTGACAATCTCGTGAGGAGTGAGGAGAGTGCGGCCGGTCAGAGCCAGCATCGCCTGTATCCTTGGGGGGAATCTATGTCCGTGCGCTCGTTCTTCGCTTTCGCCAGCATCGCATTTTTGTCCATGGTCGCCGTCGGTTTTCCAGCCGCCGCTGCAGAAACCAAGCGTGATATCCAGACGATCAAGGACGCCGATTTCTTCGGCTTCGACCTTCGCACCGAGCAGAACGTATCGCTCGATCAGTGCAAGACCTCCTGCATCGGCGACAAGAGCTGCAAGGCCTTCACCTACAATCCAAAGGTGAAATGGTGCTTCCTCAAATCCGATTTCAAGACGATGAATGCCTTCCCCGGCGCCATCGCCGGCAAGATCGTCGAGACGGCCGCCCAGAAGGAGCCGGATATCGGTGCGGCGCCGCGCCTGACCTTCCTGACCAACGACCTGATCCAGCAGGCCCACGACTTCAGGGACAATCTTGCCCTGACCGACGCCCAGCAGGGCCAGAGCCTCGACAGCCTGACGGCCAGCGCCCGCCTCGACATGACCGCCAACAACCTGACCGACGCGCTGACAGCCTTCCACGGCGCGCTGTCGATCACCCCCGGCGATGCCGATCTCTGGCTCGAAACCGCACGTGCGGCCATTTCCTACGGCAGCACCGAGAGCAGCGTCACCGGCCAGGCCGTGCTCGACGCGCTGAACGGCTACGAGCTGACGCGCACCAAGGCCAAGCGCGCCGAGGCGCTCTCGGTGCTCGCCACCGCGCTGGAACGAAACGCCAATTACCGCCCGGCGCTCGACGCCTACAAGGCGAGCCTGGCGCTGGTTGCCTCCGACGATGTGCAGACGGCCTATCTGCAGCTGAAGGCGACGCAGGGCTTCCGCATCACCGAACACACCGTCGACGCCGACAGCGCCACACCGCGGGCCTGCGCCACCTTCTCCGAAGCGCTCGTCAAGACCACCGACTACACGCCCTTCGTGACGCTCAACGGCGCCGCTCCCAAGGCGGTGGAAACCAAGGACAAGCAGATCTGCGTCGAGGGCCTGACTCACGGCGAGACCTATAAGATCGCCTTCCGCACCGGCCTGCCGTCGTCCGTCGACGAGACGCTCGAAGCGCCCGTCACCATCGATGTCTACATCAAGGACCGCAGCCAGATGGTGCGGTTTACCGGCGACAGCTTCGTGCTGCCCTCGACGGCACGCCGCGGCATCCCGATCGTCTCGGTCAACATGACCTCAGCCAACCTCAAGCTCTACCGCATCGGCGACCGCGCCATCGCGCCGCTGTTGACCAACTCGCAGTTCCTGAGCCAGCTCGATGGCTACAGCGCCCAGAGCATCGAGGATCAGAACGGCGAACTGGTCTGGCAGGGCTCGATCGAAATCGCCAACGAGCTGAACAAGGACATCGTCACCAGCTTCCCGGTCGACGAGGCGCTGCCGGAGCGCAAGCCCGGCATCTACGTGCTGACGGCAACGGCGCCGAACGGCCCGGCGCAGGAGTGGGATTCGCAGGCGACGCAATGGTTCCTGGTCTCCGATATCGGCATCACCACCTATGCCGGCACCGACGGGCTCAACGTCTTCACCCGCTCGCTCGCCTCGGCCAAGCCGATAGCAGGCGTCGAGCTGCAGCTGCTTGCCAAGAACAATGAAGTGCTCGGCACCGCGACGACAGACGAAAACGGCCGCGCCACCTTCACCGCCGGGCTGATCCGCGGCACGGCGGCGCTGACGCCGGCCGTCATCGCCGCCAAGAACGGCATGTCGGACTATGTCTTCCTCGACATGACCCGGGCCGGCTTCGACCTCTCCGACCGCGGCGTCACCGGCCGCGCCGCACCCGGCGCAATCGACGTTCTGACTTTCACCGAACGCGGCATCTACCGCGCCGGCGAGACGGTGCATGCGCAGGCGCTTGCCCGCGACACCGACGGCAATGCCATCGAGAACCTGCCGCTCACTTTCATCTTCAGCCGCCCGGATGGCGTCGAAGATCGGCGGATCGTCAGCCAGACCAGCAATCTCGGCGGTTATTCCGTCGATTTCGCCACCCAGGAAAACGCCATGCGCGGCACCTGGACGATGAACATCTATACCGATCCGAAGGGCAGCGCGATCGCCAGCAAAAGTTTCCTGGTCGATGATTTCGTGCCCGATCGCACCGACATGGAGATCAAGACCGAGGCCAAGGAAATCGGTCCGGATACGCCGGCGAATATCACCATCTCCGGCAAGTATCTCTACGGCGCTCCGGCCGCCGGCCTGACGCTCGAGGGCGACGTCGTCGTCAAGCCGACGCGTGAGAGCGCCGCCTATAAGGGCTTCCTGTTCGGGCTCGCCGACGAAGAAGCGAACGAAGATTCCCGCCTGCCGATCGACGGCCTGCCGGAGCTCGACGAGAACGGGCAAGCTTCGACCGATCTGACCGTCGGCGATCTGCCGGCGACGACGCAGCTGCTCAACGCCACCGTCTATATCAGGATGCAGGAAGCCGGCGGGCGCGCCATCGAGCGGTCGCTTGTCATTCCGGTAAAGAGCGAGCGCGCGACGATCGGCATCAAGCCGGAATTTTCCGACGAGCTGCCCGAGAATTCGATCGCCAACTTCACGGTGATCGGCGTCAATGCCGACGGCAAGAAGCAGGAGGCCAAGGGCCTGCGCTGGAAATTCTATAGCCTCAACCGCGAATACCAATGGTATCGCGAGGGAACGGCGTGGAAATACGAACCGGTTTACACCGCCGAGCAGATTTCCAACGGCAGCGTCGATGCGACGATGGACGGCGGCAAGATCTCGGTGCCGGTAACGTGGGGCCGTTATCGCCTCGAAGTGGAAAGCCCGGATGCCGACGGTCCGACCTCAAGCGTTGAATTCGACGCCGGCTGGTTCGTGGCCTCGACCTCGACCGAAACGCCCGACGGCCTGGAAATCGCTCTCGATAAGGGCAGCTACAAGATCGGTGAGACGGCCAAGCTGAAGGTCACCTCGCGCTACGGCGGCGAGCTGATGGTAACGGCCGGAACCGAAAAGCTGGTCGCCGTGCATAATACGACGGTCGGCGAGACCGGCGGCGAGATCGATATCCCCGTCACCGCGGACTGGGGCGCCGGCGCCTATGTGACCGCGACGCTCTTCCGCCCCGGCGACGCGCAGGACAGCCACATGCCGATGCGCTCGATCGGCATCCAATGGCTGAAGGTCGATCCCGAGCAGCGTGCGCTGCAGGTCAAGCTCGACACGCCGGAAAAGATGCTGCCGCGCGGACCGTTGAACATCGGCCTGCAGGTGGCTGGCGCGGGCGCCAATGAGGATGCCTATGTCACGGTTGCCGCCGTCGATGTCGGCATTCTCAACCTGACGCGCTACGAACCGCCGAATCCTGAGGACTGGTATTTCGGCCAGCGCCAGCTCGGCCTTGAAATCCGCGACCTCTATGGCCGCCTGATCGACGGTTCGCTGGGCGCGACCGGCAAGCTCAGGACCGGCGGCGACGGCGGCGCGATTGCGCTGCAGGCCAGCCCGCCGACGCAGAAGCTCGTCGCCTTCTTCTCCGGTCCGGTGAAGCTCGACGCCGAAGGCAAGGCCAATGTCTCCTTCGACATTCCGCAATTCAACGGTACGGCCCGGGTCATGGCGGTCGCCTGGTCGAAGAGCGGTGTCGGCCACGGCGTCAAGGACGTCATCATCCGTGATCCCGTTGTCGTGACCGCGAGCCTGCCGAAATTCCTCGCCCCCGGCGACAAGGCGAATCTGCGCCTCGACATCGCCAACACCGATGCGCCGGCCGGCGATTTCAAACTGCAACTGACCGGCAACGAGGCGGTCGGCATCGAGCAGGCCTCCGCCGCCCAGACCATCCGCCTCGAGGCCGGCGCAAAGACTGAACTGACGCTTTCGCTCCTCGGCAAGCAGCCGGGCGCCGGCAGCGTTTCGATCAACCTCTCCGACGCCTCCGGCCTGTCGCTCGACCAGACCGTCGACGTGCCGGTACGCCCGGCATCCCTGCCGGTCACCCAGCGCAGGGTGCTTGCGCTGAAGCCGGGGGCCAAGCTCACCGTCGACAAGAACCTCTTGGCCGACAGCGTGTTGCCCGGGGCTGCGATCAGCGTCAACGTCACCCGTTCGGCCGCTTTCGATATTCCGGCGCTGCTGATGACGCTCGACCGCTATCCCTTCGGCTGCGCCGAGCAGACCACCAGCCGGGCCCTGCCGCTGCTCTACTTCGCCGAGGTGGCGAAGCAGGCCGGCATCGAAAACGACGACGACGTGCACAAGCGCGTGCAGGACGCAATCTACCGCGTGCTCTCCTATCAGGCCTCGGCCGGCAGCTTCGGTCTCTGGGGGCCGGATTCGGGCGACGTCTGGCTCGATTCCTACGTCACCGATTTCCTGACGCGAGCCCGCGAAATGAAATATGACGTGCCGGAAAAGGCCTTCGTGCAGGCGCTCGAAAACCTGCAGAATACGCTCTCCTATACGACCGACATCAAGGGCCAGGGCGACCAGATCGCTTATGCGATCTATGTCCTTGCCCGCAACAAGAAGGCGGCGATCAGCGATCTGCGTTATTACGCCGATACGATGATCAACGACTTCCCGACGCCGCTCGCCAAGGCGCATATTGCCGCCGCACTGGCGCTCTATGGCGACGCCCAGCGCTCCAAGAACATTTTCATCGACGCGCTGCAGATGTCGCAGCAGTCGATGGTGTCGCGAGTGAACCTGTCGCGTACCGACTATGGCACGATCCTGCGCGACGGCGCGGCCATCCTGGCGCTTGCCGCCGAAAGCCGGCCGGTGCCGCCTGTCGTCCCGGATCTCGCCAAGGCCGTCGCCAAGGAATGGGGCCGCAGCAAATACAAGAGCACCCAGGAAGAAAGCTGGATGCTGCTTGCCGCCCGCGCCATCCAGGGCGGTGATGACGGGTTGAAGGTCGACGTCAATGGCGCGCCGCACACCGGCGCCTACATGGCCCGGATGACCGGCGAGGCGCTCGCCGACCATCCGCTGACCTTGACCAACCAGACCAATGACGCGGTCTCGGCTGTCGTCACCACCGTTGCCGCCCCGACCGTGCCGCTAACGGCGGGCGGCGACGGTTTCCTCATCGAGCGCAGCTATTACACGCTCGACGGCGAAGAGGCGAATGTCAGCGAAGCGCAGCAGAACGAACGCTATGTCGTCGTCATCCATGTGCGCGAGACCAACGACTGGCAGTCGCGCATCGTCATCACCGATCTCCTGCCGGCCGGTTTCGAGATCGACAATCCCAACCTCGTCGACAGCGCCCAGATGACGAATTTCGACTGGATCGGCGAAATCTCCGCCGCCCATACAGAATTCCGTTACGATCGTTTCGTCGCCGCCTTCAACCGCGCACCCGGCGACGAACGGGAATTCAACGTCGCCTATGTCGTGCGTGCCGTCACTCCCGGCACCTACGACCATCCGGCCGCAAGCGTCGAGGACATGTATCGACCCGAGCTTTCGGCCCGCACGGCGACCGGCAAGATGGAGGTCGTGGCGGCGCAACAATGAGGCTGTGGCGCAAGTTTGCGATCGGCTCCGCCGCCGGCATTCTTCTTGCCGGCGCGGCCATGCTTGCGCTCGACGCCGCCGACAAGGCTTTTCCGCCGCCACTCGACAGGGCGGATACGGTTTCCCCGGAAGTGCTGGATGCCGACGGGCAGTTGCTGCGCGCCTTCGCGACCGGTGAAGGCCGCTGGCGGCTGAAGACGACGGTCGCCGATGTCGATCCGCAGTTCCTGCGCATGCTTGTTGCCTATGAGGATCAGCGTTTCTACGATCACGGCGGCGTCGACGCCTGGGCCCTCGGGCGGGCGAGCCTGCAATTCATCCGCAATGGCCGCATCGTTTCCGGCGCCTCGACGCTGTCGATGCAGGTGGCGCGGCTGATCGAGCCGCGAGCGGAACGCTCGTTTTCGGCAAAACTTCTGCAGCTCGTCCGCGCGGTGCAGACCGAACGGCGGCTGTCAAAGGAAGAGATTCTCGATCTTTATCTCACCCATGCGCCCTATGGCGGCAATCTCGAAGGCGTGCGCGCCGCAAGTCTCGCCTATTTCGGCAAGGAGCCGCGACGCCTGACGGTCGCCGAAGCCGCCCTGCTCGTCGCCCTGCCGCAATTGCCGGAACGGCGCCGGCCGGATCGTAATCTGAAGGCGGCACAGGAGGCGCGCAAGCGCGTGCTCGATCGCGCCGCGGTGGCCGAGGCGGTCGGCGACGGTGAAGCGGAGCGGGCCGAAGCTGTCGCCATACCGCCGCGGCGCCTGCAGTTGCCGGCCCTCGCCGCCCATCTCGCTGAAGCCGCGCTGCGCAAGGAGCCGGCGATCCTCAAGCACCAGACGACCTTGAAGAAGCCGGTGCAGCAGGGGCTGGAGCAAGTCGCCCGTGCCGCGACGATGAAACTCGGGCCGAAGCTTTCGCTCGCCATGGTGATGGCCGATGCCCAGACCGGCGCGATCGTTGGCGAGGTCGGTTCGGCCGATTATTTTGACGCCAGCCGCTCCGGCTGGATCGACATGACACGCGTCAACCGCTCGCCCGGATCGACGCTCAAGCCCTTCATCTACGGGCTCGCCTTCGAACAGGGCCTCGTGTCCCAGGAGACGATCATCGAAGATCGGCCTGCCGATTTCTTCGGCTACCGCCCGCGCAATTTCGACATGAGCTATCAGGGCGATGTCACCGTGCGCGAGGCTTTGCAGCTCTCCTTGAACGTGCCGGCCGTCAAGCTGCTCGATGCCGTCGGGCCGTCACGGCTGCTGGTGCGTTTCCGCCGCGCCGAGGTGCGCCCTGCCCTGCCGGCGAACGAAACGCCGGGACTGGCAATCGGTCTTGGCGGCGTCGGCATCACGCTCAAGGATCTGGTGCAGCTCTATACGGCGCTCGCCGATCGCGGTCAGCCGGCAAGGCTCGGCGATGGCATCACCGGTACACCTGGCAAGCTCGACGGCGAACCGCTGCTCGAGCCGGTCGCGGTTTGGAACGTCGCCGATATTCTCTCCGGCGTCATCCCTCCCGCCGGCGCGCCGCAGCGCGGCATCGCCTATAAG
Organism: Rhizobium etli CFN 42; assembly: GCF_000092045.1. Taxonomy (NCBI): domain Bacteria; kingdom Pseudomonadati; phylum Pseudomonadota; class Alphaproteobacteria; order Hyphomicrobiales; family Rhizobiaceae; genus Rhizobium; species Rhizobium etli. Next base: position 10,213 of record NC_007765.1, on the reverse strand, counting down.
ACCGGCACGAGCTATGGCTATCGCGACGCCTGGTCGGTCGGTTATGACGGGCGTTTTGTTCTCGGCATCTGGGTCGGCCGGCCCGATAACAGCGCCGTCCCGGGTCTGACCGGCTACGGCACCGCGGCACCGATCCTGTTCGAGGCTTTTGCCAAATCAGGTATTGCAACGACGCCCCTGCCGCGCCCGCCGGCGGGCGCCGTGCGCATCGCCCAATCGGAGCTTCCGATCAGCCAGCGGCGTTTTGCCCTCAACGCCAGCGGCCTGCTCGTCGCCTCCGGCCGCGAACCCGCGCCGCAGATCGTTTATCCGCCCGAAGGCGCCCATATCGATCTCGGTGCAAAAGGCGGCGATCTGTCGCCATTGATGCTGAAGCTGCAAGGCGGCCGTGCGCCCTTCCGCTGGCTTGCCAACGGCAAGCCCTTACCCGATCTCTCGCGCCGGCGCACGCAGCAATGGCAGCCCGATGGCGGCGGCTATTCCAAACTGACCGTCATCGATTCGGCCGGGCGCGCCGCAAGTGTCGGCGTTTTCATCGACTGAAGGAACCAAAGCCGGGCGACAACCGTTGGAAGAGTCTCTCTCCAACGTCAGACGGCCTCATGATTCTTCCGACTGCGACCTACCGGATACAGTTTCGCAACGGCATGACCTTCGATCGCGCCCGCGACCTTGTTCCCTATCTGAAGACGCTCGGCATCAGCCATCTCTATGCCTCGCCGATCTTCACCGCCGTCAGCGGCTCAACCCATGGCTATGACGTCACCGACGCCAACGAAATCGATCCGGCGCTCGGCGGCCGGGCGGGGTTCGACCGGCTGACGGAAAGTCTTGCCGCAGCGGACATGGGGCTGATCCTCGACATCGTCCCCAACCACATGGCCGCTTCGCCGGAAAACGCCTGGTGGCGCGACGTGCTGGCCTTCGGTCGGCAAAGCACCTATGCCGGCCATTTCGACATCGACTGGAGCGAGCCGCTGACGCTGCCGCAGCTCGGCCAGGATTTCGACGGCGCGCTCACCGATGGCGAGCTCAAGCTCGTGCTCGACGAAACCCAGGGCAACTTCGCCATGGCTTATTTCCAAACGCTGTTGCCGCTGAACCCCGGCAGCTACGGCGCGATCGCAAACCGGCTCGGCGATCCGGTCGCAACGCGGATGGCGGAGGCCGTCACCTCAGGCGAGGATTTCGCCCGGGCGATCCGCGACATCCTCTTTGAAGGCGGCAATCGGGCCACTCTCCGGCAAAAACTCGAGGATATCTCTTCCGATCATGATTTTCTCAGAAGCCTGCATGAGGGGCAGCATTGGCGACTTACCCACTGGAAAGACGCGGCGCGGCATCTGAGTTACCGCCGCTTTTTCGAAGTGACCGGACTGGTCGGCACCCGCGTCGAAGATCCCCCAGTGTTCGACGACCTGCATCGGCTGGTGCTCGAACTGGTGCGCGAGGGCAAGGTGCAGGGCCTGCGCATCGATCATGTCGACGGGCTTGCCGAGCCCAAGGCTTATCTCGACAGGCTTCGGGCAGCGGTCGGAGCCGATATTTATATCGTCGTGGAAAAGATCCTCGGAGCAAGCGAGGTGCTGCCGGAGAGCTGGCCGGTTGCCGGCACCACAGGATATGAATTTATCGCTGCGCTGAGCGAACTCTTCATCGATGCTGGCGGACTGCGCATATTGGACGACGCCTATCGCAGCCTCGCCGGCGAAACGGGTGATCCCGAGGCGGGCCGGCGGCTTGCCAGGCAACAGATGGTGGAGCGCAATTTCGCCGGGGAGACCGCCAGGCTGGCAGCGATCGCGGCGGGCATCTTTCCCGAACTCAACCGAGGAGAGATCGCCACCGCGCTCGGCGCGCTGCTGATCGCCTTTCCCGTCTACCGCACCTATGGCGACGGCGGTCCGCTTTCCTGGCAGGATTCGGCCGTCCTTGCCGCAACCGCATCGCAAGTCATGGCAGAACTCGACGACCGGCGCGCGCTCGATCATGTGCTGAAGCTTCTAGAAGGCAGGATCGACGGCGATGCGGCTCATGAATTCCGAATCCGCTTCCAGCAATTGAGCGGGCCGGTCATGGCGAAGGCGACCGAGGATACGCTGTTCTACCGCTATAACAGGCTGCTTGCCGCAAACGAAGTCGGCAGCGAACCGGGCAAGCCGCCGGAGGGCCTGGACGGCTTCCATCGCCGCATGGCCGAACGGGCGCGGCTGCAGCCGCATGGGCTTTCGGCAACGGCGACCCACGACACCAAGCGCGGCGAGGATGCCCGCGCAAGGCTCTATGCCTTGAGCGAAGGGGCGGATGTTTTTGCCCAGGCGGTGGCGCGTTGGCGTGACATGAACCGGCCGTGGCTGAAGGATCTGCCGGATGGCGTGGCACCGGAGCCGAATACCGAATGGATGTTGTATCAGGCGCTTGCCGGCGTCTGGCCGGAGGATTTCGACAGAGGGCAGATGGACGAGCTTCGCGCCCGCTTTACCGACTATGCGGTCAAGGCGGTGCGCGAGGCCAAATTGCGCACTGCCTGGACGGAACAGGATGGTGCGTATGAAGACGCCGTCACGAATTATGCCGCGGCGCTGGTGTCGCCGGACAATGACGCCTTTCTCGAAGATTTCGAAAGCGTGCTGCAGCCCTTCATTGCGGCGGGCTACGTCAACAGCCTGTCGCAGACACTGCTGAAGCTGACGGCGCCTGGCATTCCCGACATTTACCAGGGCGCGGAAGGTTTCGATTTCAGTCTTGTCGATCCCGACAATCGCCGACCTGTCGACCACGAACAGCTGGCAGCCTGGCTTGATGAAGCCCGACCGATCGCCAAGCTTCAGGCGGCGGCGTTGAAGCAGCGCATCGTCGGGATCAGCCTTCAATTGCGGCGGCGGCAGCCGACTCTGTTTTCGAAAGGCGACTATCTGCCGTTAAAAGCGACGGGCAGCCGGCGTGACCATCTGCTCGCTTTTGCCCGTGTGCAGGATGGTGATTTCGCGATCATCGCCGCGCCCCGGCTGATGTTCGGCTGGCTCGACCCTGGCGTGCTTTTTGCCGGTCCTGAATTCTGGGAAGATACTATGATCGCCGTCCCCTCCCCTCTTCACGGCCTGAAGGCGGATCTCCTGACCGGAAAGACGATCGAGCCAGGGGGCAGCATTTCAGTCTCTGCCCTGCTCGGGACCCAGCCGGTCGGGCTTATCAGCCCGATCTGAAGATCGCGCGCGCCGTCAGCTCTGGAAGCGAGCGGCGGTCGTCGAAAAATCGATCTCGCCCAAATTTAGCGCTTGACCTTCCAGTTGCTGGAAGGTCGATAAGTCTCTCCAACTGCCTTGCGGGCATAGGAGACCAGCATGAACACAAAACACGACCACCATCACGGCCACGCCCATGGCGATGATGATCATAGCCATTGCAGCCATGACCGGGGCAAGGTCGCCGACACGGTCATTCGTGATCCCGTCTGCGGCATGACCGTCAATCCGCAAGCCGGCAAGCCCACCCTTACCCATGCTGACCGCCTTTACCATTTCTGCTCCGAAAGCTGCCGGACGAAATTTGCGGCCGCACCCCAGGATTACCTGACAGCGAAGGACCCTGTCTGCGGCATGACCGTCGATCGTTCGACGGCCAAACATTTCTTAAAGGTCGAGGGCGAGAAATTCTACTTCTGCTCGGCCGGCTGCAAGACGAAATTCGAAGCCGACCCCACGGCCTATCGCGACGGCAATCGCCCGGTAGCAAAGCCGGCGCCGAAGGGCACGCTCTATACCTGCCCGATGCATCCGGAGGTCATCAGCGACCGTCCCGGCGACTGCCCGAAGTGCGGCATGGCGCTGGAACCGATGGGTATTCCTCCCGCTGACGAAGGCCCGAACCCGGAACTTGTCGATTTCACCAAACGGCTTTGGGTCAGCGCCATCCTTGCGCTGCCGCTGCTGGCGCTCGGCATGGGGCCGATGCTCGGCCTGCCGCTCCGCGAAGCGATCGGCGAACCGCAGGCGAGTTACATCGAGCTGTTGCTGGCAACACCTGTGGTGCTGTGGGCGGCCCTGCCCTTCTTCCGGCGTGCCTGGGCGTCTCTCGTCAACCGCAGCCCGAACATGTGGACCCTGATCGGTCTCGGCGTCGGCACCGCCTATGTCTACAGCCTCGTCGCCACGCTAGCGCCCGGGATTTTCCCGATGAGCTTTCGCGGCCATGGCGCTTCCGTGCCCGTCTATTTCGAGGCGGCGGCCGTCATCGTCGCGCTCGTCTTCGTCGGCCAGGTGCTGGAATTGAAGGCGCGCGAACGCACCGGTTCGGCGATCCGCGCCCTGCTCGACCTCTCGCCGAAGACGGCGCGGCGGATCGCTGCCGACGGCAGCGAAAGCGACCTACCGGTCGAGGAAATTCAAACCGGCGACCGGCTGCGCGTGCGTCCCGGCGAACGCATTCCGGTGGACGGCTCCGTCGTCGAGGGCCAGTCGACCGTCGATGAATCGATGATTACAGGCGAGCCTCTGCCCGTCGAGAAGTCGAAAGGCGACGGACTGACGGGCGGCACGATCAACAAGAACGGCTCGCTGGTCATGTCGGCCGAAAAGGTGGGCGCCGACACGGTGCTGTCGCGCATCGTCGACATGGTCGCTACGGCGCAGCGCTCGCGGGCGCCTATCCAGGGCGCGGTCGACCGGGTGTCGGCCTTCTTCGTGCCGGCCGTCGTCGTCACGGCTATCCTTGCCTTCATTGTCTGGGCCGCGATCGGGCCGGAACCGAGCCTCGCCGATGCGCTGCTGGCCGCCGTCGCCGTACTGATCATCGCCTGCCCCTGCGCTCTCGGTCTTGCGACGCCGATGTCGATCATGATCGCGACCGGGCGCGGCGCCGGAGAAGGAGTGCTGATCAAGGACGCCGAAGCACTGGAGCGCTTTTCCAAGGTCGACACGCTGATCGTCGACAAAACAGGCACACTGACCGAAGGAAAGCCGAAGCTTACCGACATCGTTGCCCTCGGCGGAACCGAGGAAAGCCGGCTGCTGTCGCTGGCCGCGAGCCTGGAGCGCGGCTCCGAACATCCGCTGGCCGAAGCGATCATCTCCGGCGCCGAAGAACGCGGCGTCACTTTCGTCGAGATCACCGGCTTCGAGGCGAAGACCGGCAAGGGTGTAAAGGGCCTTGTCGACGGCACAAGCATAGCGCTCGGCAATGCGGCCATGCTCGCCGATCTCGGCATCGATCCCGCAGCGCTGTCGGAGAAGACCGAGGCCCTGCGCGGTGACGGCAAGACGGTGATGTTCGTGACGCTCGACGGTACGCTTGCTGGCCTCGTCGCCGTCGCCGACCGGATCAAGCCGACAACGGCCGTCGCCATCAAGGCGCTGCACGAGAGCGGTATGAAGATCATCATGGCGACGGGCGACAATGAGCGGACGGCGCGCGCAGTGGCAAAGAGCCTCGGCATCGATGAGGTCCGCGCCGACGTCCTGCCGGAAGGCAAGAAGGCGCTGATCGAGGAATTGCGCGCCAACGGCGCCGTCGTCGCCATGGCCGGCGACGGCGTCAACGATGCGCCGGCCCTTGCTTCGGCCGATGTCGGCATCGCCATGGGCACCGGCGCCGACGTTGCGATGGAAAGTGCCGGCATTACATTGGTAAAGGGCGACCTCAACGGCATCGTCAGGGCACGGCGGCTGGCGGAGGCGACGATGCGCAACATTCGCCAGAATCTCGGTTTCGCCTTCGGTTATAATGCGCTCGGCGTGCCGGTCGCAGCCGGCGTGCTCTATCCGATCTTCGGCCTGCTGCTGTCGCCGATGATCGCGGCGGCGGCGATGAGCCTCTCGTCGGTCTCGGTGATAGCAAATGCGCTGAGACTGCGCTTTGCGAAATCATAGGAGACGGCAATGAACATCGGCGAGGCATCTGAGCGGTCCGGCCTGCCTTCGAAGACAATCCGCTATTACGAGGATATCGGCCTCATCCGCCCCGAAAGGGGCGGAAACGGCTATCGCGACTATGCGGCAAGCGACGTCCACAAGCTGCGCTTCCTGCAGCGCTCACGCGGACTCGGCTTCTCAGTAGAGGAATGCCGGCAACTGCTGGCGCTTTATGAAGACAAAGCCCGGGCGAGCGCCGACGTCAAGGATATCGCCGAGAGCAAACTTGGCGAGATCGACCGCAAGATCCGTGAACTGACGGAACTTCGCCGCACCCTGGAGCATCTCGTGCATGCCTGCCATGGCAACGACCGGCCGGATTGTCCGATTCTCGAAGAACTTTCGGACGGCGGCTGAGTATTTCAGGGAAGTCGGAATCTGTCCTGGCTCGGCGTCCGAGAGAACGGCGCCAGCTCGGCGGGCTCGTCCTCGTCGCCATCATCAAGCACGCCTTCATCGAGACGATGCTTGATCGCAAGCGTATAGATCACGTCGAGAATATTGCGGTCTTTGAGATGAGGATCGGTCAGGGCGAGAAGCGAGGCCCGGACGATCTTCTTGCTGGTGGCCTTCGGACAACGCATCTTAACGAAATCATAAAGCGCCTCACCCGTCAGCCCGTCCATGGCGCCGTCCACGAGAGCCTCGTAGACCCGCTTCTTTTCCTTCATTTCGTATCTTCCCCTTAAATCAGCGGGGTGAATGATCAGTCATATAACTGTCATAAACAATTGCCGATTTGAGGCGCTCATCGCATGGCGGCCGGATCTTCGGCAGCGATCTCTCCTCCGGATGATTTTTTTGCCGTGCCGGGAATAAAATCCGGCGCGCTTGCGTATACTCAATCATGGAACGCAAAGACCGCCCCTTCGACGTCATCGGACAGCTCGCCGCGCTGAGGCGCTACGCGCGCGCGCTGGTGCGCAATTCGGACGAGGCCGAGGATCTGGTGCATGATGCGCTGGTGCGCGCCTTCGAGAAGAAGAAGAGCTTTCGCAGCGGCGGCAACCTGCGCACTTGGCTGCTGTCCATCCTGCACAATGCCCATATCGATCGCCTTCGCCAAAACCGGTCGCTGACGCGCCGCCACGACGAAGCGGCTGTCGAGGCCGATCGGTCCTTGCCGGCCGGCCAGGAACACGCCGTGCGCTTGCAGCAGGTACGCGATGCCTTCTTCGACCTGCCGGAGGAACAGCGCGAGGCGCTGCATCTCGTGGCGATCGAAGACCTTTCCTATCAGGAAGCTGCCAATGCGCTCGGCATTCCGATCGGCACCTTGATGTCGCGCATCTCCCGCGCCCGCGCGCAGCTGCGCGAATTCGAGGAGAAGACGCCGCGCGTTTCGCATCTGCGATTAATCGGAGGGAACGGCAATGAAGACAATTGATCCGATCGTCGATGCCGATCTCGACGCCTATGTGGATGGCGAGCTTGATGTCGCCCGCCGCATCCAGGTGGAATCCTATCTTTCGGCGCACCCCGCGATTGCCGCCAAGGTGATGGCCGATCTCAGCATGAAGGGTGAGCTGCGCCTGGCGCTTGCCGGCGAAAGCGCCTTCGGCCGCCCCGATATCCGCGATGCCGCCCGCCGGCTGGAGCGTGGCCTTTCCTACGGCCGCATTTTCCACTCTATGCAGCGCATCGCCGCCGTTGGCATTCTGGTTACCGCCGGCTGGGTGGCGCATAATTCCTTTGGCGCCTTCTCAGCAACCGAAGTATCGGCTTCGGTTCCGGCGCCTGCCTATGTCGAGGATGCCGTTCGCGCCTACCAGACCGCGACCCTCCGCGCCTCGATGCCGGCGCAGACGCCGACGATCTTCAGCGCCGAGGACATCCGTTCCGCCACCGCGATCGTCATGCCCGAATTGCCGAAAGACTGGAAGGTGGCCGACGTGCAGATCTTCCCGTCCGAATTCGGTCCCAGCGTCGAGATGGCGATCACGGTGGCGGACGGAAAGCGACTGTCGCTTTTCGCCGTCCGGCCTGGCGCCTTCGAGGTCCAGCCGGTCAGCCATCTCGCCCTTGAAAAGGCAGAAGCCGCCTATTGGCAAATCGGCGAGGTCGCCTATGCGCTGATTGCCGAGGATAGCGGCCTCAATCTCGATCAGGCGGCCGAACGGCTCGCCCGTTCTCTCTATTAGTTCAAACCGAGGAGATCAGCATGAACCCGATCAATCCCCGTTACAACGCCGTACCCGGCTCCCAGGCCCTTTTCGACGAGGGTCTGCGCCAGCACATGCTGCGCGTCTACAATTATATGAGTCTCGGCCTAGTCATTACAGGCATCGTCGCCTTCATCGTCGGCTCGACGCCGGCGCTTTACGTACCGATCTTCGGCTCGCCGCTGAAGTGGGTGGTGATGCTCGCGCCGCTCGCCTTCGTCTTCTTCTTCTCGTTCCGCATCCAGACGATGTCGGCGAGCACTGCGCAAATTACTTTCTGGGCCTTCTGCGCGGTGATGGGCCTGTCGCTTGCCTCCGTCTTCCTGGTCTTCACCAAGACGAGCATCGCCCAGACCTTCTTCATCACCGCCGCCATGTTCGGCTCCACCAGCCTCTACGGCTACACGACGAAGCGCGACCTGTCGAAGATGGGCTCGTTCCTGATGATGGGCCTCTTCGGCATCATCATCGCCGGCATCGTCAACATCTTCCTGGGTTCAAGCGCGCTGCAGTTCGCGATCTCGGTGATCGGCATCGTCGTCTTCGTCGGTCTGACCGCCTACGACACCCAGAACATCAAGGAACAATATTCGGAAAATTACGATCAGGAATCGAACCAGAAGCTCGCCGTCTTCGGTGCGCTCTCGCTCTACCTGAACTTCGTCAACATCTTCCAGCTTCTGCTCAACTTCACGGGCGAACGGGAATAGGATCGCGCTTCCGGGGGCAATGGAAGCGCAAGAGCCCCGGTCTGCACTCTGTGACAGATGGCAGATCGGGTGCTCATCTCAAAACGAAGCGGCCGGGTTCACGACCCGGCCGCTTTCGTTTCAGATGATACCCCAGGCACGATAGCGGCCGCGCCCGGTGATTTCGCGAATGCCGATCTCATTGACGAGGTTCAGCGCGCCGCGCGGCGTAATCCGCAGATGGCGGGCGACCATCGCCGCCGAGACCATCGGCCGCGACAGAATGAAATCGGCCAGTTCCGGCAGGCTGCTGTTCGAGCGGCGGCCGCGAAAGCGCAGCTCCATCTGCGTGCGCGCCAGCGACAGCCGGTCGATTTCCTTGAGGCCCGCCGCCGCAGCCAGCTGCATCGCTTCGAGAAAAGCTTGCAGCCGCGTCGCCCGGTCACGGGCCCGACGCCGCTCGTGGCGCACCAATTTCAGCCCGCCGTAAAAGGAAAAGAGATGCGAAGCGACCTTACCGCGGGCGCGCAGGTAGCTTTCGACCAGAAGTCCGCCGAGCCAATGCTGACGCCGCAACGGCTCGATCCTGTCCCAGGCTTCGAACAGGATGACGGCGCCTAGAACCGGCGGCAGGCTGTCGGCCAATGGCAGCACGCCTCGCCACTCCGCAAGCCGCTGCTCCTCATCCCATTCCTCGTCGCCTAGCAGGCCGAGAGGGTCATAGTTGCGCTTGGCCGGAGATATTGCGGCCGCCTCCTCGCCGGACGGCGCTTTGCCCGTATGGATGTCGATGAGCTTCTGCGAGCGGGCAAGAATGGCATCGATCTCGGCCATCTCGGCGGCGAGCGGCGCGTCTTCATCCTCGCCCTCGTCGTCGGCCTCGACCGCAGCCGCCGGGCTCTTGGCCTCGGGAGTGAGACCCTCCCCTTCCCCTGTGGTCGCCGTCAGCGTTGCCAGCCCCGAGGCGCCGAGCGCCCAGGACGGTTCGCCGGTCCAGATGCGCCGACGCGTCCGCAGCACCGAATGGGCGATCGTCAGTTCATGGCTGGGAGCGCGGCTATCCATATGCGCGTCGTGCAGAACGAGATCCTCGACATGAACGAGCTCGCCGGCGACCCATAACGCACCTGCGGCATCGAAGAAGTGGCTGCGCTCGGCAAATCCCTCACCAACCGATGAGCGCAACACCCGCTCGTCCAGCCGCGCCGCCGCGTCCTCCGCCGCGGCAAGCAATGGAAGCAGGGTTTGGAGCATTACACCGTCGATATCGTAGCGCATTGTTAAGCTTTATAGTTTCTCACAAATGGAAGCAAAGCGGCTGTTTCCTTCCGCCATCTATGACATGGTTAACCGTTTATTTCAACAAAAGCGCGGGAAGGAAGAGAAGAAGATGGCCGACTGCCGTTCTACAATCCCCCTAACAGCTGCGACTGGCGCAAAGCTTTCGGGCCTT